>NZ_CYTY01000029.1:4597-59225 GCF_001298995.1 Achromobacter sp. 2789STDY5608615
CCCGCTGAAGGGCGACGAGCGTCCCCTGAACCGCATGGAAGACCGCGCCGCGCTGCTGGCGGCGCTGGGCTTCGTCACGGTGGTCACCTCGTTCCACGAGGACACGCCCGAGGCCCTGATCGGCCAGCTCAAGCCGGACCTGATCGTCAAGGGCGGCGACTACGACATGGAAAAACTGCCCGAAACCGCCCTGGTCAAGTCCTGGGGCGGCCGCGCGGTGGCGATTCCGTTCGAGTTCGAGCGTTCCACCACGGCGCTGGTCAAGAAGATCCAGGGCGCCTGAGGCGGCGCCGCGCTCAGCGCGGCTCGCGCAGCAGCCGGTTGATGGCGTCCAGGTCGGACTCGACCAGGATGCCGCTGGTGGCCTTCAGGCGCAGTCCCGACAGCAACGTGCTGTAGCGCGCCAGCGCCAGGTCGCGCTGGGTGGCGTAGAGCTGTTGCTGGGCGTTGAGCACGTCCAGGTTGATGCGCACGCCCACTTCATAGCCGGTGCGGTTGGCCTCGACCGCGGCGCGGCTGGATTTCTCGCCGGCTTCGAGCGCCTGGATGCGCGCCAGCCCGCTGGTGACGCCGGTGTAGTACTGGCGCGCGGCCTGCACCGCCTGGCGCCGCGCCGCCTCGAAATCGTAGCGGGCCTTCTGTTCGAGCTGCACCTTCTCGGTGACCTGCGAGGACACCCCGCCGCCCGAATACAACGGAATCGACAGCACCACGCCGATGGTGCTGTCGATCGGCTTGCCCGGCGTGGCGTTGCGCATCACCGCGTCGCTGGCGCTGCCGCTGGTGGCGCGCAGGTTCAGGGTGGGGTAGTGACCGCTCTTGGCGATCTGGATCTGGCGGCCGGCGATGCGGGTCAGCAGCTGGGCGCGCAGCACGTCCAGGCTGGAGGATTCGGCCTGGTTGCTCCAGTCGGCCACGCGGGCCGGCTGCGGCGCCGGCAGTTGCACGCCCTGCGGCAGCTCGGCCAGCGCGCCGGGCGGGCCGCCGATGATCTTGGCCAGCTCGTCGCGGCGCACATCCAGGTCGTTCTGCAGGCGCAGTTCCTGCGCCACCACCAGGTCGTAGCGGGCCTGGGCCTCGTAGGTGTCGGTGATGGTGGCGTTGCCGAGCTCGAAATTGCGCTTGGCGGACTCCAGCTGGCCGGCCACGGCGGCCTTCTCGGCCTCGGTCGCGGTCAGGGTGTCCTGGGCGTACAGCACGTTGAAATAGGCGTCGGCCACGCGCAGCAGCAAGTCCTGGTAGGCCTGCTGCAGCTGCACTTCGACATCGGCGACGATCAGCTTGGACTGTTCGTAGTTCTGCCAGCGGCCCCAGTCGAACAGCGGCTGCGTCAGCGCCAGGTCCCAGACGCCGCGGCCGCCGCTGTAGGCCATGTTCAGGCCGCGGGTGCTGCGGGTTTCCTGGTAGGCGCCGCCGACGCCGGCCGAGACTTCGGGCAGCAGCAGGGCGCGCGCCTGCGGCTCTTTTTCGAGGCCGGCGCGATAGTTGGCGCGGGCCGCGGCGTAGATGGGATCGTTGCCGAGGGCGGATTGCCACACCTGCAACAGGTTCTGCGCGCACGCGACAGACGGGCCGACACTTGCGGCGGAGGTAAAAACCAGTAAAGCCGTAAGCAGTCGGACGCGCATGATCTGTCAGGAGGTGGGGTGCTGCTCCAGGGAGTCGGGGTCTGGGGTCCGGTATCCGGCCCACGGACGCGGGCCGGAAGGGCGGGGCCGTGGGGCGCCGCCGTCGGGACTCAGAACTTGAACTGCGACACCGTGGCGCCGCGCAGGGGCTTGATGACCGTTTCGAACAGATTGACGGTCTCGAAGCTGGCGGCGGTGGTGCGGGTGATGCGACAGGCCGTCATGACGGGGGCCTGGCCGACGACGACGACCAGGCGGCCGCCGACGCGCAGTTGGTACTTGAGCGCGTCCGGCACGACCGGCACCGAGCCGGTCACCAGGATCGCGTCGTATTCGGTGGAGCCCCAGCCGTTGCGGCCGTCGCCGGTCTCGACCTTGACGTTGGTGACGTTGTTCATCTGCAGGTTCTGCTGCGCGAACGTGACCAGGCGGCTGTCGATCTCGACCGAGGTGACCTGTTGCGCCAGGTAGCCCAGCAGCGCGGCCTGGTAGCCGGAGCCGGTGCCGATTTCCAGCACACAGTCGGACTTGCTCAGTTGCAGTTCCTGGGCCAGGCGGGCTTCGACCTTGGGGGCGAGCATGGTCTGGCGGGTGTTGACCGCGTTGATTTCCAGCGGCAGTTCCAGGTCGGAAAACGCCAGGGCGCGCAGCGCCGGCGGAACGAACTGTTCGCGGCGCACATCGAACAGCGCTTGCAGCACGTTGGCGTCCAGGACGTCCCACGGGCGGATCTGCTGTTCCACCATGTTGAAGCGGGCTTGTTCTACGTCGGGCAGGGTCGAAGCGTTCATGACGGTCAGGAAAAAAGCGGAGGAATCAGCTGACCATTGTACCGATTCGTAGCGTCCTGTGACGCGGCGGGGCGGACCGACTGGTTACAGAGGGGAAATCGGACCCGCCCGCCGGGCTCACCACCAGGCGTGGAAGTGGTGCACCGGGCCGTGGCCGGAGCCGACCGACAGGCGCTCGGCGTGGCGGATGGCCTCGGTCAGGTAGGCCTTGGCGCGGCGCGCCGCCTCGGGCACGTCCTCGACCTGCGGCAGCAGGGCGGCCAGGGCGGCCGACAGGGTGCAGCCGGTGCCGTGGGTGTTGGCGGTCTCGATGCGGTGGCCGGGCAGCTCGATCATGCGGTCGCCGTCGTGCAGCAGGTCGATGGTGTCGTTGCCGGGCAGGTGGCCGCCCTTGACCATGACCCAGCGCTGGCCCGAATGCGCCAGCTTGTTGCGCAGGCGCTCGGCCACGCGCCGCATTTCCTTGACCGTCTCCACCGGGCGCTCTTCCAGCAGCACGCCGGCCTCGGGCAGGTTCGGGGTCAGCAGCGTGGCCTGCGGCAGCAGGGCCTCGCGCATGGCGCCGACGGCGTCGCGTTCCAGCAGCAGGTCGCCGCTCTTGGCCACCATGACCGGGTCCAGCACGACGTGGGCCGGGGTCCACTTGGCCAGCTTCTCGGCCACCACCTGGATCACCGGCTGCTGGCCCAGCATGCCGATCTTGACCGCGTCGATGCGCACGTCGGCGAACAGGGTGTCGATCTGCTGGCCGACGAAGGCCGGCGGCACCGGCGAGATGCCGGTGACGCCCTGGGTGTTCTGGGCGGTGAGCGCGGCGATCACGGCGCAGCCATAGGCGCCCAGGGCGCTCATGGCCTTGACGTCGGCCAGGATGCCGGCGCCGCCGGACGGGTCGACGCCGGCGATGGTCAGCGCGTTGGGGATCTGGCGGCCGTTGGCGGCCGGCTGGCGGCGGCTCATTTGGCGGCGCCGGGGGCGGCGGTGATCAGGCCTTCGGTGGGCGAGCTGGGCGCGCCGCTGTAGAGCTTTTTCGGCATGCGGCCGGCCAGGAAGGCCTCGCGGCCGGACTCGACGCCCTTTTTCATGGCGCTGGCCATCAGCACCGGGTCGCGCGCGGCGGCGATGGCGGTGTTCATCAGCACGGCGTCGCAGCCCAGTTCCATGGCGATGGCGGCGTCCGAGGCGGTGCCCACGCCGGCGTCCACCACCACCGGCACGCGCGCCTGGTCGATGATCAGGCGCAGATTCCAGGGGTTCAGGATGCCCATGCCGGAGCCGATCAGCGAGGCCAGCGGCATCACGGCCACGGCGCCCATGTCTTCGAGCATGCGGCACTGGATGGGATCGTCGGTGCAATAGACCATGACCTGGAAGCCCTCATCCACCAGCGTCTTGGTGGCCTTGAGGGTTTCGGGCATGTTGGGGAACAGCGTGTGCGGATCGCCCAGCACTTCCAGCTTGACCAGGGCGTGGCCGTCCAGCAGCTCGCGCGCCAGGCGCAGCGTGCGCACGGCGTCGTCGGCCGAGTAGCAGCCGGCGGTGTTGGGCAGCAGCGTGAACTTGGACATCGGCACGTAGTCGAGCAGGTTGGGCTCGCCCGGGTTCTGGCCGATGTTGGTGCGGCGGATGGCGACCGTGACGATCTCCGTGCCGCTGGCGTCCAGCGCGGCGCGGGTCTGTTCGAAATCCTTGTACTTGCCGGTGCCGACGAGCAGGCGCGACGAGTAGGCGCGGCCGGCGATGGTGAGAGTGTCTTGAGTGGTCATGGCGGTGTGTCAAAGGGCGGGCGCGCGCTGCGGAACCCGCGGGGGCTGGCTGATCATCGGGCGGATCAACGGGTTGATCACGGTTAGCCGAATCATAAAGCACGGGGCGGCGTGTCAGTCCCCGTGGCGGGGCCGCGGCGTTCCAGAAATCGCGCTTGCCGCGCAGCCATGCGGCGCGCGAATGACCGGGTCGCGGACAGGGGTATCCCGGACGGCCCCGGCGGCGCGGGGGCGGCCGCGCGTGTCGGGATGCCTAGGGCTGGCGCAGCCGGTCCAGGTCCGCGCACAGCTGCTCGGCCGCGTCGACCAGGCGCGGGCCGGGGCGGTAGAGCGCGTCGGCGTCGATGCCGTAGACGTGGCCGGCCTGCGCGGCCGGCAGGCCCATGGCGCGCCAGGCGGCCAGGTTGCGGGCGGTGTCGGCGGGCGCGGAGACGCCGGCCAGCACCGCGTCGGGACGCGCCGCCAGCACGCTTTCCAGGCCGACCTGCGGCGCCACCACGGGCGCGTCGCCGAACACGTTGACGCCGCCGCACAGGCGCAGCGCGTCGCTGACGATGCTGGCGTGGTTCAGGGTGTAGATGGGGTCCAGGCCCGCCTGCACGAAGACCCGCACCGGCGCGCGGCCGGCGTAGCGCGCGGCCAGCGCATCGAGGCGCGCGCGCAGGGCCTGGGCGGCGGGGCCGGCCTGCGCCTCGGTGCCGAACAGCACGCCCAGGCGTTCGACCGCGTCGGGAATGGCCGCGAGCGTCTGCGGGTCGCTGTAGTAGACCGCCACGCCCAGCTTGTCCATCACGCGCGCCAGCGGCGCGGCGGCGGACGGTTGCCAGGCGATGATCAGGTCGGGCCGGGTGGCGGCCACGCGTTCGGGGTCGGGCTGGGTGCCGTCGCCGATGACCGGCAGGGCGCGGGCGGCGGGCGGGTAGTCGCTGCCGCGGATGGTGGCGACCAGGTAGGCGCCGGCGCCGGCCGCGTAGACCAGCTCGGTGGCGTGCGGCGCGAGGGTCACCGCGCGCCGCGCCGGGGCGGCCAGGGTGACGTCGCGGCCGCGGTCGTCGCGCGCGTGGATCGCCGCCGGGGTTTCGACCGAGGTCGCGGCTGGCGTCTTGGCCGAGGTGTAGGCCGCCGCCGGCCCCGGGGCGCACAACAGCCCCAGGACGGCGAACGGAAGGGCGCGGACGAAGGTCATGCGGTGGCTCGATACGGTCGGCGTGGAGGAACGCCGACTATATCGGATCGCCGCTTAGTAGCGCACCGTGAGGGAGGCGTAGAAGTTGCGGCCGGGCGCGGGGTACAGGTTGTAGTTGGCAACCGGACCCAGCATCTGGAACGAGGCATCGCCGCCACGGATGCCGTAGGTGGCGTACTTGCGGTCCAGCAGGTTGTTGATGCCGAACGCGCCTTCGATGTTGCGGGTGAACTTGTAGGCCACCTTGGTATTGAAGAGCACGTAGGCGTCCAGCTGCGTGTCGAACTGGTTGGCCTGGTCGTTGTCCATGCGCGATTTGCCCACGTACTGCGCCGACACGTTCCACAGGAACGCGTCGGTGGGGCGCCAGGTCACGCCGGCGTTGGCCAGCCACTTGGGCGCCAGCGGCACGGTCTTGCCCGACAGGTCGACGCCGGCGTAGGTGCCGGAGCGGAACTGCGCTTCCATCCAGGTCAGGTTGGCGTCCAGCGTCAGGCTGCTGGTCAGCTTGTGATGGCCTTCCAGTTCGATGCCCTGGCGACGGGTCGGATCCAGGTTGGTGTTGGCGCCGGTGCCCGGGCCCCACATGCCGTCGGCCAGCGGGTTGTACTGGATCTCGTTGGTCAGGTCATAGCGGAACCACGACAGGCGGGCGCTGCTGCTGTCCGAGGCCCAGGTCACGCCCAGTTCCTTGTCGGTGGACGTCTGCGGCGCCAGCGGCGATTGCACCGACAGCGCTTCGTCGGCGTTGGGCAGGCGGAAGCTGCGGCCGACCTTGCCGTACAGGCCGAAGCCGGCGGCCAGGTCCTGGCGCACGCCCAGCTGCCAGGCGGTCAGGTGGTGGCCCTTGTCCGATTCCTCGCCCGAGCCGGAAATGACTTCCAGCTTGTCGGAGGCGTACTGGCGGCGCACGCCCAGGGTGACGTAGGTGCTGTCGGTGGCGCGGATCTGGCCATCGGCGAACAGGCCGTACTGGTGCTGGCGCGACTGCCACTTGGACGGCGTGAAGTCGTAGTAGGCGTTCTGGTTGGAGGTGGTCTTGGCTTCCTGCGCGTCGGCGCCGAACACGATGCTGTGGCCGCCGTTGATCGGCAGGCGGTAGCGCAGGCTGGCCAGGTTTTCTTCCAGCTTCTGGTCGCGCAGCGTGTCGCCGAAACCGTCGTACGACAGGCCGTTGAGCTTCTTCTCGCGGGTCGACGCGTCGGCGTACAGCGTGCCGACGCCCAACTGCTGCTCGACCTGCAGGCCGAAGGTGGTGCTGGTGGTCTTGACGTTGTCGATCTTGTTCTTGGCGCCGCGCGGGTCGCTTTCGAACTGGTTCTCGCCCGTGGTCGGGTTGATCAGGCGCGGGCCCGGCAGGTCCAGCTTCTGCGTGGTGGTGTTGCCATACAGGCGGATCGAGCCGTTGTCGTGGCGGAAGGTGATGCCGCCGCCGCCGCCCTCGCGGCTCTCGCCGCTGTGCTCGCGGTAGCCGTCGCTGTGCAGCGACTGCATGTAGGCGTCCACGCCCACTTTCTGGTTGTTAAGGGCCACCGCGGCGTCGTACTGGCGCAGGCCGTAGCTGCCGAAGGTGGCGGTGGCGCGGGTCGTGACCGGCTCCTTGGCGAAGTCCTTGCGGGTGATGATGTTGATCACGCCGCCGGTGGTGCCGCCGCCGTACTGGACCGAACCGCTGCCGCGCACGATTTCGACGCGCTCGACCTGGTCCAGCGGCACCACGCCCAGGTTGGGGGCGGACAGGTCGTTGGTGTTCTGCTTGACGCCGTCGATCATGATCAGCGTGTTGCTGGCGCCGGTGATGCCGAAGCCGCGCAGGTCGACGATTGCGTTGTCGCTGGAGCTGCTGGTATTGACCAGGTGGATGCCGGCCTGCGTCGACAGCAGGTCCTGCATGGTGCGGGCGCTGCTGGCGGCGATGTCTTCGGCGGTGATGACCGAGATCGACACGGGCAGGGTGCGGCCGTCCGTCGGCACGCGCTGGGCGGTGACGGTGATGCTGTCGAGTTCGGGGGCGGGGGTGGCGGCTTGCTGGGCGGCGGACAGGGCCGGGGCGGAGCAGAGCAGGGCGCCGGCATAGCGCCGGATGGAGCGGGATTTCATCTACAAGACCTCGATGCGACCCGCGACCCCGCAGGTCAATCACGATGGGGAGGAAACCCGGGCCACGCCGCAATCCCTGGGGAGCGGGCGCCGGACGGGCGTCCTGGCGATCGAACAGGCCGGTATCGGGCTGCCATGGGCGCATCGCGCGCATGGGGACCGTTGCGGGGGCAGCACAGGCTGGATACCGGGGCTCGCCAACCTTGTGGGTGGCGAGAGGCGTCTTCCTGTTTCCCGTTTACCTTTCGCGCGCGGACCGGCAAGTGTTGCGTTCTTGCCTGTCCCAGTGCGCCGAAAGCACCGGTTCGGGGCCGAAACTGTATCACCGGAGGGCGGAGCAGGGCCTGTTTTGTTACGATCAGGGGTTGATTTTTCGGCCTTTATCGCTTTTTAGCGACATTTGCCCGGCCGCTTTCGTTGCCCAACCCCCACCTTTCGGACCTGAACGTGTCGTATCCCCGCCTGCCTTACCCGCCCGAGAGCTTCACCCGCGGCGGCGATTTCGCCCGTTTGCTCGGCCAGCGCATCCTGATCCTGGACGGGGCGATGGGCACGATGATCCAGCGCTACAAGCTGGGCGAGGCCGATTTCCGCGGCGAGCGCTTCGCCGACCATGGCAAGGACCTGAAGGGCGACAACGAACTGCTGTCGCTGGTGCGGCCGGACGTGATCTCGGAGATCCACCGCCAGTACCTGGAAGCCGGCGCCGACGTCATCGAGACCAACACCTTCGGCGCCACCTCGATCGCCCAGGGCGACTACGACCTGCCGGAACTGGCCTACGAACTGAACCTGGTGTCGGCGCGGCTGGCGCGCGAGGCCTGTGACCAGTACAGCACGCCGGACAAGCCGCGCTTCGTGGCCGGCGCGCTCGGCCCGCAGCCCAAGACGGCGTCGATCTCGCCCGACGTGAACGACCCGGGCGCCCGCAACGTCACCTTCGACGAGCTGCGCGTCGCCTACATTGAACAGCTCAACGGCCTGCTGGACGGCGGCATCGACATCGTCCTGATCGAAACCATCTTCGACACGCTCAACGCCAAGGCGGCGATCTTCGCCACCGAGGAAGTGTTCGAGCAGCGCGGCATCCGCCTGCCGGTGATGATCTCGGGCACCGTCACCGACGCCTCCGGCCGCATCCTGTCGGGCCAGACCGTCGAGGCCTTCTGGAACTCGGTGCGCCATGCGCGTCCGGTCACCATCGGCCTGAACTGCGCGCTGGGCGCGGCGCTGATGCGCCCGTACGTGGCCGAGCTGTCCAAGATCTGCGACACCTACGTCTGCGTGTACCCCAACGCCGGCCTGCCCAACCCGATGGCCGAGACCGGCTTCGACGAGACGCCGGCCGACACCTCGGCGCTGCTGGAGGAATTCGCCCGCGCCGGGCTGGTGAACATGTCGGGCGGCTGCTGCGGCACCACGCCCGACCATATCCGCGCGATTGCCGACAAGGTCACGGCGCTGACGCCGCGGGTGGTGCCGGACATCCCGGTCAAGACCCGCCTGTCGGGCCTGGAGCCGCTCAATATCGACGAAGACACGCTGTACGTGAACGTGGGCGAACGCACCAACGTCACGGGCAGCAAGATGTTCGCGCGCCTGATCCGCGAAGAGAAGTACGACGAGGCGCTGGCCGTGGCCCGCCAGCAGGTCGAGAACGGCGCGCAGATCATCGACATCAACATGGACGAGGCCATGCTGGATTCGGTGGCGTGCATGCACCGCTTCTTGAACCTGATCGCCTCCGAGCCCGACATCGCCCGCGTGCCGGTGATGATCGACAGCTCCAAGTGGGACGTCATCGAGACCGGCCTGAAGTGCGTGCAGGGCAAGCCGGTGGTCAACTCGATCTCGATGAAGGAAGGGCTGGAGCCGTTCCGCCACCACGCCCGCCTGTGCCGCCGCTACGGCGCGGCGGTGGTGGTGATGGCGTTCGACGAACTGGGCCAGGCCGATACGCTGGAGCGCCGCAAGGAAATCTGCGGCCGCGCCTACAAGATCCTGGTCGAGGAAGAGGGCTTCCCGCCGGAAGACATCATTTTCGATCCCAACGTGTTCGCGGTCGCCACCGGCATCGACGAGCACAACCACTACGCCGTCGACTTCATCGAAGGCACGCGCTGGATCCGCGAGAACCTGCCCCACGCCCGCATTTCGGGCGGCGTGTCGAACGTGAGCTTCTCGTTCCGCGGCAACGAGCCGATGCGCGAGGCCATCCACACGGTGTTTCTGTATTACGCGGTCAAGGAAGGCATGACGATGGGCATCGTCAACGCCGGCCAGCTGGGCGTGTACGCGGACCTCGATCCCAAGCTGCGCGATCTGGTCGAGGACGTGGTGCTGGACCGCGCCGAGCCGGTCGGCAAGACCGACCCGGCCGACGAACGCACGCCGACCGAGCGCCTGGTGCAGTTCGCCGACACGGTGAAGGGCTCGGGCGCCAAGAAGGAAGAAGACCTGGCCTGGCGCAATGCCGAAGTCGAGGCGCGCCTGTCGCACGCGCTGGTGCATGGCATCACCGCCTTCATCGTCGAGGACACCGAAGAGGTGCGCCAGAAGATCGCCGCGCGCGGCGGCCGTCCGATCGAGGTGATCGAAGGCCCGCTGATGGACGGCATGAACGTGGTCGGCGACCTGTTCGGCGAGGGCAAGATGTTCCTGCCGCAGGTGGTGAAGTCGGCGCGCGTGATGAAGCAGGCCGTGGCCCACCTGATCCCCTTCATCGAAGAGGAAAAGCGCCAGATCGCGGCGGCCGGCGGCGACGTGCGCGCCAAGGGCAAGATCGTCATCGCCACGGTCAAGGGCGACGTGCACGACATCGGCAAGAACATCGTGTCGGTGGTCCTGCAGTGCAATAACTTCGAAGTGGTGAACATGGGCGTGATGGTGCCCTGCGCCCAGATCCTGGAGAAGGCCAAGGAAGAGAACGCCGACATCGTCGGCCTGTCCGGCCTGATCACGCCCAGCCTGGAAGAGATGGCCTACGTCGCCTCGGAAATGCAGCGCGACGAGTATTTCCGCAGCCGCAAGGTGCCGCTGATGATCGGCGGCGCCACCACCAGCCGCGTGCACACCGCCGTCAAGATCGCGCCCAACTACGAAGGCCCGGTGATCTACGTGCCGGACGCCAGCCGTTCGGTGGGCGTAGCCACCAGCCTGATGTCCGACCAGTCGGACGCCTACCTGGCGGAGCTGGCCGAGGAATACGAGGACGTGCGCCGACGCCACGCCAACCGCAAGGCCACGCCGATCCTGCCGCTGGCCGAGGCGCGCGCCTCGCGTCCGCAGATCGACTGGGACAGCTACACGCCGCCGCGCCCCAAGTTCATCGGCCGCCGCACCTTCAAGAGCTATGACCTGGCCGAGATTGCCAAGTATGTGGACTGGGGCCCGTTCTTCCAGACCTGGAGCCTGTTCGGGCCGTTCCCGGCGATCCTGGACGACAAGGTGGTGGGCGAGCAGGCGCGCAAGGTCTACGCCGACGGCCAGGCCATGATGAAACGCATCGTCGAGGGCCGCTGGCTGACCGCCAACGGCGTGGTCGGCTTCTACCCGGCCAACAGCGTCAACGACGAGGACATCGAGGTCTACAAGGACGAGAGCCGCAGCGAGGTGCTGTTCACCTACCGCAACCTGCGCCAGCAGGGCGCCAAGCGCGAGGGCGTCAGCAACAAGTCGCTGTCGGACTTCATCGCGCCGAAGTCCAGCGGCAAGCTGGACTACATCGGCATGTTCGCGGTGACGGCGGGCCTGGGCATCGAGAAGAAGGAAGCCGAGTTCGAGAAGGCGCTGGACGACTACTCCAGCATCATGCTGAAGTCGCTGGCCGACCGCCTGGCCGAAGCCTTCGCCGAATGCCTGCACGCCCGCGTGCGCCAGGACCTGTGGGGCTATGCCGCCGACGAGGCGCTGTCCAACGATGACATGATCGCCGAGAAGTACGTCGGCATCCGCCCGGCGCCCGGCTATCCGGCCTGCCCGGAACACGTGGTCAAGACCGACATGTTCCGCGTGCTGGACGGCGCCGACATCGGCATGATGCTGACCGACAGCTACGCCATGTTCCCGGCCTCGAGCGTGTCGGGCTTCTACTTCAGCCATCCGCAGTCGCAGTACTTCAACGTCGGCATCATCGGCGAAGACCAGTTGCAGGACTACGCCGCGCGCAGCGGCCGCAGCATCGAGGACCTCAAGCGCACCCTGGCGCCGAACCTGGGCTGAGGCGGCCCGCGCCGCCGCGCCGGGCCCGCCCGGCATTTCAGCGCCACCCCAGCGCCGCCCCGGCTCGTCCGGCGCGGCGCTTTGTTTTATTCGGACGGTTTACCAAATGGATAGTGGTAAACCATGATGCGACAAATTGGTAAACCACATAATATTTGGTCCAACCACTTTCAACCGACATGACACTACAACTGATTCCCAAGCCCGAAGAACCCGCCGGCAAGCCGGTGGCCGACCGCGCCTACCTGCGGCTGGCCGCGCAGATCCAGGCGCTGGTGGCGCAGGGCGAGTTCGCGGTGGGCAAGCGCCTGCCGGCCGAGCGCGCGCTGGCCGAGCGCTTCGACGTCAGCCGCACCTCGCTGCGCGAGGCCATCATCGCGCTGGAACTGCAGGGCGTGGTGGAAGTGCGCGGCGGCTCGGGCATCTATGTCTGTGAACCGCGTCCGGGCGTGGCGCGGCTGCCGACCGCGCAGGAGCCGGGCGCGGGGCCGTTCGAGTTGCTGCGCGCGCGCTGCCTGGTCGAATCGGAAATCGCCGCGCTGGCGGCCAGCACCCGCAACGATGCCGACCTGGATCGCATCTTCGAGGCGCTGACCACCATGCGCGAGCAGATGATGCACAAGGAAGAAAACCAGGAGGCCGACCGCCGTTTCCACCTGTACATCGCGCAGTCCACCGGCAACAGCGTGCTGCTGGGCACCGTGACGGCGATGTGGGACCAGGCGCAAGGCCCCATCTGGGAAAAGATCGAACAGCATTTCCATACGCAGGAATTGCGCCAGGCGTCGCAGGAAGACCACCAGCGCATCTTCAGCGCGCTGGTGGCGCGCGATGCGGATGGCGCGCGGCAGGCGATGCGCAATCACCTCGAACGCGTGATCGGCGAGTTCGCGCAGGGGTGGCGTTGACGTAGTACCGGCAGGCGGCCCCCGGCAGAGCGCGGAAGATACCGCGCCCCGGAACCGGGCGACACACATCAGGAGACAACAGGATGCAGCAAAGGAACAAGGGGAGCCGCGCCTGGCACAGGGCGGCGGCGATGCTGTCGGCGTGCGCGCTGGCGGCCTATGCGCTGACCGCGCCGGCGATGGCGCAGGAAGCGCCCGCGGCGGGCCAGAGCGCGCGCATCGATGCGATCCGCAAGGCGGGCGAGCTGCGCGTCGGCGTGCTGCAGAACGCGCCCTGGCTGCTGCAGGACGTGTCCGGCAAGGGCGGCGAGGGCTGGAGCGGTCCGGCCTGGCTGCTGGCCAAGGAATACGCCCGCCTGCTGGGCGTGAAGCTGACGCCGGTGCAGGTCTCGCACGAGACCAAGGTGCCGGTGCTGGCGGCCAATCAGGTCGACATGACCATCAGCCCGCTGGCCGAAACGCCGGAGCGCCTGAAAGTGGTCGACTTCGTGCTGTATTCGTCCACCAGCGTCTGCCTGTTCGGCCTGGCGTCCAATCCCAGGATGGCCGCGGCCAAGTCGGTCGATGACCTGAACCGGCCCGGCGTCACCATCGCCTATTTCACCGGCGGCGCCGAGGAGGCCTGGGTCAAGCAGCGCTTTCCCAACGCCACGCTGCGCGCCGTGGCCAACTCGGGCGCCACCGCGCCGATCGAGGAAATCATGGCCAGGCGCGCCGACGCGGCGCCGATCAATCGCGTGCCCTGGGTCGGCCTGAGCCGCAAGGTGCGCGGCCTGACCGTGCTGCCCGCCGAGGCCAACTGCCAGCAGAGCACCGAAAAGGCCTCGCCGGTGGGCCTGGCGATCGACAAGAACCAACCCGAATACCTGGCCTGGCTGCGGCAGGTGGCCGCCGGCATGAAGACGCGCCTGGACGCCGACGAAATGCGCATCATCGAACAGACCCCGTAGGCCGCTCCGGCCTTTTCCCCACCCCACTGGATTCACCGACCACGCGCAAGGCGCGCGGCCCGGGCGACTGCCCGCGGCCACGCGCGTCCGCATCCGGCGTTCGCCGCCGGGCTTCCCTCCAAGGAGACCGCAATGCAACCGTCCTTCCTCACCCGCTTCGCCGCCGCCGCCCTGCTGTTGGCCGGCGCCGCCACCGCCCAGGCGCAGACGCCGCCCGCGCCCGGCGAGAGCCCGCGCATCGACGCCATCCGCAAGGCTGGCGTGCTGCGCGTGGGCGTGGTCAACAACCCGCCGTGGCTGGTGCAGAACACCACCGGCTCGGGCGAGCCCTGGATGGGCTCGTCGTGGCTGCTGGGCAAGGAATTCGCGCGCCTGCTGGACGTGAAGATCGTGCCGGTGCAGGTCAGCCACGAAACCAAGGTGCCGGCGCTGATCGCCAACCAGATGGACATCATGATCGGGCCGCTGAACCAGAACGCCGAGCGCGCCAAGATCATCGACTTCGTCACGTTCTCGAACACCAGCGTCTGCATGTTCGGCCTGGCGTCCAACCCCAAGTTCACCAACGCCACCAAGGTCGAGGACTTCAACCAGCCCGGCATCACCATGGCCTACTTCTCGGGCGCGGGCGAAGAGCCGCTGGTGCTGGAGAACTTCCCCAAGGCCAAGCTGCGCGGCGTGACCAACTCGGGTTCGGTGGCGCCGATCGAGGAAGTGCTGGCGGGCCGCTCGGACGTGGCGCCGCTGAACCGCATGCTGTGGCCCAACATCAGCAAGAAGGTCAAGGGCCTGGCCGTGTTCCCCAAGGAAAACGACTGCCAGGACAGCAAGATCTTCGCGATCGACGCGGGCATGGGCGTGGCCAAGAACCAGCCGGTGTACCTGGAGTGGCTGCGCAAGGTGGAAGCGCGCATGCATCCGGAACTGGTGGCCGAAGAGCGCCGCATGACCCAGACCCTGAAGTAAGGCGGACCCATCATGCTCAATTGCGCAATCCATGGGGCCGAAGACCTGCGGCTGGTCGAGCAGGCGCCCGAACCGCTGGGTCCGACGCAGGTGCGCGTCGGCGTCAAGGCGGTCGGAATCTGCGGTTCGGACCTGCATTACTACCGCCACGGCCGGGTCGGCGATTTCATCATCCGCGAACCGCTGACGCCGGGCCACGAGGCCTCGGGCCAGGTGCTGGAGGTCGGTTCGGCGGTCACCGCCGTCAAGCCCGGCGACCGCGTGGCGCTGGACCCGGCGCGCACCTGCGGCGTGTGCCGCTATTGCCGCCAGGGCGATTCCAATCACTGCGAGGCGGTGTTCTTCTTCGGCAGCGCCAGCCGCTATCCGCACATGCAGGGCGCGATGCGCGAGCAGGTGGTGGTACAGGAAAAGCAGTGCGTGCCGGTGCCGGACAGCCTGTCGTTCGAGCTGGCCGCCTTCGGCGAGCCGCTGGCAGTGGCGCTGCACGCGGTGCGCAGCGCCGGCACGCTGCTGGGCAAGACGGTGATGGTGGTGGGCGCCGGGCCGATCGGCGCGCTGGTGCTGATGGCGGCGCGCTTGGCCGGCGCCAGCCAGGTCATCGTGGTCGATATCGTCGACCAGACCCTGGCGACCTGCGCCAAGGTCGGCGCCACGCGCACCATCAACGCCGCCGCCGAGCCGGCCGCGCTGGACGAACTGGCGGCGGGCAAGGGCACGGTCGATGTGTGCTTCGAAGCCTCCGGCAACTATGCCGGGCTGGCCAACTGCATCCGCGCCACGCGGCCGCGCGGCACCATCGTCACGGTCGGCACGCTGGGGGGCAGCAGCGAGCAGTGCCCGTTCAACCAGATCATGGTCAAGAGCCTGAACGTCATCGGCAGCTTCCGCTTCGTCGATGAATACGCCTGGGCGGTGGACTACCTGGGCCGCGGCCTGGTGGACGTCGCGCCGCTGCTGACGGCGGCGGTGCCGGCGCGCCAGGCGCACGAGGCCTTCGCGCTGGCGGCGGACCGGCGCCAGGCCATGAAAGTGATGGTGACGTTCTGAGCCCGCCCGGGCTCGTGTCGGCACGGAGATTCCATGGATTTCGATTTTTCCCCCATCGTCGATAACTGGCGCTTCTTCGCCAGCGGCCTGGGCATCACGGTGGCGCTGAGCGCCGTCACGGCGGTGTCCAGCATCCTGCTGGGCCTGGTGATCGCGCTGTTGCGCCTGTACGGGCCGCGCTGGCTGCGGGTGCTGCTGGTGTTCTACATCGACAGCATGCGCGCCATCCCGGTGCTGGTGGTGCTGGTGTGGATCTACTTCGCCTTCCCGCTGCTGGCCGGCGTGACCTTCGCGCCGTTCTGGGCGGCGCTGGTGGCGTTGACGCTGCACATCGCGGCCTACTCGGCCGAGGTGATCCGCGCCGGCATCGAGTCGGTGCGGCCGGGGCAGATGCGAGCCGGCCTGGCGCTCGGCATGTCGCGGGCCCAGGCGCTGCGCAAGATCATCCTGCCGCAGGCCACCATCCGCATGCTGCCGGCCTTCGGCTCGGTGCTGACGGTGGCGATCAAGGACACCGCCATCGCCACGGTGATCGCGGTGCCCGAACTGATGCACAAGGCCGAGACGATCGCCGGGCAGAGCTACCGGCCGATCGAGGTGTTCACCGCGGTGATCGTGGCGTACTTCGTGATCCTGTTCCCGGTGACGCGCGGCGTGGACCGGCTGTACCAACGTTACGCACACCTGGGGCGCTCATGAATCTGGACTGGGGAATTATCTGGGACTCGCGCCAGGTGCTGCTGCAGGGCGCGGCCATGACCGTGATGCTGACGGTGGTGACGATGGCGCTGGCGGTGCCGGGCGGCATGGTGCTGGCGCTGATGCGGCTGTCGTCGAACCGCGTGGCCAACGGCGTCGCGGTGGCGATCGTCGAGTTCTTCCGCAACCTGCCGCTGATCCTGGTGATCTATTGGGCGTTCTACGTGATGCCGATGGCGCTGGACGTGCAGTTCTCGGCGGTGACCACGGCGCTGGTGGCGCTGGTGCTGAATGTGTCGGCCTACAACTCGGAAACCTTCCGCGCCGGCATCAATTCGATCCGCAAGGGCCAGATGGAAGCGGCGCTGGCGATGGGCATGTCGCGCCGCCAGGCCATGTTCAAGGTGCTGGTGCCGCAGGCGGCGCGGCGCATCCTGCCGGTGCTGGCCAGCACCTGGATCTCGCTGTTCAAGGACACCTCGCTGGTGTCGGTGATCGCCGTCAGCGAGCTGGCCTATGCCTCGATGCAGGTGCGCGCGCAGAGCTTCCGCGTGCTGGAAATGCTGACCGCGATGGCGGTGATCTATTGGCTGATGGGCTATCCGCAGGCCAAGCTGGTCGACTGGATCCACCGCAAATACGGAGTCAAGGAGTGAAAGAGATGATCCTGGAACAAGTGGCCGGCACGACCGGCGCGGCGGTGGCCGCGGCAACGGCCGCCGCAGCAACGGCTGCCGCAGCAACGGCTGCCGCACGCAAGGGCGCCGATCAGCCGCCGGTGCTGGTGTACGAGCACGTGCGCAAGGTTTTTGGCGATTTCGTGGCGTTGAACGACGTCTCGCTGCAGGTCAACAAGGGCGAGGTGATGTGCCTGATCGGCCCGTCCGGTTCGGGCAAGTCCACGCTCCTGCGCTGCACCAACGCGCTCGAGAAGATCGACGGCGGCCGCGTGCTGCTGGACGGCGTGGCGGTGCCGGAGGCCGAGTCCGAGGTGCGCAAGGTGCGCCAGCGCATGGGCATGGTGTTCCAGAGCTTCGAGCTGTTCCCGCACAAGTCGGCGCTGGACAACGTCGCCATGGGGCCCATCACCGTGCTCGGCATGGCGCCGGAACAGGCGCGGGCCCGCGCCATGGCGCTGCTGGAGAAGGTCGGCCTGGCCGCCAAGGCCGGCAACTTTCCCGCCAACCTGTCCGGCGGCCAGCAGCAGCGCGTGGCGATCGCCCGCGCGCTGGCGATGGAGCCGGAAGTGATGCTGTTCGACGAGCCGACCTCGGCGCTCGACCCCGAGACCGTGGGCGAGGTGTTGAACGTCATGAAGAAGCTCGCGCAGGAAGGCATGACCATGATCGTGGTCACGCATGAAATGAGTTTCGCGCGGCGCGTGGCCAACTGGGTGGTGGTGTTCGAGAACGGCGCCATCCTGGAACAGGGCCCGCCCGCGCAGATTTTCGACAACCCGCAGGTCGCCCGTACCCGCGACTTCCTCAGCCACCTGGGCTGGGAAGGCTGAACACCCTCCCGTTTTCACGGAATCCATGATGAAAATTACGAACGCACGCGTCATTGTTTGTTCGCCGGGCCGCAATTTCGTGACCCTGAAGATCGAGACCGACCAGGGCCTGACCGGCATCGGCGATGCCACCCTGAACGGACGCGAGCTGGCCGTGGCGGCCTACCTGACCGAACACGTGGTGCCTTGCCTGATCGGCCGTGACGCGCACCAGATCGAGGACATCTGGCAATACCTGTACAAGGGCGCCTACTGGCGCCGCGGCCCGGTCACGATGACCGCCATCGCCGCGGTCGACACCGCGCTGTGGGACCTGAAGGCCAAGGCCGCCGGCCTGCCGCTGTACCAGCTGCTGGGCGGCAAGAGCCGCACCGGGGTGATGGTCTACGGCCACGCCAACGGCAGCGACATCGAGCACACCGTCGACGAGGTGCTGCGCTATGCCGACATGGGCTACCGCGCGATCCGCGCGCAGAGCGGCGTGCCGGGGCTGGACAAGGTCTACGGCGTGGGCCGCGGCAACCTGTTCTACGAACCCGCCGACGCCGACCTGCCGAGCGAGCACGACTGGTCCACCGAGAAGTACCTGCAGCACACGCCCAAGCTGTTCGATCGCATCCGCGAAAAGCTCGGCTTCGAGCATCACCTGCTGCACGACGTGCACCACCGCCTTACGCCGATCGAGGCCGGCCGCCTGGGCAAGTCGCTGGAGCCGTACAACCTGTTCTGGATGGAGGACGCCACGCCGGCCGAGAACCAGGAGGCCTTCCGCCTGATCCGCCAGCACACCACCACGCCGCTGGCGGTGGGCGAGATCTTCAATTCGATCTGGGACTGCAAGGACCTGGTGCAGAACCAGTTGATCGACTACATCCGGACCACCGTGGTGCACGCGGGCGGCATCACCCACCTGCGCCGCATCGCGGACCTGGCCTCGCTGTACCAGGTGCGCACCGGCTGCCATGGCGCCACCGACCTGTCGCCGGTGTGCATGGGCGCGGCGCTGCACTTCGACCTGTGGGTGCCGAACTTCGGCATCCAGGAATACATGCGCCACACCGAGGAGACGGACGCGGTGTTCCCGCACGCCTACACCTTCTCGCAGGGCATGCTGTATCCGGGCGACGTGCCGGGCCACGGCGTGGACATTGACGAAAAGCTGGCCGCCAAGTATCCGTACAAGCGCGCCTACCTGCCGGTGAACCGGCTGCAGCAGGACGGCACGTTATGGAACTGGTAGCCCCCGCGGCCGTCCGGCTGCATCCGGCGCGCCTGCAGGCGCTGGCGCCGGACGTGGCGCGGCCGGCCTATGACCGCGGCGCCTTGCGCGCCGGCATCGTGCACCTGGGGCTGGGCGCGTTCGCGCGCGGCCACCTGGCGGCGGTGAACGAAGCGGCCATTCATGCCAGCGGCGATCCGCGCTGGGGCATTTGCGGCGTGTCGCTGCGGCAGGCCGATACCCGCGACGCGCTGGCGCCGCAGGACGGGCTGTACACGCTGGCGCTGCGCAGCGCCGACGCCGAGGGCCGGCCGCAAGCGCGGCTGGCCGTGATCGGCTGCCTGCTGGAAACGCTGGTTGCGCCGGAGGATCCGCAGGCGGTGCTGGCGCGCATCGCCAGTCCGTATACGCGCATCGTCAGCCTGACCGTGACCGAGAAAGGCTATTGCCACGATCCGGCCAGCGGCGCGCTGAACCTGGCGCATCCCGACATCGTGCACGACCTGGGGCAGCCGCTGGCGCCGCGCAGCACCATCGGATTCCTGGTCTGGGGGCTGCAGCGCCGCCGCGCGGCGGGCCTGGGGCCGGTGACGCTGCTGTCGCTGGACAACCTGCCCAGTAACGGCCATCTGTTGCGCGGCCTGGTGCTGGCGTTCGCCGCGCAGGTGGACGCGCGGCTGGCCGAATGGATCGGCCAGGCCTGCACCTTCCCGTGCTCGATGGTGGACCGCATCGTGCCGCGCACCACCGACGAGGACCGCGCCGCCGTGGCGCAGGCGCTGGGCATGACGGACGCCTGGCCGGTGCAGGCCGAGCCGTTCCTGGAGTGGGTGGTGGAAGACCACTTCGCCGCCGACCGGCCGGACTGGGCCGCCGGCGGGGCGCGCTTCGCCGCCGAGGCCGCGCCGTTCGAGACGCTCAAGCTGCGCATGGTCAACGGCGCGCATTCGGCGCTGGCCTATCTGTCGGTGATGGCGGGTTGGGCCACGGTGGACCAGGCGGTGGCGCAGCCGGCGCTGCGGCGCTATCTGGCCGACCTGATGCGCACCGAGATCGCGCCGACCCTGCCGGCCTTGCCCGGCCTGGATCTGGCGGCTTATCAGGAGCGGCTGTTGCAACGCTACGCCAATCCGGCGCTGCGGCACCAGACGCGGCAGATCGCCATGGACGGATCGCAGAAGATGCCGCAGCGCCTGCTGGGCACGCTGCGGGCGCGGCTGGCGGCGGACCGGCCGATCACCGGGCTGGCGCTGGCGCTGGCCGGCTGGCTGCATTTCCTGCGCGGGGTCGATCAGGCCGGCCGGCGCTATCCGATCGAGGACCCGCTGGCCGAGACGCTGGCGCAGCGGCTGACGCGGGCCGAAGCGGCGGCGCGCGACGCGCCGCCGGGGCCGGCCGCCGCGCTGGCCTGGGCGCGGGAGATGACGGCCCTGGCCGCCGTGTTCGGCGACCTGGGCGGCGACGCGCGCTTCGTGCGCGAGGTGGCGCAGGCGGCGCAATCGCTGCGCACGCTGGGCGTGGCCGGCGCGCTGGACGCGACCCTGGCCGCCATGCGCGCGGACCCCGCCTGAGGCGCAGCCGCCGCCTGGGCGGGCAGGCGCATCATGCTTGCGGCGGCGCCAGCCGGCCCAGCAGCGGTTCGAGCGCCATGCCGACCGCGAGGATCTGGCGATCCGCGCCGGGCAGCCCATCCACTTCCAGTCCGATCGGCAGCCCGTCCGCCGACAGGCCGGCCGGCAGGCTCAGGCCGGGCAGCCCGGCATTGCTGCCCGGATCGACGTTGCGCGCCAGCCGCTGGAACGTTTCCAGGCTGCTGGCTTCCGGCGCGGCCAGCGGCGGCGGCACCGGCACCGTGGGAAACAGCAGGCCGTGCAGCGCGTGCTGCTCGAACGCGCGGCGGTAGACGTCGATGAGCGCGTCGCGATGCACCGCGATGGCGCTGTCGTACAGAGGCCGCAGCGGCAACACCTCGCCCGATGGCGTGGGCAGCACGCCCGGCACGATCAGGTTGTCGAAGATGGCCTTGACGTCGGGGCTGGAGATCTGCGCGACGACGCCCTCGAAGCTCACCCCGACCGCATGGCGTTGCAGGTAATCGGTCAGGTCGGGCTTCTGCTCGTACAGGCAGAGCGGCATGCTGGTGGCGGCGTTGCTGGCTTCCAGGCCGGGCATGTCGAGCGGGACCAGGGTCACGCCGGCCGCGCGCAGGCGCGCCAGCGCGGCCTGCGTCACGGCCTCGACCCGCGGGTCCAGGTCCTGCCAGAAATAGGCGGGCAGGCCCAGCCGCAGGTCGGCGGCCTTCAGCGCCGGCAGCGGCGCGGCGTCGCCGCTCAGCACGGCGTCCAGCAGGGCGATGTCGGCCATTTCGTTGGCGATGGGGCCGGGGGTGTCGCGGGTATGCGAAATCGGCGTGATGGCGGCGCCGTCATAACGCCCCACCGATGGCCGGAAACCGACGGCGCCGTTGAGCGCGGCCGGCAGCCGCACCGAGGCGCCCGTGTCGGTGCCGAGCGCGGCCGGCACCAGCCGCGCGCCCACGGCGGCGCCGCTGCCCGAGGACGAGCCGCCGGCGATGCGCTCGGGGTCATAGGCGTTGCGGGTGCCCGCGCCGCGCGGGCCGGGATAGGCGGTGTTGAAGCCGGACACGCCGAACGCCAGTTCATGCATGTGCGTCTTGCCGACGATGACGGCGCCGGCCTCGCGCAGCCGCCGCACCACAGGCGCGTCCTCGGCCGGACGGAAGTGGCGCAGGGCGGGGGTGCCGGCGGTGTTGGGCAGTCCCGCGACGTGGATGTTGTCCTTGATGGCCACGGGCACGCCCTCCAGCGGCCGGGCGGCGCGGCCCGCGGCGCGCGCGGCATCGGCGGCCCGCGCCTGGGCCAGCGCGCCGTCGGCGTCGACGGTGATGAAGGCGTTGAGGTCCTGGCGGGACGCGATGCGGTCCAGGCAGCTGCGGGTCAGGGCTTCACTGGTGACGCGGCCCTCGCGAAACAGCGCCGCGGCTTCGGTCACGGTCGGGCAGGTCGGGGGCGTCCGGGGGGTGGGCATGGCGTGTTGTCTCCTTGTGGCTGCCATTTTGTCGGTTCAATCCCGATCTATACCTGTTCGACCGTGGCGCTGTCGAGCACGGCGCGTCGAGCGGGCGCTCCGGCCCGTGGCTGGAGCCGTCCCGCGGCGCCGCCGCAGGCGCTAACATAGACGGCACTTATACACGTACAAGTCCCCCGCTTATCCTGGTATGAACACTTCCCCCCAGGCCGGCGCCGCCGGTCACGAAGGCTCCCGCCTGCGCCGCCAGGCGCTGGGCGAGTTCGTGCGCAGCGCCCGCTCGCGCATCACCCCGCAGATGGCCGGCCTGCCCGAAGGCATGCGGCGCCGCACGCCGGGGCTGCGGCGCGAAGAGGTGGCGCAGCTGTGCGGCATCAGCGTCACCTGGTACACCTGGATCGAGCAGGGGCGCGAGGTGTCGGTGTCGCCGTCGGTGTGGTCGCGCATCGCGGGGGTGCTGCAGCTGGCGCGGGCCGAGCGGGCCTATCTGTTCGACCTGGCCGATTGCGCCGACCCGCAGCATGCGCGCGACGATGCGATGGGGGCGCCGGGGTCGTTGCGTGAGTGCGTGGATGCGATCACCGCGCCGGCCTACGTGCTGGACCGGGCCTGGAACGTGCTGGCCTGTAATGAGCCGCTGCGGGAACTGTTCGACGACTGGCCGGCCCGGGATCCGGAGCCCAACCTGCTGCGCTACATCTTCCTGGATCCGGCGGCGCGCGAGCTGGTGGTGGACTGGGAGCAGCGGGCGCGGCGCGTGGTGGCCGAGTTCCGGGCGGATGCGGGGGCGCATCTGGATGAGCCGGCGGTGCTGGCGCTGATCGACGCCCTGAACCGGCAGAGCGCCGTATTCGCCCATTGGTGGACGCGGCACGCGGTGGTGGAGCGCGAAGGCGGTTTGCGCGAGTTCCAGCACCCGCGCCGTGGCACGTTGGCCTATCAGCAGATCACCTTTCGCCTGGCGACGCATTTGGATCTGAAGCTGGTGATGTTGCTGGGGGAGGAGTGACGGGTGGGTTCTTGAGGCGCGAGTGACGGGGCAGGCGGGGGATGGGGCGCGCTACTTGCTGTTGACCAGCAGGTCGCCGGGGAGGCCGGCTTCGATCAGGCCCAGCAGGAGTTTCTTGACGGGGGCGGGCAGGGCGGTGTCGGGGAGCTCGGCCTGGGTGATCCAGCGCTCGGGTTGCGTGGGCTGGCGTAGCGAGGCGCTGCGCACGGGCACGTACCAGGGGCGGATGTGCAGGCGGTAGTGGGTGAAGGTGTGGGCGAAGGCGGCGAGTTCGAAGCGCTGTTCGGGGTCCAGGCCTAGGGCGCGGGAGGCGGCCAGGGGGTCGCCGGCGGCGTCGAATTCGGGCAGGCTCCAGAGGCCGCCCCAGATACCGGGTTCGGGGCGCTGCTGCAGCAGGAAGGCGCCCTGGTGCTGCAGCACCAGCATGGCGGTCTCGCGTTCCGGAATCGCCTTGCGCGCCTTGGGCGTGGGCAGCTCAGCCTGGCGGCCGTCGCGCTTGGCGACACAGGTATCGGCGACCGGGCAGCGCTCACAGGCCGGCTTGCCGCGCGTGCAGAGGGTGGCGCCCAGGTCCATCAGGCCCTGGGTGTAGGCGGCCATGTCCAGGCCGGGGGCGGCGTCGACGTTGGCGTCGGCCAGGGCCCACAGGCGTTGTTCGATCTCGCGCTTGGCGGGGTCGCCGGCGATGCCGAATTGGCGGGTGAAGACGCGCTTGACGTTGCCGTCGAGAATGGGCGAGCGCTCGCCGTAGGCGAAGGCGGCGATGGCGGCGGCGGTCGAGCGGCCGATGCCGGGCAGGGTGGCGATGGCTTCGGCGGTGGGCGGGAAGCGGCCGTTCCAGTCGCGCGCGATTTCCTGGGCGCAGCGGTGCAGGTTGCGGGCGCGGGCGTAGTAGCCCAGGCCGGCCCAGTAGGGCATCACGTCTTCCTGGGCGGCGGCGGCCAGCGCGGCGACGTCGGGGAAGCGCTGCAGGAAGCGTTCGTAGTAGGGGATCACGGTGGTCACCTGCGTCTGCTGCAGCATGATCTCCGAGAGCCAGATGCGGTAGGGATCCCGGGTGTTTTGCCAGGGGAGATCGTGGCGGCCGTGCTGGCGTTGCCAGGCGACGATGCGAGGGGCGAAGTCCATGCCCGCAATTATCGCATCGCCCTATTGCCGGGGGTGGGGCGAGCGGTTACAACCGTAGGACAGAGGCGCATCGAGCGCCCGGAATTCACCTCCCGCCGCTTGCCCGCATGCGCTTCAAGAGGGCGTGGTGCGTTGGCTGCCGCGGGCGTTCCACGACCCTCGGAGTAGACATGAATGCCCCCCTCACGCCCGCGCTGCGCGCGGCGCTCGAATCCGTCCAGCTGGACGACAAATACACCCTCGAAAGTGGCCGCGCCTGGATGAGCGGCATCCACGCCCTGGTGCGCCTGCCGATGATGCAGCGGCTGCGCGACCTGCGCGCGGGACTGAACACGGCCGGGTTCGTGTCGGGCTACCGGGGCTCGCCGCTGGGCGGGGTCGACCAGAACATGTGGAAGGCGGCCAAGTACCTGAAGGCGCACCACGTCGAGTTCCAGCCGGGCATCAACGAGGACCTGGCAGCCACTGCGGTGTGGGGCACGCAGCAGGTCAACCTGTTTCCGGGCGCCAAATACGACGGCGTGTTCGGCATGTGGTACGGCAAGGGGCCGGGCGTGGACCGCTGCGGCGACGTGTTCAAGCACGCCAACGCCGCCGGCACCTCGCCGCACGGCGGCGTGCTGGTGGTGGCCGGCGACGATCACCCGGCCAAGTCGTCGACGCTGCCGCACCAGAGCGATCACATCCTCAAGGCCTGCATGATCCCGGCGCTGTTCCCGTCGAGCGTGCAGGAGGTGCTGGACTATGGCCTGCACGGCTGGGCCATGAGCCGCTACGCCGGGGTCTGGGTCGGCATGAAATGCATTACCGACATCGTCGAGGTGTCGGCCTCGGTGGACGTGGATCCGTACCGCGTGCGGATCGTGCTGCCCGGGGATTTCCAGCTGCCGCCGGACGGCCTGAACATCCGCATCCCGGACACGCCCCTGCAGCAGGAAGCGCGGCTACTGGACTACAAGCTGTACGCGGCGCTGGCCTACGCCCGCGCGAACAATCTGAACCGCGAGCTGTGGCAGGTGCCGGCGCGCGATGCGCGCTTCGGCATCATGACCTCGGGCAAGGCCTACCTGGACACGCGCCAGGCGCTGTCGGACCTGGGGCTGAGCGAGGCGGTGTGCCAGCGCATCGGCCTGCGGCTGTTCAAGGTCGGCATGGTGTGGCCGCTGGAATCCACCGGCATGGCGCAATTCGCCGACGGCCTGGACGAGATCCTGGTGGTCGAGGAAAAGCGCCAGGTGCTGGAATACCAGTTGAAGGAAGAACTGTTCAGCTGGATCGGCAGCGGCAAGAAGATCCCGCGCGTGGTCGGCAAGTTCGACGACAAGGACGGCGGCGAGTGGTCGGTGCCGCAGGGCAACTGGCTGCTGCCGGCGCACTACGAGTTTTCGCCGGCGATGGTGGCCAAGGCCATCGCCGCGCGCCTGCTGCGCTTCGAGCTGCCGGCCGACGTGCGCGCCGGCATCGAGGCGCGGCTGGCCTTCATTGCCGGCCGCGAACAGGCGCTGGCGCGGCCGCGCGTGGTGGAGGACCGCAAGCCGTGGTTCTGTTCGGGCTGTCCGCACAATACCTCGACGCGGGTGCCGGACGGCTCGCGCGGCATGGCCGGCATCGGCTGCCACTACATGGTGACCTGGATGGGCCGCAATACCCAGGTCTACACGCAGATGGGCGGCGAGGGCGTGCCGTGGCTGGGGCAGGCGCCGTTCACCGAAGAGAAGCACGTGTTCGCCAACCTCGGCGACGGCACCTACTTCCATTCGGGCCTGCTGGCGATCCGCGCGGCGGTGGCGGCCAAGGCGCCGATCACCTACAAGATCCTGTTCAACGACGCGGTGGCCATGACCGGCGGGCAGCCGGTGGATGGCCCCATCAGCGTGCCGATGATCAGCCGCCAGGTGGCGGCCGAGGGCATCGACAAGATCGTGGTGGTGACCGACGAGCCGGAAAAGTACCAGGGCATGGCCGGCATGGCGCCGGGCGTGCCGGTGAAACACCGCGACGAGCTGGACGCGGTGATGCGCGAATTGCGCGAACACCCCGGCGTGTCGGTGCTGATCTATGACCAGACCTGTGCCACCGAGAAGCGCCGCCGCCGCAAACGCGGCGCCTATCCCGATCCGGCGCGGCGCGTGGTCATCAACGAGCGCGTGTGCGAAGGCTGTGGCGACTGTTCGCAGAAATCGCACTGCCTGTCGGTGGAGCCGCTGGAGACCGAGTTCGGCCGCAAGCGCGCCATCAACCAGTCCAGCTGCAACAAAGACTTCTCCTGTCTGAAGGGCTTCTGCCCCAGCTTCGTCACGGTGGAAGGCGGCAAGCTGCGCAAGCCGCGCGCGCTGGCGCCGGAAGGCGCGGTCGACGACGAGGTGCCGCAACCGGCATTTCCGGGCCTGGCGCAAGCCTATGGCGTGTTCATCGCCGGCGTCGGCGGCACCGGCGTGGTCACCATCGGCCAGCTGCTGGGCATGGCCGCGCACCTGGAAGGCAAGGGCTGTTCGGTGCTGGACATGGCCGGCCTGGCGCAGAAGGGCGGCGCGGTGTATTCGCACGTGGTGCTGGCGCAGACGCCGGACCATTTGATGAATACGCGCGTGGCGATGGGTGAGGCCGACCTGATGCTGGCCGGCGACCTGGTGGTGGCGACCAGCGCCGATGCCATGGCGCGGCTGCGCCCGGGCCGCTCGCGCGCGCTGCTCAACAGCGACACCGCGCCCACCGCGGCGTTCGTGACCAATCCCGACTGGACGCTGCCGGGCGCCAACCTGACGGCGGACCTGCAGGCCGCCTGCGGCAAGGACAACCTGCACACGGTGGACGCGTCGGCGCTGGCCGTGGGCCTGCTGGGCGACGCCATCTACTCCAACCCGCTGATGATGGGCTACGCCTACCAGAAGGGCTGGCTGCCGCTGTCGCGCGAGTCCTTGCTGCGCGCCATCGAGCTGAACGGCCAGCAGGTGCCCAACAACCTGGCCGCCTTCGCCTGGGGCCGCCGCGCGGCCCACGATCTGGCCGGCGTCACGCGCCTGCTGGCCAACGGCGGCGCGCCGGCGCATCCGGACGGCATCATCGAGATCCGCCGTCCGCGCGCGGCCAGCCCGGTGGTGGAACTGAAGAAGCCGGCCGGCGAGCTGGAGCGCCTGGTCGAAACGCGCCGCGCGTTCCTGACGCAGTACCAGGACGCCGCTTATGCGCAGCAGTACGCCGAGCTGGTGGACAAGGTGGCGCATGCCGAGCACGAGGCCACCGGTACCCAGCGCCTGGCGCTGGCGGTGGCGCGCTACTACTTCAAGCTGCTGGCCTACAAGGACGAATACGAAGTGGCGCGGCTGTACACCGATGGCGCGTTCCTCAAGCGCATCGGCGAGCAGTTCGAGGGCGACTGGAAGCTGCGCTTCCACCTGGCCCCGCCGCTGTTCGCGCGCCGCGGCCCTGACGGCCATCTGGTCAAGAAGGCCTATGGCCCGGGCATGTTGCGGGTGTTCCGCCTGCTGGCGCGCATGAAGCGCCTTCGCGGCACGCGCTTCGACCCGTTCGGCTATACCCGCGAGCGTCGCGCCGAGCGCGAGCTGGCGCGTGAATACCGCGAGACGCTGACGGCGATCCTGTCCAAGCTCAACCGCGGCAACCTCGACCGCGCGGTGGCGCTGGCCAGCGTGCCGGAGGAGATCCGCGGCTACGGCCACGTGAAGGAGGCGGCCATGGAAAAGGCCGCCGCGCGGCGCGAGGCCCTGCTCAAGGACTTCACCGCCAACGTGGTGTCGATCGGGGGCGCGCGGGCGGCGTGAAGGGCGACGCCTGGCCAGGCTGTTCCTGGCCGGCACCGCCGGGAGGGCGGCGGCGCGTGCGGCTAGGCCGGATAGTGCGCGTCGTCCAGCAGCATGTCCTCGAAGAACGCGCCGTAGCGGCCCTGCGGGTCGCGCAGGTGGATCTCCAGGATCCAGCGCATCTCCGAGGGGCTGATCGCCAGGTCGGCCAGCGAGCCGGTGTGGATCGCCGCGTGCGGGAAGTCGGACACGCGGTGGCCGGGCAGGTCGAAATTCAGTTCCCAGCCCATGGCGCGCGCCTGGCGGTCGGCGTAGGCGTACAGCGCCTGCCCGCTCAACCGCTCGCGCAGCCAGACGCCGCGCACATCATGGAACAGCGCCTCGGCGTCGCGCGCGCAGCGCGCCTGCCCGGCGTCGTCGCCCACCACGTAGCTCTTGCCGCCGTCGCCTTCCCAGGCGTCCAGCCGCGGCGCGATATCGAGAAAGAAGATGTCGTGTTCGCCCAGCGCCACGCCGGGCGTGGACGCCTGGCGCATCGCCTTCATGGTGTTGGCGCCGAAGCGCACGCGGGTGGGGTGCCAGCTGAGCGCCAGGCCGGCGTCGATCAACGTCTGCTTGGCCAGGGCGACGGCGTCTTCCTCGATCATGCCGGGGCGGATGCGGGCGGCGATGTCCTCGATGGCCTGGCGCGTCTTGTTGCGGGCCAGCAGCATGCCGTCCACGGAGAAGGCGGGACCGACGCGTTCGCTGGGGTCGGAGGAGGGTGTTTGCATGATGCGTTTCCTTGCGTGGCGAGCCCGGAGGGCGATGCAGGCAGTGTCGGCGCGCGCGCCGTGGCGGACCAGCGCCGCGTGGGGCGGATTGCGGCCAGGATGGCGCGTCCGGCGGCCAGGGCCCGGGGCGGCGGCGGATGGCGGCCGCCATGGCACGGTTTACGGCCAGGCCCGGCGGCGGCGGGCCGCGCGCCCAAGGGCTTGGGCTAAGGTAGCGTGTCGCGGCGCCGTTGCCGCGTTGTCCGTGGCGTACCGCGCGGCGTTCCCCCTTTCGCCTTCCCGATCCCATGAAATCCGTCGCCATCCTCGTCTTTCCCGGCGTGCAGTCGCTGGACGTCAGCGGACCGCTGGACGTGTTCGCCGAGGCCAACCGCTTCCTGCTGCCGGCCCGGCAGTACCGGATGGAGCTGATCGGCCTGACGCGCGGCGCGGTGCCCTGTTCCAACGGCATGCTGCTGACGCCGCAGCGCCATTACGCCGACGTCGCGGACGCGCCCGACCTGCTGCTGGCCGCCGGCGGCCCGGGCCTGCCGGCGGCGCGGGAATCGGACGAGGCGCTGGCCTGGCTGCGCGCGGCCTGCGCGCGGGCCGAGCGCTATGGGTCGATCTGCAACGGCGTCTTCCTGCTGGCGCGCGCCGGCCTGCCCGCGGGCGCCATGGTCACCACCCACTGGAACGATGCGCCGGCGCTGGCGGCGCGCTATCCGGACCTGCGGGTCGAGACCGACCGCCTGTACGCGCAGGATGGCCGCTTGCACACGTCGGCGGGGGTGACGGCCGGCATCGACCTGGCCCTGTACCTGGTGGCGCAGGACCACGGGCCGGAGGTGGCGCTGAACGTGGCCAAGCGGCTGGTGGTGTTCATGCAGCGCGCCGGCGGGCAGTCGCAGTTCAGCCCGTTCCTGACGCCCTTCGTCGAGGAGACCTCGGCGGTGGCGCAGGTGCAGCAGTACGTGCTGGGGCACCTGGCCGACGACCTGGGCGTGGACGCGCTGGCGGCGGTGGCCAACATGAGCCGCCGCAATTTCTCGCGGGTGTTCCTGCGGGATGCCGGCGTCACGCCGGCGGATTTCGTCGAGAGCGCGCGGGTGGACGCGGCCCGCGCGCGGCTGGAGCGCGCGTCGGCGCCGCTCAAGACCGTGGCGTTTGATTGCGGCTTTCGCGATGCGCGGCACCTGCGCGAGGTGTTCCAGCGGCGGCTGGGCGTGTCGCCCAGCCAGTACCGCGCCAGTTTCGGCTGCTGACGCGGCGGCGGACTCAGCCGCCGGCGGTTTCCGGCTTGCGGCGGCGGGTGACGCCGGTGTCGAAGCGTTCCACGCCGGGACGCGTGGCGGGACGGTCGAAGCGCTCGACCCCCGGCCGGTCGAAACGCTCGACGCCGGGGCGATCAAAACGTTCCACCCCGGGGCGGGCGGCGGGGCGGTCAAAGCGTTCCACGCCGGGCCGCGCGAAGCGTTCGACACGCGGCGGGCTGTGGGTCTTGGCCTGCACGCTTTCGGCGGCGGCCTGTTCGCGCTTGGCGATGATCTCTTCGGCGCGCTGGTGGTGCGGCGCCATCTTGCGGACCATCACGCGGCCATCGCGCGGGAAGTAGTTGATGCGGCGCGCGTGCACGTCGCCCAGGTCCTGCGCCTTGACCGGAATGCCTTCCGTGCGCAGGTAGTTGAGCACGAACTGGCCGTTGCGCTCGCCGATGTTCATCTGCTGCATGGCGGAGAGCACCGCGCCGCCGCCGAACACCTTGGCCTCGAGGCGCTCGCGCGACGCGCCGGCCTTGAGCAGCTCGTTGATCAGGACTTCCATGGCGAAGGCGCCATAGCGCATGGTGGCCGAGGCGGGCGACTGCATGTCGCCCTCGGGCAGCATGAAGTGATTCATGCCGCCCACGCCGTTGACGGGATCGTGGATGCAGGCAGCCACGCACGACCCGAGCACGGTCGAGATCATGATGTCTTCGTCGGTGACGTAGTACTCGTTGGGGAGTACCTTCACCGCCTGAGACTGGAACGCGCTATCGAAATAATGGCGCGTCGCACGGGCTTCAAGACGGGCGACCATGGAACGGAATCAAGGGCAAGAACAACGATTGGGACACGAAGGCAGCGCTCGGTAGGACAGTAAACGTTTCAAAATATGAGGAAAGATGTCGCTTTATTCTTGCACATCTGGCCCGTAATAGGGGGAAAACCTGTGTAACCGCAACTTTGTTATGTCCCTGATACATATGGCCGTTTCCCCGATAGCGAGGGCGCGCGCGACCCATGGCGGGACGGTGTTTCCATCCTAACCAGGGTCGGGCGGGGCCGTTCCCCGGATCACGGGGAAGAAGGGGGGCTATACGCGGGTTTAGAAGCGCGTGCTGCGGGTCACGGACCAGCGGGCCGACAGCGCGCCCAGGGCGGCCGAGGCCACGATGGCCGTCAGCAGCACGGGGGCGCCGGGCAAATGTAGGGCGAATTCCGCCCCGTAGCTGTGGGCCAGGCCGAGCAGGGCGTTGTTCAGCGGCGACAGCGCCACCGCCGCCACGCCGATGGCCAGCAGCGAGGCCAGGGCGCCGGACAGCGCGCCCAGGTACAGGAACGGCCGCCGTACGAACGATTCGGTGGCGCCCACCAGGCGCGCCACCGCGATTTCCTCGCGCTGCGACAGGGCCTGCATGCGCACGGTGTTGAAGACCGTGGCCAGCACCACCACCGCCACGCAGGCGGCCAGGAAGCCCAGGCCGATGCGGGCAAAGCGCAGGATGGCCTCCAGCCGCTGCACCCAGGCGCTGTCCAGTTGCACCAGGTCCACCTGGTTCCATTGTTTCCAGGCCTGCGCCAGCTTGTCGGCGCGGCCGGCCAGGTCTTCGCCCTCGGCCAGGGTCACCACCACCGCGTCGGGCAGGGGGTTGCCGGGCAGCACGGCCAGCGCCTGCTGCCAGGCGGGGTTGGCGCGCAGGTCGGCCAGGGCGTCGTCGCGGCCGACCACGCGCACCGCGCGCACGTCGTTGGCGTACTCGCCCTGGATGCGCCTGGCGATGTCGGCGGCGGCGCCGGCGGGGGCGTCGACCCGCAGGAAGACGGTGACCTCGGGGGTGACGGACATCTGCCGCGCCACCGGCTGCACCGACACCAGGATGGCGCTGCCCAGCAGCGGCAGGGCCAGCGCCAGCGCCATCACCAGCAGGTTGGCGAGCGAGGAGAACGGCTGCTTGACCAGCCGGCGCAGGGTGACCATGAGCGCATAGCGATGCTGCCGCAGCCAGGCGTTCATGCCGGTTCTCCGGCGCTGCCGTGGCCGGCGTCGGCCGAGGGCGTGGCGGGACCGTGCGAGTCGGCGAACTTGCCGGGGTCGATGCGCAGGGTGCGGGTGGCGTAGCGCGCCATGAGTTCCTGGTCGTGCGAGGCGATCAGCGTGGTGACGCCGACGCGGTTGAAGTCGCGGAACACATTCATGATGCGCTGCGCGTTGTCGTGGTCGAGGTTGGCGGTGGGTTCGTCGGCGATCAGGATGGCGGGCCGGTTGACGATGGCGCGCGCGATCGCCAGGCGCTGCTGCTCGCCGCCCGACAACTCGATGGGGTTGAGATCTTCCTTGCCCGACAGGCCGACCTTGTCCAGCGCGGCGCGGGCGCGGGCGGCGGCCGAATCGCCGGGGTGGCCGGTGACCGCCAGCGGCAGCATCGCGTTTTCAAACGCGCTGCGATCGAACAGCAGGTGCGTGTCCTGCAGGATCACGCCGACGGCGCGGCGCAGGTAGGGCCGGGCGCGGGCCGGCAGCTTGTCGAGCCGCTGGCCGTTGACCTGGATCGAGCCGCGGCTGGCGGGCTCGAGCCCCCCGATCAGCTTGAGCAGGGTCGACTTGCCGGCGCCGGATGGCCCCGACACGAAAACGAACTCTCCCGCGCTCACGCGGAAGTTGATGTCGGCCAGGATATTGCGGCCGCGGCCATACGATTTGAATACGTGCTGGAATTCGATCATGGCGGCTGTCGGATGAAGCCGCAATATTAACTCGGGGACAGTAAGCTGGCCTAAAACCGCGAGAGGGGCGCGCGGGAAAAAGTGTCCTGATGTGACCGCCGGCCCCACGCAAAAGTGACCGGTTGGACACGTTTTTTCGAACGAAAATGTGTCCCCGTTTTTATCGCAAAACCCCGTTTGATTTCATCCAGTGTCCCTATATTTCAAGGGAATTCCCGGATGCGGAGGCCGCTTTGTGGACGCTACCATCCGCCCCATGCGTAAAGCCCAACCCGGCCTTGCGTTCGGCTTCGCTACACCCCTACGGAGATCACGATGAAAGTACTGAAACTCGCTGCCATTGGCACCGCCCTGTTCGCTGCGTCCGCGGCTGCCAATGCGGGTGCGACCTTCGATAACGTCAAGAAGAAAGGGTTTGTCCAATGCGGCGTGTCGACCGGCATCCCGGGCTTCTCGATCGCGGACAGCAAGGGTGAATACAAGGGCCTGGACGTGGACCTGTGCCGCGCCGTCGCCGCCACCATGTTCGGCGACGCCACCAAGATCAAGGTCACGCCGCTGAACACGCAGCAGCGTTTCACCGCCCTGCAATCGGGCGAAGTGGACGTGCTGACCCGCAACACCACCGTCACGCTGACCCGCGACACCACGCTGGGCCTGATCGGCGTGGGCGTGAACTACTACGACAGCCAGGGCGTCATGGTCTCCAAGGACCTGAACGTCAAGAGCGCCAAGGAACTGAACGGCGCCACCATCTGCGTGCAGCCCGGCACCACCACCGAGCTGAACCTGGCCGACTGGTTCCGTGGCCAGAAGATCGAATTCAAGCCGGTCGTGATCGACAAGTACGACGAAATCATCCGCGCCTTCTCGGCCGGCCGTTGCGATGCCTTCACGACCGACAAGTCGCAGCTGGCCTCGACCCGCACCACGCTGGAGAATCCGGACAAGTACATCATCCTGCCGGAAGACTTCTCCAAGGAGCCGCTGGGCCCCATGGTGCGCCAGGGCGACGAGCAATGGTTCAACGTGGTCCGCTGGTCGCTGAACGCGATGCTGGAAGCCGAGGAATACGGCATCACCAAGGCCAACGTCGATGAAATGACCAAGAGCACCAACCCCAACATCCAGCGTATCCTGGGCGTGACCCCGGGCATGGGCAAGAACCTGGGCGTGGACGACAAGTGGGCCTACAACATCATCAAGCAGATCGGCAACTACGGCGAGAGCTTCGAAGCCACGCTCGGCAAGAGCAGCGCGATGAAGCTGGACCGCGGCCTGAACGCCAGCTATAAGCAAGGTGGCTTGATGTACGGCTGGCCGGTGCGCTAACACACGGCTGCCCGGCATGGCGCCCTCGCGGCGCCATGCCTAGCCCGCCTTCGAGCGGGCGGCAGGAGTGGGCGGCGCGGTCTTTCGGGCCCAGCCGCCCGGTGTCCGACTTCTGTAGATTCATTCATGACGACTCCCAATAAAAACGCCCCGATTTCGGCACCCCCCCGGCGTCTGAACTGGAACGATCCCGGCGTGCGCGCCGTGGTCTATCAAGTGATAGCACTGGCCGCCGTTGCCACGGCGGTGTGGTTCCTGGTTTCAAACACGCTTCACAACCTGTCCGTGCGCAACATCGCCACGGGCTTCGGTTTCCTTCAACGCGAGGCCGGCTTCGCCATCGGCGAAACGCCCATCGCCTATACCCCCGCCGACACCTATGGCCGCGCCATCTGGGTGGGCCTGCTCAACACGCTGCGCGTGGCCGTGCTCGGCATCGTGCTGGCGACCATCCTCGGCACGCTGATCGGCGTGGGCCGGCTGTCCAAGAACTGGCTCGTCGCCAAGATCACGTCGATCTACGTCGAAGTGATGCGCAACGTGCCGCTGCTGCTGCAGCTGTTCTTCTGGTATGCGCTCATCACCGAGAACATGCCGGGTCCGCGCCAGGCGCACAACCCGCTGCCGGGCGTGTTCATCTCCAACCGCGGCCTCAAGGTGCCGGCGCTGGAGGGCAACTCGCTCGACTGGATGCTGGCCGGCCTTGGCCTGGCCATCGTCGCCATCCTGTTCCTGGGCCACTGGGGCAAGAAGCGCCAGGAAGCCACCGGCCAGGTGTTCCCGCTGGGCCGCGCGGCCATCGGCCTGTTGATCGGCCTGCCGGTGATCGGCTGGCTGGTCAGCGGCGCCTCGCTGACGCTGGACATGCCGGAACTGAAGGGCTTCAACTTCAGCGGTGGCCTGACGCTGTCGCCGGAGTTCGCCGCGCTGCTGGCGGGCCTGGTGATCTACACGTCGGCCTTCATCGCCGAAGTGGTGCGCTCGGGCATCCAGGCGGTCAACAATGGCCAATGGGAAGCGGCCGGGGCCCTGGGCCTGCGCCGCAAGCAGGTGCTGCGCCTGGTGGTGCTGCCGCAGGCGCTGCGCGTGATCATCCCGCCGATGACCAGCCAGTTCCTCAACCTCACCAAGAACAGCTCGCTGGCCGTGGCCATCGGCTATCCGGACATCGTGTCGGTGGTCAACACCACGCTGAACCAGACCGGGCAGGCCATCGAGGGCATTCTCATCATCATGGGCGCGTACCTCACGGTCAGCCTGTCGATCTCGATTTTCATGAACTGGTACAACAAGCGCATTGCGCTGGTGGAGCGTTGATATGAGCAGCACTACGCATACCCCCAGCGAAGGGCTGCCGCCGCCCAAGACCCATGTCGGCGCGTGGGCGTGGCTGCGCTCGCGCCTGTTCTCCTCGCCGCTGAACATCCTGATCACGGTGCTGGTGGCGTGGTTCCTGTTGATGTCGGTGCCGGCGCTGGTCGAATGGGCCTTCATCAAGGCTAACTACACCGCCGCCAACGCGCAGGAATGCCGCGCCTCGGTGGGCGGGGCCTGCTGGGCCTTCATCATCGAGAAGCACCGGCTGATCCTGTTCGGCACCTATCCGTTCGACGAGCAATGGCGGCCGCTGATCGCGACCATCATCCTGGTCGCGGTGATCGTGTGCAGCGGCATCCGCCGTTTCTGGAACTGGAAGCTCGCCATCATCTGGACCGTCGGCCTGACCGCCGTGGCGATCCTGATGTGGGGCGGCGTGCTGGGCCTGACCTACGTCGAGAACGCGCGCTGGGGCGGCCTGCCGCTGACGCTGATCCTGTCGACGTTCGGCATCGCCTTCGCCTTCCCGATCGGCGTGCTGCTGGCCCTGGGCCGGCGCTCGAAGATGCCGGCCATCAAGGCGCTGTGCGTCGTGTACATCGAGCTGATCCGCGGCGTGCCGCTGATCAGCCTGCTGTTCATGTCGTCGGTGATGTTGCCGCTGTTCCTGCCGGAGGGCTTCTCCATCGACAAGCTGCTGCGCGCGCAGATCGCGATCATCATGTTCGCGGCCGCGTACATCGCCGAAACGGTGCGCGGCGGCCTGCAGGCGATCCCCAAGGGCCAGTACGAGGGCGCCGATTCGCTCGGCCTGAACTACTGGCAGCAGATGCGCAAGATCATCCTGCCGCAGGCGCTCAAGATCGTGATCCCGCCGCTGGTCAGCATCTTCATCGCGCTGTTCAAGGACACGTCGCTGGTGGTGATCATCGGCATCTTCGACCTGACGCTGGCGGCCAAGGCGGCCCTGTCCGACGCGGCATGGCGCGGATTCGGGGTGGAGGCGTATCTGTTCATCTCGCTGATCTACTTCGTCTTCTGCTTCTCCATGTCCAAATACAGCCAGGCGCTGGAAAAACGCCTGGCCACCGGTCACGCACGATAGAACCTTGCCGCGGGTCCGCCCCGGGCGGGCCCGCAACGCGATATTTACGGGAGTACAGGCATGTCTGATGCCATCATTCGACTGCAGGACGTGAACAAGTGGTACGGCCAGTTCCACGTGCTGCGCAACATCAACCTGGACGTGGCGCCGGGTGAGCGCATCGTGGTGTGCGGGCCGTCCGGCTCGGGCAAGTCCACCATGATCCGCTGCATCAACCGGCTCGAAGAGCACCAGAAAGGCCACATCATCGTGGACGGCACGGAGCTCACCAACGACCTCAAGCACATCGAGACCATCCGCAAGGACGTCGGCATGGTGTTCCAGCACTTCAACCTGTTCCCGCACCTGACGGTGCTGGAGAACCTGACGCTGGGCCCGATGTGGGTGCTGAAAAAACCGCGCGCCGAAGCCGAGGCCACGGCCATGAAGTACCTGGAGCGCGTGCGCATCCCGGACCAGGCCAAGAAATTCCCCGGCCAGCTCTCGGGCGGCCAGCAGCAGCGCGTGGCCATCGCCCGTTCGCTATGCATGAGCCCCAAGATCATGCTGTTCGATGAGCCGACCTCGGCGCTGGACCCGGAAATGGTCAAGGAAGTGCTGGACGTGATGGTCAGCCTGGCCCAGGAAAGCGGCATGACGATGCTGTGCGTGACCCACGAAATGGGCTTTGCGCGCAAGGTCGCCAACCGCGTCATCTTCATGGACCGCGGCGAGATCATCGAGCAGAACAGCCCGGACGAGTTCTTCGACCACCCGCAGAACGAGCGCACCAAGCTGTTCCTGAGCCAGATCCTGCATTGAGGCCGGGCGGGCCCTGGCCCGCCGCGACCAGACCCGGAAAACCGCCCTCCCTGGAAGGCGGTTTTTCTTTTTGAACCCCGGCGGCTGCCCGGATGCCCGAGGCGCGCGGAAGGGGCTCGTCCGCCGCGCCGGTCCCCCGGGGACGACGGCTGGCGCGGGAAAAGCACCCGCTTTTCCCGGTATCCCTTTGTTACGGTGTTCATGCCACTGCGGTATGCTACCGACCGCCATCGATGCAATGAGAGGAGCAAACGAGATGAAACCGACCCCCCGCAGCGCCCTGCGCCGCGCCTTGCTGGGCGGCGCCGCGGCGCTGGCCGCCACGCTGGCCTTCGGCGCGCCCGCGCTGGCCCAGGCTACCGATTTCCCCACCAAGCCGCTGCGCTTCGTGGTGCCTTACCCGCCTGGCGGGCCGCTGGACACCATGGCCCGCATGCTGGCCGAAAAGGTGCGCGGCTCGCTCGGCCAGCCCGTGATCGTGGAAAACCGCTCGGGCGCCGGCGGCAACATCGGCGCCGACCTGGTGGCCAAGGCCCCGGCCGACGGCTACACGCTGGTGATGGGCGCCGTGGCCACCCACGCCATCAACCCCTGGCTGTTCGCCAACCTGCCGTATGACCCGGTGAAGGACTTTGCGCCGATCACCATCGTGACGTCGGTGCCGAACGTGCTGGTCATGAACGTCGAGTTCGCCGCCAAGAACAAGATCGAGACGCTGGCCGACCTGATCGACTACGCCAAGAAGAACCCGGGCAAGCTGAACTACGGTTCGGGCGGCAACGGTAGCGCCGGCCATCTGTCCGGCGAACTGCTCAAGGCGCGCGCCGGCATCAACGTCGAGCACATTCCTTACCAGGGCGCGGCGCCGGCGCAGCTGGCGCTGCTGTCGGGCCAGTCGGACTTCATGCTCGACAACCTGGCGGCGTCCGCCCCGCTGATCAAGGACGGCAAGGTCAAGGCGCTGGCCGTGACCACGGCCAAGCGCTCGTCGCTGCTGGCCAATGTGCCCACCGTGGAAGAGTCCGGCATCAAGGGCTTTGACCTGGGCACCTGGTTCGGCGTGTTCGCCACGGGCGGCACGCCCGCCCCGGTGGTGGCCAAGCTGCACAAGGCCTTTGCCGACGCGATGGAACTGCCCGACGTGAAGCAGCGCTCGCTGCTGATGGGTTCGGAAGTGGGGCCGATGACGCCCGAAGCCTTCGCCGAATTCGTCAAGAACGAAAAGGCCAAGTACCAGGAGATCGTCAAGATCTCCGGCGCCAGCCTGAACTGAGGTTGGCGCGTTCCGCCTGGAACGCGCCCGTCCGCATGACGCCCGCCGCGAGCGGGTGAGGCATCCGCCGGGGGCCGCGATCGCGGCCCTCGCGCTTTGTTCCTGTCTTGCGGTTATCCGCGCGGGGCGGCCAGCAGGCCGTCCACCAGCCGCGCCAGCAGCTTGCGGTCGGTTTCCAGGTCGGTGCAGCCGTACTGGTCGGCCTCGCGGTTGACCCAGGCGTCATGCGCGCGCCATTGGCCGTCCATCGCGTCCAGCCGCAGCGCGTAGATCCAGATGCCGGTCCAGCTGCGATGAAAGCGCAGCACGCCGTCATCCAGATAGATGAACCACTTGTCTTCCATCTCCGCGGGGATGCGCCCCTGGCGCAACCGCGCGTATTGCTCGGCCGTATAGACGGCGTCGAACGGCAGCTTGGCGCGCTTCTTCGGCGCGGGCAGGTGTTTCCAGGATGCGGCGTGAGCGTCGGGCATGGCAACTTTTTTGGTCTATGCTGGCTGGTGCGCGTGGCGTGTGAGCGGCGCGTCGTTTTCATGGGCGCGCGCGACCCCTCGCATACTAAGGCCTGATCATGCATTTGTCCCCCGCCATTCCCATCCTGCGCATCTTTTCGGTCGACAAGGCGCGCGAGTTCTACCTGGATTTCCTCGGTTTCGAGTGGGACTGGGAACATCGCTTCGAACCGGGCCTGCCGCTGTACGCGCAGGTGCATCGCGGCGAGCTGGTGCTGCACCTGAGCGAGCACTATGGCGATGCCACGCCGGGCGCGGCCATCTTCGTGCGCACCACCGGCGTTGACGATTACCAGGCCGAGCTGATCGGCAAGCAATACGGCTACGCGCGGCCGGGCGTCGAGGACGCGCCCTGGGGCCGGCTGCTGCGGGTGACCGACCCGTTCGGCAATCGCCTGACGTTCTGCGAATCGCAGGACTGAGTCCGCGAGCCGCGCTACCCGGGCGCGCGGCTCACATGCCCAGGTAGCGCCGCGCCCGCTCCAGCGTTCCTGGCGGATCCGCGGCGTCAGGTCCTCGGCGGCTACATCTTGCAGTCGGCCGCGTGCACATCGGTGTGGTCGCGGGCGATGACCTTGAGGTTCTTGTAGACCAGCTTGCCGTCCGCGCCGGCCTCGATGTGCAGCAGATACCAGTCCTGCACCGGATGCTGGTTGGGACCGAACTTGAACTTGCCGCGCACGCTGGGGAAGTCGGCGCGGCGCAGCGCGTCGCGGAACGCGTCGGCCTTGCCGGTGATGTCGCCGTTCACGGCCTTCAGGCCCGAGGCGATCAGGTTGGCGGTGTCGTAGGCCTGCGCCGCATAGGCGGTGGGCGCGCGGTTGTAGGTCTTGGTGAAGGCTTCGACGAAGTGCTTGTTCTGCGCGTTGTCCAGGTCCGCGCTCCACAGCGAACTCAGGTAGAAGCCCTTGCCGGCGGTGCCGGTGGCGGCCAGCATGCGTTCGTCCATCGAGTAGATGGGCGTGATCATCTTGATCTTGTCGGCCAGGCCGGAGTTGGCGTACTGCTTGGTCAGGTTGATGCCGGCGCCGCCCGGATGGAACTGGAAGATGGCGTCCGGGTTGAGCGAGCGGATGCGCGCCAGCTCGACCGAGAAATCGGCCTGTTCGAGCTTGGTGTAGATCTCCTCGGCGATCTCGCCCTTGTAGGTGCGCTTGAAGCCGGCGACGGCGTCGCGCCCGGCCTGGTAGTTCGGCGCCATGACGACGACGCGCTTGGCGCCCAGCTCGTTGGCGGCGATGCCGGCGGTGTCGGCGTACGAGTCGTTCTGGAAGGCGACGGCGAAGTAGTTGGGGTTGCAGGCCTTGCCGGCGTAGTTGGAGGGGCCGGCGTTCAGGCTGACGTAGAAGCCGCCCGCGTTGAGCACCGTCGGCCCGACGGCCGCCATGACGTTGGAGAAGTTCACGCCGGTGAACAGGCGCACGCCGCCCTGCACCATCTTGTCGGCGATCTGCTTGGCGTTGGCCGGCTTGAGCGCGTCGTCCTCCACGCGCACGTTGACCGGCACGCCGCCGAGCTTGCCGCCGCCTTCCTTGACCGCCAGCATGAAAGCATCGCGCTCGTCCTCGCCGATGTAGCCGGCCGGCGTGGACAGCGTGCCGATGAAACCGATGTCCACGGGTTTCTGCTGGGCCTGGACGCCGCCGGCGGCCAGTGCCAGCAGCAGCGCGGCGCCGCCGCGGGTGATGCGTGTCGTCATGGTTGTCTCCTCCTGTGCCTGCTTTTTTTATGGCTGGATGGGTCCCGCGAGACAGTTCTCCACCTTCCAGCCGTAGAGCCACTGCAACGCGTCGTAGAACTGGGACTGGCCGCGGCCGGTCCACAGCATGTTGCGCACGGTGCGTTCGACGCCGCGCGCGTGATAGAGCCTGCCCATCTCCCGGGTCGACCAGACCACGCGCGCGCTGCGCGGGATGCGCACCGATTCGTACAGGCGGAAAGCGGCTTCCAGGTCGTGGTCGCAGCGTTTGACGGCTTCGCCCAGCGTCACTGCGTCTTCGAGCGCCATGCAAGCGCCCTGGGCCATGTACTGGGTCATGGGGTGGGCGGCGTCGCCCAGGATGGTGAGGCGGCCCTGGCCCCACTGTTCGACCGGCTCGCGGTCGGCGGTGGCCCAGCGCTTCCACGAAGTGGGGCGGTCCAGCATCTGGTGCGGGCGCGGGTGGATGCCCTGGAAGTACGACAGCACTTCCTCCTTGCTGCCTTCGCGCACGCCCCATTGTTCCTGCTCGCGGCTGTGGAAGGTCACCACCAGGTTGTATTGCTGGCCGCCGCGCAACGGGTAGTGCACCAGGTGGCAGTGCGGGCCGGCCCACAGCACCGGCGCGTTGATGCGCAGTTCCTCGGGCATGTTGTCGCGCTCGACCACGGCGCGGTAGACCACGTGGCCGGTCACGCGCGGCGGATCGCCGATCAGGTGCTCGCGGATCACGGACTTGACGCCGTCGGCGCCCACCACCGCGTCGGCCTGGTAGCGGTTGCCTTCGGTATCCGTGACTTCCACGCGCTTGCCGTCCTGCGCGACGCTGGCGATCTGGGTCGAGGTGCGAAAGCGGATCAGCGGGTTCTGCTGCACCGCTTCCAGGATGGACAGGTGGATGTCGGCGCGGTGGATCACGGCGTAGGGGCCGCCGAAGCGCTCGCGGAAAGCGTCGCCGGTGTCGATGCGCACCACTTCGCGCGCGTCGACCGCGTCCATCATGATGATGTGGTCGGTGAAGACCGCGCGCTGGCGCGCCGTGGCGCCCACGCCCAGCGCGTCGAGCGCGGCGAAGGCGTTGGGGCCGAGCTGGATGCCGGCGCCGATCTCGCCGATGTGCGCGGCCTGTTCCAGCAACTGCACGGCGATGCCCTGGCGCGTCAGCGCCAGCGCCGCGGCCAGGCCGCCGATGCCGCCGCCCACCACGATCACGGATTGGGGCGCGCCCTGTACTGTCGGTGTTGCGTTCATTCCTGGATTCCTTGCGTGTTCAGTCGTGGCCGCCGAGGAAGGCGCCTTGCCGTTCCAGCTGCGCCTGCAGGGTGGCGACCGGCAGGTCGGCCGGCGCGATGCCGGCGCGCAGCGCCAGCGCCGAGGCAGTGCCGGCGGCCTCGCCCATGACGAAGCAGCTGCCGCTGACGCGGGCGGCCGACTGGCCCTCGTGCGTCATCGAGGCGCAGCGTCCGGCCACCAGCACGTTGCCGGCCACGCCGGGGCCGCGGCGCGGCACCATCATGCGGAACGGCAGCTGGTTGTAGCCGCGCGATTCGGGGATGGGCGGCCACATCCACTGCACGTCGCCGGCGGTGTGCATTTCCAGCGGCCAGCCGTTGACGCCGATGCTGTCCTCGAAGTCGGCGCAGCCCAGCACGTCTTCCTTGGTCAGCACGGCTTCGCCGACGATGCGGCGGGTTTCGCGGATGCCCAGCTGCGGCGCGATGTCGAGCACGTAGGCGTGCTCGAAGCCCGGCACCTTGGCGCGCAGGAACTTCAGGTATTCGGTGATCTGGCGGCGGCCTTCCAGCTCGCCGGCCGAGAGCGAGGCGGCGTCGGTGCCGTCGGCCGCGCTGCCGTCGGCGTTGGCCAGCTGGGTCACGTTGACGCGCCACTCGTAGTCATGCTTTTGCGGCCGCACGATGGCGCCGCGCCGCGGGAAGGTGAATTCGCCGCTGGCGGCGGCCTGGTCCATCAGCTGCGGAATGGTCTTCCAGGCCTCCTGGGCGCGGGCGCCGTCGACGTTGCCGACCTTGAACATCAGCGTGGGGTAGAGCATGTGGCCGTGCGCGTCGCCCTTCTCGAACGGCAGGCCGCCCCATTGCGCGATGTCGGCGTCGCCGGAGCAGTCGATGAAGACCTTGCCGCGCACTGCGCAGCGGCCGGACTTGGTCTCCAGGAACAGCGCGTCGACATTGCCGGCGGCATCGCGCGCCAGGCCGGTGGCCAAAGCGTGGAACAGGATCTGTGCGCCGCTGTCCTGCACCATGCCGTCAGCGGCGCACTTGAAGGCGGCGATGTCGTAGGCCTGGGCGTGGATCTTGCCCAGGATCAGGTGCGGGTCGTTCAGGCCGTCCAGCGCGCGCATGCGGTCCAGCAGCTCGTCCGTCATGCCGTGCGCGACCTGGCGGATGGCGCCGCGGATGTTGGCGTGCAGTCCGCAGAAGTTGGAGACCCCCGCCGCCGTGCCCATGCCGCCGAGAAAGCCGTAGCGTTCCACCAGCAGCACGCTGGCGCCGTTGCGGGCGGCGCTGGCCGCGGCCAGGATGCCGGCGGGGCCGCCGCCCAGCACGACGACGTCGTATTCGCCGTAGAGCGGGACCTGGCGGGCGGGTTCGGTGAGGGTCATGCTTGTCTCCTTGCTTGTCCTGCGGACTGCGTCTGGTGTTGCGAAATGCCGGGCGGCGAGGCCGCCCGTTCACGGGCCTGGTTACTGGCCCTTGATGCCGAGCTTGGTGATGAGGGGCTCCCAGCGCTTGAGCTCATCGTCCATGTAGGCGCGGAACTCGGCCGGGCTGCTGCCCACCGGGTCCATGAACTGCGCCTGCAGGCGCTTGACCACCTCGGGGTCGCGGATCGCCTGGATCAGCGCGTCCGACAGCTTCTTCTGGATGTCGGCGGGCACCTTGGACGAAATCACGAAACCGATCCAGGCCGAGCCCTCGATGCCGGGCACGCCGACTTCGGCCAGCGTGGGGATCTCGGGCAGCAGCGTGGAGCGCTTGGACGAGGTCACGGCCAGCGCCTTCAGGCGGCCGTCCTTGACCATGCTCATGACGGCGATCGGCGGCAGCGCGGCGAACTGCGTGTCGCCCGACAGCAGCGAAGTCAGCGCGGCCGGCGACGACGGATACGGCACGTGCGTGGCGCGCGCGCCGATCCGCTGCAGCAGCAGCTCCACCGCCAGGTGCGAGACGGTGCCGGCGCCGGGCGAGGGGAAGTTGTACTTGTCCGGGTTCTTCTTGAGCGCTTCCAGCAATTGGCCGACGTTGTCGATGCCGGAGTTGGCCGGCACCACCAGCACGTTGGGCTGGTGCACCGCCAGCGTCAGCGGCGCCAGGTCGGTGGCGGGCGCGTAGGGCAGCTTGTCGAACAGCAGCGTGTTGTTCACCAGCGGGCCGGTGATCGAGACGCCGAAGGTGTAGCCGTCGGGCTTGGCGTTGGCGATGGCGAAGGTGCCGATGTTGCCGCTGGCGCCCGGCTTGTTTTCCACCACCACGGTCTGGCCGAGGATGGCGCCGGCCTTCTCGCCGACGATGCGCGCCACCTGGTCGGGGCTGGAGCCCGGACCGAACGGCACCAGCGCCTTGAGCGGCTGCGACGGCCAGGCGTCGGCGGCCTGCGCCGCGCCCAGCGGCGCCAGCGCGATCAGCCCCAGCGCCAGCGCGCGCGCCGTGAAAGCGCGCGCCCGCGCCAGGGTCGAGGGGTTATGCATGCTTGTCTCCCGCAATCTTCATGTTGTTGAAATAGGTCTGTTCATTGGCGATGAAGGCCGCCACCATGGCGCGGTAGGCGGCATCGACCACCTGGTCCAGGTTCTCGAAGCCCTGGTCGTGGCGCTCGGCCAGGCGCCGCACTTTCTCGAACACCTCGGCCTGGCGCGCCGGCGCGCTGACCTGGAAGGCGTCGCGCTTGAAGCGCGCGGCGTCCTTGACGTACATGGCGCGTTCGGCCATCAGGCGCACGATCTCGTCGTCGAGCCGGTCGATGTTGGCGCGCACCTCGGCCAGGTTGGCGCACAGCGGGCGGTAGGCCGGATCGGTGTATTCGCGCAGCGGCGCGCCCAGGGTGTCGGGCTCCTGGCCCGGGGAAGCTTGCGTGGTCACTTGATGTAGTCCGGTTGGTTGCCAGGCGCGGCCCGCTGGAACGCGGGCTGCGCGGCGCAGTGTTCATAGACGGCGATCAGGCGCGGGTAGGCCGACAGGTCGCAGCCCATGCGCTGGGCGTTGGCGATCTGCGGCACCAGGCAGCAGTCGGCCAGCGTCGGCGCATCGCCGAAGCAATAGGCGCCGTGGCCATGACGCGCCAGCAGGGTCTCGACCGCGGTCAGGCCTTCGCGGATCCAGTGGTGATACCAGGCGTTCTTCTGCGCGTCGGTGGCGCCCAGCTCTTCCTGCAGGTAGCGCAGGATGCGCATGTTGTTGACCGGATGGATGTCGCAGGCGATGGCGTTGGCCAGCTCCAGCACGCGGGCGCGCTCGCGCGGCGCGGCCGGGATCAGGCGCGGCTCGGGGTGCGTGGCGTCCAGGTAGTCGATGATGGCGAGCGATTGCGACAGCTGGAAATCGCCTTCCGTCAGCAGCGGCACGCCGGCCGACGGATTCTGCGCCACGTAGTCGGCGGCGCGCTGTTCCTGTTTGCGCAGGTTCACCGGCACGATGTCGAACGGCAGGCCCTTGAGCGCCAGCGCGATGCGCACGCGGTACGAGGTGGAGCTGTTGAAGAAGCTGTGCAGTTGCATGGGCGGGCGTCCTCAGGCGATCTGCACGCTGAGCGTGCCCAGGCCGTCGACGCCGCCGACCAGCTTGTCGCCGCGCGTCACGGGGCCCACGCCTTCGGGCGTGCCGGTGTAGATCAGGTCGCCGGCTTCCAGGCGGAAGTAGCGCGACAGGTAGGCGATGGTCTCGGCCACCGACCAGATCAGCTGGCCGACGTCGCTGCGCTGCTTGTCGGCGCCGTTGACCTGCAGCCAGATGCCGGCGTGGTGGATGTCGCCGGCCTGCGCGGCGGGCACCAGCGGGCCGATCGGCGCGCTCTGGTCGAAGGCCTTGCCCAGCTCCCACGGGCGGCCGGCCTCGCGCATCTTCATCTGCAGGTCGCGGCGCGTCATGTCCAGGCCGACGGCGTAGCCCCACACGTGTTCCAACGCGGATTCGACCGCGATGTTGGCGCCGCCCTTGCCGATGGCCGCGACCAGTTCGATTTCATAGTGGAAGTTGGCGGTCTCGGACGGATAGGGCAGCGTCAGCGTGGCGTCCCGCGCCACCGGCACCACGGCGTCGGCCGGCTTGCAGAAGAAGAACGGCGGCTCGCGGTCGGGATCGAAGCCCATCTCGCGGGCGTGGGCGGCGTAGTTGCGGCCGACGCAATAGACGCGGCGCACGGGAAAACGGTCCGGGCTGCCGGCGACGGGCACGGCGACGGGGTCGGCGGGAGCAAACACGTAAGACATGAATCAACCTTTGAAGGCGGAACGGAAAGGGGGAGGGCGGGCGCGGTGGCCCGCCCGCGTCAGGCGATGCGTTCTTCGCGCCACAGGCCCAGCGCGTCCTGCACCGGGCGGTCGGAATAGCTGAACAGGGTGGCGTCTTCCAGCGCCGCCAGCTGCACCGGCAGCCACGACGGCGCCACGAACACGTCGCGCGGACCGAAATGGAATTCGGCGTCGCCGATGCGGGCGATGCCGCGGCCTTCCACCACGCTGTAGACGGTGGAGTCGGTGCTGCGATAGGTCTTGCCCTGGAAGCCGGCCGGCAGCAACTGCATGAAGGTGGCCATGGTGGGCATGGGGTAGCCGCCCGTGGCCGGATTGAGGTAGCGCAGCTTGACGCCGTCCCAGGGGTCGAGCTCGCCGTGGCGGTAGAGCGCGTCGAGCGCTTCGCGGCTGCGCTCGTAGGGGTAGTTGAAGATCGGCGAGGTGCCGCCGGCGGCGCGGTGGCGCACCGGCGCCATGTTGTGGCCGTAGCGCGCCATGCTGTCGCCTTCCGGCCGCGTGACGGGCTGGGTGGCGGACGGATAGTTTTCGGCGAAGCCGGCGTCCAGGAAGCGCAGCAGCGGAATGTCCAGGCCGTCGAGCCAGACCACCGGTTCGCCGCCGTCGACGGTCTCGGCGTTGCCGTGGTCGTGCCAGGTCCAGGACGGCGTGATGATGAAGTCGCCCGGATGCATGGTGGTGCGTTCGCCGTTGACGGCGGTGTAGGCGCCGCGGCCCTCGACGATGAAGCGCAGGGCCGACTGGGTGTGGCGGTGGCTGGGCGCGATCTCGCCCGGCAGGATCAGCTGCAGGCCGGCGTACAGGCTCTGCGTGATGCTGGCCTGGCCGGGCAGGCCCGGGTTCTCCAGGATCAGCACGCGCCGCACGGCTTCCTCGGCGGTGATGAGCGAGCCCGAGGCCAGCACGTCGTCGCGCACGTCGTCGTATTTCCAGATCGCCGGCACGCAGCGCGGCGCGGGCTGGCGCGGCACCAGGTTGTGCAGCGACTCCCACAGCGGGGCCATGTGCTTCTGGGCGATGCGCGCGTAATAGGCGGCGCGGTCCGCGCCGGGGGGGGTGGCCGTCGGGCATGTCTGTCTCCTGGGGGCCGGCGTCGGGGCCGGCTTCTGTTGGCCCGTCGCGGCGGGCGCGGCGGGTCACGATATGGAGACGATTATGCGTAACGAGCTATGTGTTTTGAAATGAAATTATCTTATTATCCATACCAATAACTATATGGATAAGAGACAAAAGGGGACTCCATGGACTGGACTCACCGGTTGCGCCTGCGCAACCTGAAAATGCTCCTCAGCCTGGCCCAGACCCGCAACATCAGCCACTCGGCCGCCATGCTCAACACGACCCAGCCGGGGTTGTCGAAATGGTTGAAGGATCTGGAAGACGACATCGGCCTGCCGCTGTTCGAGCGCCATGCGCGCGGCCTGCGGCCGACGCCGCACGGCGACGTGCTGATCGCGCACGCGCAGCGGGTCGAGGCGCAGCTGGACCGCGCCAGCGCCGACATGGCTGCGCTGCGCGAGGGCGGCGGCGGCCGGGTGGTGATCGGCGCCTCGGGCGCCTCGGCCTCCGACACCGTGCCGCTGGCGGTGATGAAGCTGCTCGAACGCATGCCGCAGGCCCGCGTGAAACTGGTGGAAGGCACCACCGACCGCCTGTTGGCGCAGCTGGCGCAGGGCGACCTGGACATCGTGGTGGGCCGCTCGGCGCCCGAGCACCATGATCCGGCCATCCGCTTCGAAGCGCTGTACCTGGAGCCGATCCACCTGGTGGCGCGGCCGCGCCATCCGCTGTTCGCGCTGGAGCAGCCCGGCTGGCCAGAGCTGCTGTCATACCGCTGGATCCTGTGGCCCAAGGGCACGCCGATCCGCAACGCGGTCGACGCCGCGCTGGCCGCGGCCGGCCAGGCGCCGCCGGCCGACCACGTCGAGTCCAATTCGGTCACCATCAACCTCACCCTGATCAACAACAGCGACATGATCGGCGTGGCCTCGCACCGCGCGGCGCTGCGCTTCACGCAGATGAAGGCGATGCGCATCATCCCGGTGCGCTTGTCGGGCTTCGGCTCGGTGGCCATGTACTGGCGCGAGGACGCCTTCCGGCCGACCGCCGTGCAGGAGGCGATGGCCGCGCTGCGCAACACGGTGGCCGAACACGCCCCGGGCGTCACGAGGCTGTGATGGCGCCGTCCGGCCCCGGGCTGAATGCGCTGATCGCGCAATGCCGCCGGCTGGAGGCGGCGCTGCGCGACGAGGCGGGCGCGCCGGATGCGTCGGCGGCCATGCACCGCTTCGTCGCCGAGATGGATGCGCGCGCCGCGCCGCCGGGGCTGTGGTCGCCGCTGGCGCTGGCGGTGCTGACGATGGTCGGCGGCATCGGCGTCGGCATCGGCCTGTTGAGCCTGCTGCTGCGCCCGGCCGGCCCGGCGCTGGCGGCCTTCGCGCTGGTGCTGGCCTGCGCCGTCACGGCGCTGGCGCTGGCGATCGGCGTGGTGGCGTTCATGGGCGGCTACAGCCTGGGGCTGGTGCTGCTCAAGCGCACCGCGCTGACATTGGCCGCCGCGGGCGGGTTGGGGCTGATCGCGTGGTCGCAGGGCGACATGCGCGCGGTCGGCCCGGTGGTCGCGCTGCTGGGCGGCGCCGGCGCGTGGCTGCTGATGAACAGCAGTGCGTTCTATGTGTTCGCCGGCTATCGCGTGGCGTTGCGGCTGATGCAGGCGCAGGCGCGGCGGCCGTAAGCCGCCGGGCCGCGGCCGTTCACTTCGCGGTGTTGGACCAGCCCTTGGACAGTTCCACCGCCTGGCTCCAGCGCCGCATGCGGGCCTCGCGCACCGAGTCCGGCCAGGCCGGCTCGAAGGTGCGCTCGGCCTGCCACTTGGAGGCGAATTCGTCCTGGCCCGACCAGAAGCCGACCGCCAGGCCCGCCAGGCCCGCCGCGCCCAGCGCGGTCGATTCCGGCACCCGCGGGCGCACCACCGGCACGCCCAGCAGGTCGGCCTGCATCTGCATCAGCAGGTCGTTGCGGGCCGCGCCGCCATCGACCCGCAGCTCGGTCAGCGCGATGCCGCTGTCGCCGTTCATGCAGGTCAGCAGTTCGGCGCTCTGCAGCGCGATGGATTCGAGCGTGGCGCGGGCGATGTGGGCGCGGGTGGTGCCGCGCGTCAGGCCCACCAGGGTGCCGCGGGCATAGGGATCCCAGTGCGGCGCGCCCAGGCCGGCGAAGGCCGGCACCATGAAGACGTCGTCGGTGTCGGCCACGCTGGCGGCCAGCGATTCGATTTCCTCGGAGCGCTGGATGATGCCCAGGCCGTCGCGCAGCCATTGCACCGCGGCGCCGGCGACGAACACGCCGCCTTCCAGCATGTAGGCCGGCCGCCAGCCTGGCTGGCCCTGGACCGGCAGGCCCCAGCCGACGGTCGACAGCAGATGGTTGTGCGACTGCACCGGCTTGTCGCCCACGTTCATCAGCATGAAGCAGCCGGTGCCATAGGTGTTCTTGGCCATGCCCGGCTTGAAGCAGGCCTGGCCGAAGGTCGCGGCCTGCTGGTCGCCGGCGACGCCGGCGATGGGAATCGAGCCACCCAGCCATTCGGGCAGGGATTCGCCCACCACCGCGCTGCTGGGCGCGATTGACGGCAGCACGCTGCGCGGAATGTTGAGCAGCGCCAGGATCTCGTCGTTCCAGTCCTGCGTGTGCAGGTCGAACAGCATGGTGCGCGAGGCGTTGCTGGGGTCGGTGCTGTGCACCGCGCCGCCGGTCAGCTGCCAGATCAGCCAGGTGTCGACGGTGCCGAAGGCCAGCTCGCCGCGCTCGGCCTTCTGGCGCGCGCCGGGCACGTGATCCAGCAGCCAGGCCAGCTTGGTACCCGAGAAATAGGCGTCCAGCACCAGCCCGGTGCGCGATTGCAGGAAGTCGGCATGGCCGTCCTGGCGCAACTGGTCGCACATCGGCGCGGTGCGGCGGTCCTGCCAGACGATGGCGCGGGCCAGCGGGCGGCCGCTGGCGCGGTCCCAGATCAGGGTGGTTTCGCGCTGGTTGGTGATGCCGATGGCGGCCACGTCGGCGGCGCTGGCGGCGGCGTTGCGCAAGGCCTCGCGCGCCACGTCCAGCTGGCTGTGCCAGATCTCGCCGGGATCATGTTCGACCCAGCCCGGCCGCGGGTAGTGCTGGCGGAATTCGCGCTGGCCGATGCCGCGCACCACGCCGTCGCGATCGAACACGATGGCGCGGGAGCTGGTCGTGCCCTGGTCCAGGGCTAGGACAAATTCATTCGTCGTCACTGTTTTTGGCGCCGTTCAGGTGTGCCCCGGCCAGCGGGTCGAGGCGTCTAAAGGAGAAGACCGAAGCCGCGCACAGCAGGCCGATGACGATGAAGCCGGCGATCACGTCGCCCACCGCCAGCGTTTCGGCCCCGCGCAGGGTCATGCTGATGTTCAGGGTCACCGCGGCCACGCCCACGCCCAGGCTGATGCCGAGCTGCTGCGCCATGGCGGCGAAGCTGCTGGCGCGGCTCATCTTGGCCGGGGGAATGTCGGCATAGGTTAGCGTATTTACGCCGGTGAACTGCAGCGAGCGGAAGAAGCCGCCGATCAGCAGGATGGCGATCAGCAGCCAGACCGGCGTGGCCGCCGTGAAGGTGGCGCAGACCATGATGAAGGCGCCGGTCAGCACCGCGTTCACGGTCAGAACGCGGCGAAAGCCGAAATGCCTGACGATCGGGGTGGCCACGAACTTCATCAGCAGCGCGCCGGCCGCGCTGGCGAAGGTGATCAGGCCGGCCGAGAACGGCGACAGGCCGAAGCCCACCTGCAGCAGCATGGCCAGCAGGAAGGGCGTGGCGCCCACCGCGAAGCGGCACAGGTTGCCGCCCAGCGTCGAGATGGCGAACGTGGGAATGCGCATCAGCGACAGGTCGATGATCGCGTAATCGATGCGGCGCGCGTGCCAGCCGTAGAGCAGGCCGCAGACGATGCCCACCGCGATCAGGCCCAGCAGCAGCGGCAGCGGCATGACGTCGCGGCCGATGGCCTCGAAGCCGCTGACCAGCGTGGCCAGGCACACGGCGCTGAGCAAAAAGCCCAGCCAGTCCAGGCGCGGCGCCGTTTCTTCCTTGATCTCGGCCACGTAGCGCAGCACCAGCGCGATGCCGAGCACGCCGATGGGAATGTTGATCAGGAAGATCCAGTGCCACGACATGTAGGTGACCATGAAGCCGCCCAGCGGCGGCCCGATCACCGGGCCCAGCAGCGCCGGGATCGACAGGAACGACATGGCTTTGAGCAGGTCCTGCTTGGGCACGGTGCGCAGCAGGATGATGCGGCCCACCGGCACCATCATGGCCCCGGCCATGCCCTGCACGATGCGGGAGATGACCAGTTGCGGCAGGTCCTGCGACAGGGCGCAGGCCACGGAACTGAGGGTGAACAGGCCGATGGCGGCGATGAAGACGCGGCGGGCGCCGTAGCGGTCGGCGGCCCAGCCGCTGACCGGCACGAACACGGCCACCGACAGCAGGTAAGAGGTGATGGCCACGTTCAGCCGCACCGGGGTCGATCCCAGGGCCCGCGCCATGGCCGGCAGGGCGGTCGCCACCACGGTCGCGTCCAGCATCTGCATGAACAGCGCACAGCCGACGATGAAGGGAATCATGCGCGCCGCGCGCACCGCGTCCGGGGTTGAAGGAGGAGCGGGATTGGCTGCGGCTGCGGATTCGGCGGACATGGCGGAGGGGGGCGGTGGGAGCCGGAAGATTGTAACGCCGGGTTCCGGCCCCGGGTGCAGTAAACTGGCGGCATCCGAAACCCACTGAAATTGGTGCCATGGCGACCAACTACGAATCCGAGATCACCCAGTTCCTGAAAGACTACAAGCAGTCGCACCCTGGCACCGAAGAACGCCAGCGCGAAGGCCGCGCCCGTCTTTGGGACAAGACGCAGGACGCGGAACTGCTGGAAGGCTTCCGCGCCGCCCGCGTGCCGCAAAAGCCGTACGTGTATCAGGCCGACTGATACTGTTGCGGCAACCATGGCCCACCCCCCCTCCGTCCCGGGCGATGCCCTGGCCGCGCTAGTGGAACCGTCCGTCGACAGCACCCCCGACACCATCGACAGCGTGGCGTTCGCGCGGCTGTACGGCGAGCCGCTGTTCCAGATGCCGACGGACCTTTACATTCCGCCGGACGCGCTCGAGATCTTCCTCGAGGCCTTCGAGGGGCCGCTGGACCTGCTGCTCTACCTGATCCGCAAGCAGAACTTCAACGTGCTGGACATCCCCATGGCGGATGTCACGCGGCAGTACCTGTCCTATGTGGAACAGATCCGCATCCACAACCTGGAGCTGGCCGCCGAGTATCTGCTGATGGCGGCAATGCTGATCGAGATCAAGTCGCGCATGCTGCTGCCGGTCAAGAAGACCGACACCGGCGAAGAGCCCGAGGATCCGCGCGCCGAGCTGGTGCGCCGCCTGCTCGAGTACGAGCAGATGAAGCTGGCCGCGCAGAAGCTCGACGCCTTGCCCCAGCTGGGCCGCGACTTCGTCACCAGCCACGCCGTTGCCGACCTGAGCGTCGAGCGCATGCTGCCCGAGGTCAGCGTCGATGACCTGCGCGCCGCGTGGGCCGACATCATGAAGCGGGCCAAGCTCAACCAGCACCATCACATCACTCGCGAACAGCTGTCGGTGCGCGACCACATGACGCACATCCTGCGGCGCTTGAACGACGTGCGTTTCATCGAGTTCGGCGACCTGTTCATGGAACGGGTGCGCGAAGGCGCGCCGGCCGCGGTGGTGGTGGTGCACTTCATCGCCATGCTGGAACTGGCGCGCGAGTCGCTGCTGGAAATCACGCAGGCCGAGCCTTACGCGCCCATCTACGTGCGCCTGGCCTATACCAGCGTCGCGGCGGTCGCGGCCTGATCCCCCCGGGCTGTGCGCCCGATCCCGGAGATTCCCCTTGAAAGTCGTCCACACCATCCAGGAACTGCGCGATCACCTGCGCGGCCAGAATCGCGTGTCGTTCGTGCCCACCATGGGCAACCTGCACGAAGGCCACCTGGCGCTGATGAAGCTGGCGCGCCAGCACGGCGACCCGGTGGTCGCCAGCATCTTCGTGAACCGCCTGCAGTTCGGGCCGAACGAGGACTTCGACCAATACCCGCGCACCCTGGCCGCCGACATCGAGAAGCTCGAGCGCGAACGCGACGTCTACGTGCTGTTCGCGCCCAACGAGCGCGAGATGTACCCCGAGCCGCAGAACTACCGCGTGCAGCCGCCGGACGACCTGGGCGACATCCTCGAAGGCGAGTTCCGTCCGGGCTTCTTCGCCGGCGTCAGCACCGTGGTGCTCAAGCTGTTCTCCTGTGTGCAGCCGAAGGTGGCGGTGTTCGGCAAGAAGGACTACCAGCAGCTGATGGTGGTGCGCAACATGTGCCGCCAGTTCCAGCTGCCGGTGGAAGTGCTGGCGCACGAGACCGTGCGCGCCGATGACGGCCTGGCGCTGTCCTCGCGCAACCGCTACCTGAGCGACGCCGAGCGCGCCGAGGCCCCGGCCCTGTACGCCGCGCTGCACAACGTCGGCCAGCGCCTGGCGGCCGGCGAGCGCGATGCCGCCAAGCTGGAGCGCGAAGCGGCGCAGCACCTGACCGATCGCGGCTGGAAGGTCGACTACATCGCCCTGCGCCGCCAGCGCGACCTCAAGCGTCCGGAAGCCGCCGACCTGCAGGCCGGCGAGCCGGTGGTGGTGCTGGCCGCCGCCAAGCTGGGCGCGACGCGCCTGATCGACAACCTGGAACTGTCCTACACGGCCTGAGCCGGTTGCGCCGCGGCCCGATCCTCCCGGGCCGCACCCCTGGCAAAATTGCCAGCTTATGCCGCCGCCGGGGGGCGGGGCAGACTCTCTGCAAGTCTTCATTGCAGAGCCGTTCCATGCACGTTCCCCGCACCGACCTCGATCGCCTCCTGTCCACCCTGACGCCGCGCGAACGCCAGATCGTCGCCTATGTCGCGGCCGGCCGTCCCAACAAGGTCATCGCGATCGACCTGGACATTTCCCTGCGCACCGCCGAGGCCCATCGCGCCCGGATCTTCGCCAAGCTGGGCGTGCGCAACGCCATGCAGCTGGCCTGCCGGCTGTGCGCCCATGGGCAACTGGGCGTGTCGCCGGTGCTGGGCGCGCCGCTGCCGTGCGGGCGGGGCGCGGCGGGGCCGGCCGAGCCCCTGCGTGAATGGCCCCTGCGCGAACCCGCCCAGCCCGGGCCGACGCCATTCGAGCCGACCGCGCTCGATCCGGCCCGGCCCGCACCGATCCCGCCTGCGCCGGATGGTCACGCGCCAGTCACGCGCTATGCGCCGCGGGCGGAGCCGGTCCACGTCATTCTTGCGGATTGTTGCGCAGCGCTTATTAATAAAGGGTATTGGAGTAAGTAGGC
>NZ_CYTY01000029.1:59468-89682 GCF_001298995.1 Achromobacter sp. 2789STDY5608615
CACGAATTCGACCCGCATGTTGCCCTTGCTGTCGAGCAGCAGGACGCGCGGCGGGCGCTCGTCGGTGGCGTCCCAGCAGCCTTGCTCGACGATCGGCGCGGCCTTCTGGGGATCGTTTTCCAGGTAGGCGGTGCGGCCGCGCCAGCGGCCGTTGGGCGCCAGGGTCAGGGTGACGCGTTGCGCCGTGCATTGCATGGCGGGCGAGAAACACGGCAGGGTGCCCATGTAGGTCTGCGGCTGCGGCACCAGGCTGTTGGCGGCGGCGCTCTGCGCGGCGGCGGGCGCCGGAACGGGCGCGGGGGCCGCGGCGGCGCCGCTGTCCGCGCCTTCCGGCACGGGCTGGCCGTCCTCGGTGGTGGCGCCCTGGGCCGCGGCGGCCTGGGTCGGGGTCTTCTTCTGGTCGGGTTTCAGCGCGATCTGCACCTGCGAGGGCGCCCGCAGCACGGTGCGGTAGCCGGCGCCGGAACCCTGGTACTGGGCGTCGGTGACGGTGCTTTCGACCGGAGGATCGTAATAGCCTTCGGTGCGTTGCTGGGCGCAGCCCGCGGCACCCAGCACCGTGCCCGCTAGCAGCAGCCCCATCATGCTGAGTTTGCGGGGGCGGGTAAGGATTTCGACGCGCGCGGCCATGGCAGCTGATCCGTAAGTTGAGTCTGTCTCCGATTTTACGCACTTATGCGAAGATTCGATACGATCCCCATCATCCTGAAAGGCGTTGCCGGCACTTTATGCACAAATTACGACACGGCTCCCGGCTGCCCGCCCGCCGCCTTGCCGCCAGCGCTCGCGCGCCGGCGCGACGGACCGCGTCGCGGGAGCGCGCATGACGCTGTGGCATGTCTTCCCGGTGCCGCTGGCGGCGTTCATCGCGCTGGCCGCGCTGGCCGGCCTGCTGGTCGGCGGCTGGCTGACTCGGGTGACTTACCGCCTGCCGCGCATGATGGAGCGCGAGTGGCAGGCGCAGTGCCAGGAGGCCGCGGGCCAGGCCCGGCCGGCCGCCGATTCCGGCCTGCTGGCGCCGGCCTCGCATTGCCCGAGCTGTGAGACCCCGGTGACCGGCTGGCGCCGCCTGCCGCTGCTGGGCTGGCTGGCGCTGCGCGGCCGCTGCGCCGCATGCGGGGCCGGGATCGGCTGGCGCTATCCCGCCATCGAGTCGATCACCTGCCTCCTGTTCGCCGCCTGCGCCTGGCGTTTCGGCGCCACGCCCATCGCGCTGTGCGCCATGGGCCTGTCGGCGGCGCTGGTGGCGCTGGCCTGGATCGACCTGGAATCGACCCTGCTGCCGGACGCGATCACGCTGCCGCTGGCCTGGGCCGGTCTGCTGGTGAATCTGTTCGACGCCTTCACGCCGCTGTCGATGGCGGTGGTGGGCGCGGTGGCCGGCTACCTGTTCCTGTGGGTTATCTTTCATGCATTCCGGCTGCTGACCGGCCGCGAAGGCATGGGCTACGGCGATTTCAAGCTGCTGGCGGCGCTGGGCGCCTGGTTCGGCGTCGGCGCCTTGCCGATGCTGCTGCTGGGCGCGTCGGTGGTCGGCGTGGTGGTGGGCGGCGCCCTGACGCTCAGCGGCCGGGCCAGCCGCGGCCAGGCGCTGCCGTTCGGCCCGTACCTGGCATTGGCGGGCGTGGCGGTGCTGCTGCTGGGCGGCGAGCAGGGCCTGGGATGGTTGCTGCATTGAATTGAACGCGCGCGCGGCCAGCGGCGGCTCGCGCCCGATGGCGCGGCGGTCCTGTCCGGTCCGTGCCGCAAACGAAGGACGAACATGTTCAAGATCGGTCTGACAGGGGGCATCGGCTCGGGCAAATCGCGCGTGGCCGACATGCTGGGCGAATGGGGCGCGTCGGTGGTCGATACCGATGAGATCGCGCGCGCGCTGACCGCGGCCGGCGGCGCCGCGATGCCCGCCATCGAACGCGAATTCGGGCCCGACGCGCTGACGCCGGCCGGCGCCCTCGACCGCGACTGGATGCGCGAGCGCGCGTTTGCGGATCCGCAGGTCCGCCTGCGCCTGGAAGCCATCCTGCACCCGGCCATCGGCCACGAAACCGAACGCCAGGCCGAGGCCGCGCAAGGCGCCTATCTGGTGTTCGTGGTGCCGTTGCTGGTCGAGTCGATCGGGCGTTGGCGCGACCGCGTCGACCGCATCTGCGTGGTCGATTGCGATCCCGACACGCAGGTGGCCCGCGTGCAGTCGCGCAGCGGGCTGACGGACTCAGCCATCCGGCGTATCATGGCGGCACAGGCTGCGCGGGCGGACCGGCTCGAAGTCGCGGACGACGTCATCGACAATGGCGGCGCGACATCGCCGGAGCAATTGCGCGTGCAGGCGAAGACCCTGCATGATCGCTGGCTCACGTTGGCGGCCACGACGGGCCGGCAAGCCCCGGGCTTGGCCGGCACCCCTGAATAATCTCGGCCCGCCGGCCGACCTCTGATGGGCCTGTTTACAAGCGTGATTGTTTACGAATATCCCTTCAATGAGCGCATCCGCGCCTACCTGCGGCTTGAATACCTGTTCGACAGGTTGTTCTTCTTTGCCCGCGAGGGGGATTCACGCCAGCACCAGGTCGCCGTCACCTCGTTGTTCGACCTGCTCGATGTCTGCGAGCGCACCGACGTCAAAGGCTCGGTGCTGCAGGACCTCGAACGCCAGCGCGTGGCGCTGGTGGGCCTGCGCGACCACCCCGGGGTGGCGCAGGACGCGCTCGAAGGCATGCTGCGCGAACTCGAAAAAGTGGCCTCGGCCCTGGCGGCGCCCGGCAAGACCGGCCAATCCCTGCGCGAGAACGAATGGCTCACCAGCCTGCGCGGCCGCCTGGCCGTGCCCGGCGGCGCGACCCAGGTCGACATGCCGTCGTACTACGCCTGGCAGCACAAGTCCGAAGCCGCGCGCTGCGCCGACCTGCAGGCCTGGCTGGCGCCCTTCACCGCCCTGAACGACGGCCTGACCCTGGCGCTGCGCCTGTTGCGCGAGTCCGGACGCAAGACCGACATCGTGGCCGAGCAGGGCGCCTACCAGGAGATGCTGGGCGGCAAGCAGTTCCAGCTGCTGCGCGTCTGGGTCGATCCGGCGCAGGGGGTCTTTCCCGAGATCAGCGCGAACAAGTACATGATCTGGATCCGCTTTTCGACCCAGGACGGCGAATTCAAGCCCCAGCAGGTGGCGCGCAGCATCCCCTTCCAGATCACGCTCTGCAATTCGTAGTCCGGCGGGCGCGGGCGGGGGGCATCCCGCCCCGATTCCTGTTGCGGCCGATTTCAGCAGTAACGGACAATGGCTGAAATGTCGGTCGTCTAGGTCACAATACGGCTTTCTCCGTCAGTGCCGGAACCGTTCCCCATGTCCGATAGCCGTCCCGTTTCTCCGCCCTCTCGCTGGACCCGCCGCAGAATCATCGGGTTAGCGGTGCTTTTGCTGGTGGTGGCCGGCATCGCCTGGCTGGCGTTGCGGCCGGCGGCCAAGCCGGGCGGCGGCGGCCCCGGCGGGCGCTCCGGCGGCGGACGGCCCAACATGGCCGCGGCCATGGCCAACCTGGCCGTGCCGGTGCGGGTGGCCAGCGCCGTGACGCAGGACATCGACATCTTCCTCAAATCCCTGGGCACCGTGACCGCCTACAACACCGTCACCGTGCGCAGCCGCGTCAGCGGCGAACTGGTCGACGTGCCGTTCCAGGAAGGCCAGCAGGTCAAGGCCGGCGACCTGCTGGCGCAGGTCGACCCGCGCGCCTTCCAGGTGGCCCTGGACCAGGCCCGCGGCACCCAGATGCAGAACCTGGCGCTGCTGGAGAACGCGCGCCGCGACCTGCAGCGCTACCAGGCCCTGTTCAAGCAGGACTCGATCGCCAAGCAGCAGGTCGACACCCAGGCCGCGCTGGTGCGCCAATACGAAGGCACCATCAAGAGCGACCAGGCCAATGTCGACAATGCCCGCCTGCAGCTGGACTACGCCCGCATCACCGCGCCGATCAGCGGCCGGCTGGGCCTGCGCCAGGTCGACCGCGGCAACCTGGTGTCCAGCTCGGACACCAACGGCCTGGTGGTGATCACCCAGACGCAGCCGATCTCGGTGGTCTTCACGCTGCCCGAGACGCAACTGCCGGAAGTGCGCGCCGAGCTGGCCGAGGGCAAGACCCTGGCGGTGGAGGCCTACGACCGCGCCGATACCCGCCGCATCGCCTCCGGCACGCTGGCGACGCTGGACAACCAGATCGACGTCACCACCGGCACCCTCAAGCTCAAGGCCAAATTCGAGAACCAGGACGACGCGCTGTTCCCCAACCAGTTCGTCAACGTGCGCCTGCACGTGCTGACGCGCAAGGGCGTGATGGCGATCCCGACGGCGGCGGTGCAGCAGGGGTCGGCCGGCGCCTTCGTGTTCCTGGTGCAGCCGGACAACACCGTGCAGGTCAAGCAGGTCAAGCTGGGCGCCATCAACAATGGCATGGTGGCCGTGAACGAGGGCCTGCAGCCGGGCGACCGCGTCGTGACCGAAGGCACCGACCGCCTGCGCGCCGGCGCCAAGGTCGACGTGGTGGGCGGCGACGAGGTGATTCCCGCCGCCAAGGACAAGTCGCTGGGCGGGGGGGCGCGCCGGCGGGCACCACGCCCGCGACGCGATAAGCGGGGGGGGCCACGCCGTGAGCCCGTCGCGCCTGTTCATCCTGCGGCCCGTGGCCACCACGCTGTCGATGGTGGCCATCCTGATCGCCGGCTTCATCGCCTACCGCCTGCTGCCGGTCTCGGCCCTGCCCGAAGTCGATTACCCCACCATCCAGGTGACCACGCTGTATCCGGGCGCCAGCCCGGACGTGATGACGTCGCTGGTGACCTCGCCGCTGGAGCGGCAGTTCGGCCAGATGCCGGGCCTGAACCAGATGTCGTCGACCAGCTCGGGCGGCGCCTCGGTCATCACCATGCAGTTCAACCTGACGCTGCCGCTGGACGTGGCCGAACAGCAGGTGCAGGCCGCCATCAACGCGGCGTCGAACCTGCTGCCCAGCGACCTGCCGGTGCCGCCGACGTACAACAAGGTCAACCCGGCCGACGCGGCGGTGCTGACGCTGGCGATCACCTCGCCCACCATGCCGCTGCCGCAGGTGCGCGACCTGGTGGACACGCGGGTGGCGCAGAAGCTGTCGCAGATTCCGGGCGTGGGCCTGGTGAGCGTGGCGGGCGGGCAGCGCCCGGCCGTGCGCGTGCAGGTCAATCCGCAGGCGCTGGCGGCCAACGGCCTGGGGCTGACCGACCTGCGCACCGCGGTGGTGGGCGCCAACGTCAACCAGCCCAAGGGCAACCTGGACGGGCCGCTGCGCTCGACCACCATCAACGCCAATGACCAGCTCAAGTCGCCGACCGACTACAACGACCTGATCATTGCCTACAAGAACAACGCGCCGCTGCGCCTGTCGGACGTGGCGCGCGCGGTCGAGGGCGCCGAGGACACGCGCCAGGCCGCCTGGGCCGGCGACAAGCCCGCCATCCTGCTCAACATCCAGCGCCAGCCCGGCGCCAACGTCATCGACGTGGTCAACCGCATCCAGGCGCTGCTGCCGCAACTGCGCGCCGCGCTGCCGGCCACGCTGGACGTGACGGTGGTGTCGGACCGCACCCAGACCATCCGCGATTCGGTGGCCGACGTACAGTTCGAGATGCTGCTGGCGGTGGCGCTGGTGGTGATGGTGACCTTCGTGTTCCTGCGCAGCATCACGGCGACGCTGATTCCCAGCGTGGTGGTGCCGCTGTCGCTGGTGGGCACGTTCGGCATCATGTACCTGGCCGGTTTCTCCATCAACAACCTGACGCTGATGGCGCTGACCATCGCCACCGGCTTCGTGGTGGACGACGCCATCGTCATGATCGAGAACATCGCCCGCCACATCGAAGAGGGCGAGACGCCGCTGCAGGCCGCGCTCAAGGGCGCCTCGCAGATCGGCTTCACGCTGATCTCGCTGACCTTCTCGCTGATCGCGGTGCTGATCCCGCTGCTGTTCATGACCGAGGTGGTGGGGCGGCTGTTCCGCGAGTTCGCCATCACGCTGGCGGTGTCGATCCTGATCTCGCTGGTGGTGTCGCTGACGCTGACGCCGATGATGTGCGCGCGCCTGTTGCGCGCCGAGTCCGAGCAGAAGCACGGCCGCTTCCACCAGGTCACCGGGGCCTTCATCGACCGCACCATCGCCGCCTACGACCGCATGCTGCAGAAGGTGCTGCGCCACCAGCCGCTGACGCTGCTGGTGGCGCTGGCGACCTTCGCGCTGACGGTGCTGCTGTACATCCTGATTCCCAAGGGCTTCTTCCCGCAGCAGGACACCGGGCTGATCCAGGCCATCACGCAGGCGCCGCAGTCGATTTCCTTCTCCGCCATGGCCGAGCGCCAGCAGGCCGCGGCGCGGCTGGCGCTGGAGGGTCCCGATGTGCAGGCGGTGTCGTCGTTCATCGGCGTGGACGGCAGCAACGCCACCCTCAGCGCCGGCCGCATGCAGATTGCGCTGAAGCCGCAGTCCGAGCGCAAGGGCGACCTGCCGACCGTGATGGCGCGGCTGCAGGAGGCCTTCGGCAAGCAGGACGGCGTGACCGTCTACATGCAGCCGGTGCAGGACCTGACCATCGAGGACCGGGTCAGCCGCACGCAGTACCAGATGACGCTGTCCAACCCGGACCTGAAGGTGCTGAGCGAATGGACGCCCAAGCTGATCGACCGGCTGCGCCAGGTGCCGGGCCTGAAGGACGTGACCGATGACCTGCAGGACGACGGCCTGCAGACCTGGGTCGAGATCGACCGCGACGCGGCTTCGCGGCTGGGCATCACGGCGGCGGTGGTGGACGAGGCGCTGTACGACGCCTTCGGCCAGCGCCTGATCTCGACCATCTTCACCCAATCCAACCAGTACCGCGTGGTGCTGGAGGTGCAGCCGCAGTTCCAGATGAACCCGGCCTCGCTCGGCCAGATCCACGTGCCGACCTCCACCGGGGCGCAGGTGCCGCTGTCGTCCATCGCCCGCATCACCGAGGGCAAGACGGTGCTGGCGGTGAACCGGCTGGACCAGTTCCCGATGGTCACGGTGTCGTTCAACCTGGCGCATGGCGCGTCGCTGTCGGCCGCGGTCGAGGCGATCACCGCGGCCGAGGCCGAGATCGGCATGCCGGCCAGCGTCGAGACGCGCTTCCAGGGCGCCGCGCTGGCGTTCCAGAACTCGCTGTCGAGCACGCTGTGGCTGATCCTGGCGGCGATCGTCACCATGTACATCGTGCTGGGCGTGCTGTACGAAAGCTACATCCACCCGATCACCATCCTGTCGACGCTGCCGTCGGCCGGGGTGGGGGCGTTGCTGGCGCTGCTGATCAGCGGCACCGAGCTCGACATGATCGGCATCATCGGCATCATCCTGCTGATCGGCATCGTCAAGAAGAACGCCATCATGATGATCGACTTCGCGCTCGACGCCGAGCGCAAGCGCGGCCTGTCGCCGCGCGCGGCGATCCATGAGGCGGCGCTGCTGCGCTTCCGGCCGATCCTGATGACCACGCTGGCGGCGCTGTTCGGCGCGCTGCCGCTGATGCTGTCGACGGGCACCGGCGCCGAGCTGCGCCAGCCGCTGGGCCTGGTGATGGTGGGCGGCCTGCTGCTGAGCCAGGTGCTGACGCTGTTCACCACGCCGGTGATCTACCTGATGTTCGACCGCATGTCGCGGCGCTGGCGCGGCATGCGCGAGGCGCGCGCCGGGAGCGCGCCGTGATCCTGTCGGCGCCCTTCATCGTCCGGCCGGTGGCGACCACGCTGCTGTCGCTGGCGATCGTCCTGGCCGGCATGCTGTCGTTCTTCCTGCTGCCGGTGGCGCCGCTGCCGCAGGTGGACATTCCCACCATTTCGGTGTCGGCCAGCCTGCCGGGCGCCAGCCCCGAGACCATGGCCTCCAGCGTCGCCACGCCGCTGGAACGCTCGCTGGGCAGCATCGCCGGCGTGACCGAGATGACCTCCAGCAGCACCCAGGGCTCGACCCGCGTGACGCTGCAGTTCGACCTGTCGCGCGACATCAATGGCGCGGCGCGCGACGTGCAGGCGGCCATCAACGCCGCCCGCTCGCTGCTGCCGACCAGCCTGCGCAGCAATCCCACGTACCACAAGTCCAATCCGTCCGACGCGCCCATCATGACGCTGGCGATGACCTCCGACACGCTGAGCCAGGGCCAGATGTACGACCTGGCCTCGACCATCGTGGCGCAGAAGCTGTCGCAGGTGGACGGGGTGGGCGAAGTGACGGTGGGCGGCAGCTCGCTGCCGGCGGTGCGCGTGACGGTGCTGCCGGGTGCGCTGGCCAACCGCGGCGTCTCGCTCGACGACGTGCGCACGGCGCTGGCCAACGCCAACGCCAACCGCCCCAAGGGCGTGCTGGAAAACGACCAGTACCACTGGCAGGTGATGGTCAACGACCAGCTCAGCCGCGCCGAGCAGTACCGGCCGCTGATCGTGGCCTGGCGCGACGGCGCGCCGGTGCGCGTGTCGGACGTGGCCAAGGTCGAGGATTCGGTCGAGGACCTGTACCAGACCGGCTTCTACAACCAGCGCAACGCGATCCTGATGATCGTGCGACGCCAGGCCGACGCCAACATCATCGAGACCGTGGACGCGGTGCGGGCCCAGCTGCCGGTGCTGCTGGCGCTGATGCCGGCCGACGTGCAGCTGGCCGTGGCGCAGGACCGCACGCCCAGCATCCGCGCCTCGCTGCACGAGGCCGAGCTGACGCTGGTCATCGCGGTGGGCCTGGTGGTGCTGGTGGTGCTGCTGTTCCTGCGGCGCTGGCGCGCGGCGATCATTCCCAGCGTCGCGGTGCCGGTGTCGCTGATCGGCACCTTCTGCATCATGTATCTGTGCGGCTTCACGCTCAACACCATCTCGCTGATGGCGCTGATCGTGGCCACCGGCTTCGTGGTGGACGACGCCATCGTGGTGCTCGAGAACATCATGCGCCACGTCGAGAACGGCATGTCGCCGATGCGGGCGGCGCTGCGCGGCTCGCGCGAGGTGGGCTTCACCGTGCTGTCGATGAGCCTGTCGCTGGTGGCGGTGTTCATTCCGATCCTGCTGATGGGCGGGGTGGTGGGACGCCTGTTCCGTGAATTCGCGGTGACGCTGTCGGCGTCCATCATGGTGTCGCTGGTGGTGTCGCTGACCCTGACGCCGATGATGTGCGCGCGCCTGCTCAAGGCCGAACCCAAGGAGCCGAAGCCGCCGGGCCGCCTGGCGCGCTGGGCCGAGGGCGGCTTCGCCTGGATGCAGGACGGCTACCGCCGCAGCCTGGCCTGGGCGCTGGCGCACGGCCGGCTGATGATGCTGATCCTGGCGGCGGCGGTGGGCCTGAACGTGTATCTGTACACGGCGGTGCCCAAGGGCTTCTTTCCGCAGCAGGACACCGGCCAGCTGCTGGGTTTCTTCCGGGTCGACCAGGGCACCTCGTTCCAGGCCACGGTGCCCAAGCTGGAGGCGCTGCGCAAGGTGGTGCTGGCCGATCCGGCGGTGCAAAGCATGACCGGCTTCGCCGGCGGGCGCGGCGGCAGCAACAGCAGCTTCATGCAGATCCAGCTCAAGCCGCTGGCCGAGCGCGGCGTGTCGGCCGACCAGGTCATCAACCGCCTGCGGGCGCGGCTGCAGAACATGCCGGGCGCGCGCATGTTCCTGGTGTCGCAGCAGGACATCCGCATCGGCGGCCGCCAGAGCCAGGGCTCGTACGACTACACCCTGATGTCCGGCGACCTGCAATTGCTGCGCACCTGGATGCCCAAGGTGCAGCAGGCCATGTCGAAGGTCCCCGAGATCACCGACGTCGACACCGACGTCGAGGACAAGGGCCGCGAGATCAACCTGGTGATCGACCGCGACGCCGCCACGCGGCTGGGCGTGAGCATGTCGACCATCTCCACGGTGCTGAACAATTCCTTCAGCCAGCGCCAGGTGTCGGTGATGTACGGGCCGCTGAACCAGTATCACGTGGTGCTGGGGGTGGACCAGAAGTTCGCGCAGGATATCGAGTCGCTCAAGCAGGTCGAGGTGATCACGTCGGCCGGCACGCGCGTGCCGATGGCGGCCTTCGCCCGCTTCGAGAACGCCAACGCGCCGCTCAGCGTGCAGCACCAGGGCCTGTTCGTGGCCGACACGGTGTCGTTCAGCCTGGCGCCGGGCGTGTCGCTGGGGCAGGCCACCGCCGCCATCGACGCCGCGGTGGCGCGCATCGGCCTGCCGTCGGATCAGATCCAGGCCGGCTTCCAGGGCACGGCGGCGGCGCTGCAGCAGACGCTGGCGCAGCAGCCGTGGCTGATCCTGGCCGCGCTGGTCACCATGTATATCGTGCTGGGCATCCTGTACGAGAGCTTCGTGCATCCGCTGACGATCCTGTCGACGCTGCCGTCGGCCGGGCTGGGCGCGCTGCTGGCCCTGCTGCTGGTGCGCACCGATTTCACGCTGATCGCCCTGATCGGGGTGTTCCTGCTGATCGGCATCGTCAAGAAGAATGCCATCATGATGGTGGACTTCGCGCTCGAGGCCGAGCGCAATCAGGGCATGGCGCCCAAGGAAGCCATCTTCCAGGCCTGCCTGACGCGCTTCCGGCCGATCATGATGACGACCATGGCCGCCATCTTTGGCGCGCTGCCGCTGGTGGTGGCCACCGGCGCTGGCGTCGAGATGCGCCAGCCGCTGGGCATTACCATCGTGGGCGGGCTGGTGCTGAGCCAGATCCTGACGCTGTACACCACTCCGGTGGTCTATCTCTACCTTGACCGTTTCCGCCTCTGGGCCGCGCGCGGGCGCGCCCGGCGCGGCGGGGCCGCTTCGATAGAACAACTATGATCCGCAACGCCAAGCCTTTCCCTTCCGTCTTTCTGCCGCGCGCCGGCATCACGCTGGCGTTGTGCGCCGCGCTGGCCGCCTGCGCCGTCGGCCCTGACTACCAGCGGCCGGCGCTGGACGTGGGCGCGGCCTACAAGGAAGGGCAGGACGAAGTGCCCGGCTGGAAGCGCGCCGAACCGCGCGATGACGCCGACCGCGGCCAGTGGTGGCGCGTCTATGACGACGCCACGCTCAATGGCCTGGTGGACGCGCTCAACACGTCGAACCAGACCATCGCCCAGGCCGAGGCCAATTACCGCCAGGCGCTGGGCCTGGTGCGCGGCGCGCGCGCCGGGTTCTTCCCCACCGTGGGCGCGGGCGCCGGCCTGACCCGCTCGGGCAGCGGCGGCGGCAGCGGCGGTTCGTCGTCCTCGTCGTCGGGCGGCGGCAACGTGTCCAACCAGTATTCGCTGACGGGCAGCGTCAGCTGGGAGCTGGACGTGTGGGGCCGCGTGCGCCGCAATGTCGAGGCCTCCGAGGCCAGCGCGTCGGCCAGCCTGGCCGACCTGGCGGCGACCCGCCTGAGCGCGCAGGCCGCGCTGGTGCAGGCCTATCTGCAGTTGCGCGTGCTCGATGAGCAGAAGCGCCTGCTGGACGCGACCGTGGCCGCCTACGAGAAATCGCTGCAACTGACGCAGAACCGCTACAGCGTGGGCGTCGTCGGCCAGGCCGACGTCGCCGTGGCCCGCACCCAGGTCGAGAGCACGCGGGCCCAGTCGATCGATCTGGATTGGCAGCGCGGCCAGTACGAGCACGCCATCGCGGTGCTGATGGGCCAGGCGCCGTCGCATTTCAGCCTGCCGCCGGCGGCGTTCTCGGTGCAGCTGCCGCAGATCCCGGTGGGCCTGCCTTCCGAACTGCTGGAGCGCCGTCCCGACGTGGCCGCCGCCGAGCGCCGCGCCGCCGCCGCCAACGCCCAGATCGGCGTGGCGCAGGCGGCCTGGTTCCCCAGCCTGACGCTGTCGGCCGATGGCGGCTTCCGCAACGGTCAGTTCGCCGAGCTGCTGACCGCCCCGGCGCGCTTCTGGTCGTTGGGGCCGGCGTTGGCCTTGACCATCTTTGACGGCGGCGCGCGCCAGGCACAGGTCGAGCAGGCGCGCGCGTCCTACGACGCGCAGGCCGCGGCTTACCGGCAGGCGGCGCTGACCGGGCTGCGCGAAGTCGAGGACTACCTGATCCAGCTGCGCGTGATGGAGAACGAGCAGACCGTGCAGCGCCGCGCGCTCGAGGCCGCGCGCGAATCGCTGCGGCTGATGCAGAACCAGTACAAGGCCGGGCTGGTGGATTACCTGAGCGTGGCGGTGGTGGACGCCACCGCGCTCAGCAACGAGCGCAGCGCGCTCAGCCTGTATGGCAACCGCCTGGTGGCCAGCGTCAACCTGATCGTTGCCCTGGGCGGCGGCTGGAACGGGCTGCCCGCGCAAGGGGCGGGCGCGGCCGGCGGCGGATCGCAGGCCACGGCGCCCGCCGCGCCGCCTGCCGCTTCGGCGGCGCCCGCCAGATAGACGCGGCGGCGCCAACGGCCGGCGACGGCCCGGTGAGCCGCAACGGCCTGGATCCGGGGCGGACTCAGGCCACGGGCTCGGCGGGCGGCCGCGCTTTCTTGCGGCGCGCCTCCAGGTGGGCCAGGGATTGCTGGTTGAGCGCGTCCGGAAAGCCCTGTTTCACCAGGTGTTCCAGCGCGTCGTTGATGCGCGCCCAGCCTTCCGCCGTGCGCAGCGGCACGCCGAGGAAATGGCTTTCGGTCTTGGCGCGCAGCATCAGGTACAGCACGCCCGCCAGCATCACGCTGACGACGGCGGGCACGTCCATGTCGGGGGTCAGGCCGTCGACGCGGTCGATGAAACCGCGCGCGGCGCGTTCGCGGCGCTCGGCCAGCGGCGCCGACACCTCGTTGCGTTCGATCAGTTCCCAGCGCCGCACTTCGCGCAGCGTCTCGTTGCCGGACAGGGCCTCGATCTGCGCGCGCAGCATCGACAGCACCAGGTCGCCGGGACTGCGCTGGCTGGACTCGTCTGCCGCCAGCAGGTCGGGATTGCGGGTCCAGAAATCCTGTTCCTGCATCCAGGCCAGCATCAGCCCGGGCATGCCGTCGAAATAGCGGTAGATGAGTTCCTTGCTGACGCCGGCGCGCTTGGCGATGGCGTTGATGCCGATGCCTCCCATGCCGGTTTCCTTGATCTGCTCTTCGAGCGCCTGCAGGATCTGGCGCTCGGTATTCTCACGTCGGGACATGGGCCGGTTCCTTCTTGGTGAGGTGGGAGCGGACGGGGTCCGGTGAACCGGGCACCCGGCCGTCGGCCGCAACCGCCGCTGGTGTGCGGGGGAAGGGCCGATGTGGCTGCCATCTTGCCAGACTTCGCGGTTCCGGCAGAGGGGCCGGGCCGGCGTTGCCGGCTGCCGGCCCGCGGGCGTCAGATCAGGCCGCGGATGCCGGCGATGCCGTGCGCGCCGTGGCGCAGGGCGTGCGAGACCGTCTGGGCGGATTGCCCGCCCAGCGCGAACACCGGAATGCCGGCGTCGCGGTTGCCTTCGACGAAGCCGTCCCAGCCCAGCGTCGGCGCGCCGGGATGGCTGGGGGTGTCCAGCACCGGGCCGAGCACGGCGAAGTCCGCGCCCAGTTCGCGCGCATGCACCACCTGCGCGTTGTCGTGCGCCGAGACGCCGACCAGCGCGCCGGCCGGCAATTCGGGGCGGGTGGTCAGCCGCGCGGCGTCGGCGCCGCGCAGGTGCACGCCATCGGCCTCGCGCCACCAGGCGGCCGGATGGGCGCTGTTGACCAGCACCCGCGCGCCCGCGGCGCGGCAGCGCTTGACGATCTGCTGCAGCGCCTCGTGCAGCGAGGCCGAGGCCGGGCCGTCGGGCCACTGCGGTTCACGCAGCTGCACCAGTTTGACGCCGCGCGCCAGTGCCGCGTCCAGCCGGTCCAGGAAGGCCGACAGGCCGGCGCGCGCGCCGATGGAACTGATGCCGTAGGCCGTCGGCAGCTGCAGCCAGCGCAGCGGCGGCAGCGTGGCCGGCAGCAGGTCGCCGACCGACGCGGCGTTGGCCGGGTCGACCCATTCCAGGCGCTGGTTCTCCAGGCTGCGCGGCTCGCCTTCCCAGCCGGTGACGTGGCAGAACGCCAGGCGCACCGTGGTGTGGGGGTAGGCGTGCACATAGGTCACCCACGGCCGCGACTGCGTCACGCGGATGCCGATCTCTTCCTGCAGTTCGCGCGCCAGCGCCTGCAGCACGGTCTCGCCGGGTTCGAGCTTGCCGCCGGGCAGCTCCCACCAGCCCGACCAGGGCTTGCCTTCGGGACGTTGCCCCAGCAGCAGCATGCCGTCCGGACGCAGGATCAGGCCGGCGGCGACATCGATGATTTTGTCAGACATGGCGGGCAGCCCAGTCACGGGCGAATTGGTAGGCGACGCGGCCCGAGCGCGAACCGCGCTCGATGGTCCATTGCAGCGCCTCGGTGCGCGACGGCTCGATCTGGTCTTCCGGGCAGCCCAGCTCGCGCAGCCAGTGGTAGACGATGTCGAGGTAGTCGTCCTGCTTGAAGGGATAGAACGACAGCCACAGGCCGAAGCGCTCGGACAGCGAGATCTTTTCCTCGACGGTTTCGCCGGGGTGGATCTCGCCGTCGGGCTGGTGCTTGGCCTGCAGGTTCTCGCTCATGTATTCCGGCATCAGGTGGCGCCGGTTGGAGGTGGCGTAGATCAGCACGTTGTCGCCCGACGCGGCGACCGAGCCGTCCAGCACGGACTTGAGCGCCTTGTAGCCGGCCTCGCCTTCCTCGAACGACAGGTCGTCGCAGAACACGATGAAGCGTTCGGGGCGCGAGGCCACCAGCTCGACGATGTCGGCCAGGTCGCCCAGGTCGGACTTGTCGACCTCGATCAGGCGCAGGCCGCGGTCGCCGTGGGCGGCCAGCATGGCCTTGACCAGCGAGCTCTTGCCGGTGCCGCGGGCGCCGGTCATGAGCACGTTGTTGGCGGGCTTCTTGTCGATGAACTGCTGCGTGTTGCGCTCGATGATGCCTTTCTGGCGTTCGATGTGCTGCAGGTCCTCGAGTTCGATGCGGGCCACGTGGCGCACGGCGTCGAGCCAGCCGCGCGAGCCGCGCTTGCGCCAGCGGAACGCGTGGGCGTTCCAGTCGATATCGGGGGGGCGCCGGGGGCAGCCAGGCTTCGAGCTGGGCCAGGACGCGCTCGGCGCGCTGGATGAGGGTGGTGAATTCGGTCGCGGTCACGGTGTGATCCTGGAAGAGCGAACGGGCGGGCCCGGCACCGGGCCCGCGTCGCATTCGCGGGCATCGTCGGAAGAAGAGGGCGCGTGTCCCGCCGCAAGGCGTCGTGGGGACGCGCGCCGCTCAACGGCTGTCACCTGCCGGGGACCGCGGTGATGCCACGGATCCCCCGGGGGCAGTGACCGGCGATGGGTAAGGCGCAGCCACTGGATTTCATTGCTGCCGCCATCCCGCGGAGTCCGGCGCGCCATGGCGCGCCAGCGCCCCGCGCCCGGGGTCAGCCGGGCGGATGGCGGGTCTTGATCAGGAACGGTAGTCGGCGTTGATCGACACGTACTCGTGCGAGAAATCGCAGGTGTAGACGGTGTCGTTGACCTGGCCGCGGCCCAGCGCGATGCGCACGGTGATCTCGGCCTGCTTCATGACGCGCTGGCCGTCGGCTTCCTGGTAGGCCGGATTGCGGCCGCCGTCCTTGGCCACCAGCACGTCGTCGAGCCACAGGCGGATGTTCGACACGTCCAGGTCGTCGATGCCGGCATAGCCGACGGCGGCCAGGATGCGGCCCAGGTTGGGGTCCGAGGCGAAGAAGGCGGTCTTGACCAGCGGCGAGTGGGCCACGGCGTAGGCCACCTTGAGCGCTTCCTCGGTGGTGCCGGCTTCTTCCACGCGGATGGTCATGAACTTGGTGGCGCCTTCGGCGTCGCGCACGATCTTCTGCGCCAGTTCCAGCGCGGCGGCGGTCAGGGCCTCGCGCACGGCGGCGTAGGCGGCGTCCGATTCGGCGTTGACCTCGACGCCCGACTTGCCGGTGGCGACGATGATGAACGAGTCATTGGTGGAGGTGTCGCCATCCACGGTGATGCGGTTGAACGAGGCGTCGGCGATCTCGACCGCCAGCTTGCGCAAGAGCGGCTGGGCGATGCCGGCATCGGTGGCCAGGAAGCTCAGCATGGTCGCCATGTTGGGGCGGATCATGCCGGCGCCCTTGCTGATGCCGGTGAAGGTGACGGCCTTGCCGCCGATCTGGACGCGGCGCGACGAGATCTTGGGCAGCGTGTCGGTGGTCATGATGCCGTGCGCGGCGCTCGACCAGTGGTCGGCGCCCAGGTTGGCGATGGCGCCCGGCAGGCCGGCGAACAGGCGGTCCAGCGGCAGCGGCTCCAGGATCACGCCGGTCGAGAACGGCAGCACCTGGGCGGCGGGCACGCCGAGCAGGCGGCCGAGCTCGGCGCAGGTGTCCTGGGCCTTCTTCAGGCCCTCGGCGCCGGTGCCGGCGTTGGCGTTGCCGGTGTTGATGACGAGCGCGCGGATCGGGCCGCCGTCTGCCAGGTGGGCCTGGCAGACCTGCACCGGGGCGGCGCAGAAGCGGTTGCGGGTGAACACGCCGGCCACGCTGCTGCCTTCGGCCAGGCGGAATACCGTCAGGTCGCGTCGGTTGGCTTTGCGGATGCCGGCCTCGGTGACGCCGATTTCAACGCCGGCAACAGGGAAAATTTCGGACTCGGAGGGGATCTGCAGGTTAACGGCCATGACTTCGTCTCATGAATGAGCAGGACGGAATCGCCGCCAGGACAAGGCGGCGCGCGGGGGAAAGCTTCGTATTATCCCACTGCTTTGCGACAGCCGGCGGCGCCGGCCTGAAAGCCGGTTGTCAGGGAGCGGTCCGCATGGCCGCCACGTCCAGCACGCCGGCCTCGCGGTTGGACAGCACGCGGCGCACGGTGCCGTCGGGCGCCTGCAGCACCGACATGCCGGCGGCGACTTCCTTGCCGTCGGCCTGCCGCGCCGAGCGGCCGCGCGAGGGCGAGAACAGCAGGTCGCCGGGCTGCATGCCGGGCACGCGCGGGCCGGCCGTCAGCATGCGGGTGCCGGTGGGGTAGGTGATGCCGCCGAAGGCGCTTTCGCGCCCCAGGAGGCCCTCGAACGCCAGCAGGCGGCGCTGGGCGTCCAGCGTCATGTCCACCTTCAGCAGCGGCATGCCGTCCACCGACAGCGGCTCGCTGCCCTCGGCGCGCAGCAGCCAGCGCGGCGCCGGGCTGGCCGGGTCCGGGGCGCTGCCGCGCGCGGCGTCGTCGACCTTGAGCCAGGTCCCGGGCGGGATCGGCTGCTGATTCAGGGTGTTGCCGATGGCCAGGTGGCAGCTGGCGAAGCGCGGCTGGCCGCCCAGTATGACGAATTCGACCCGGTGGCCGTGGGCGCAGAGCCAGCCTTCCTGGGCCTGGTCGCGGGCGATCTCGGCCGACAATGCCTCGGGCTGGCGGGCGCTGGCGGGGTAATGGAACAGGCGGGTGGCGCTCAGGCCCTGCACGCTGGCCGGATGGCCTTCCGGGAAGGTGGCGCGGTCGAACGAGGCCGGATCGCCGGCGGTGGTCAGGCGCAGCACCGTGCCGGCCGGCATGTCGATCCCGGCCAGCCGGGTGGGCTGGTCCAGCACGCGGTCCAGGCTGGCGCCCAGGCGGGCGTCGCGCTGGGCGACCAGCCATTGGCTCAGTTGCTGGTAGGGGAAGATGCCGCCGACCAGGGCCAGCAGCGCCATCAGGATCGTGCCGCCGCGGCGATGGTCGCCCAGCCACAGCCGGGCGCCGCGGCTGGTGGCCAGGACGGCCACCCACGTCAGCAGCGTGGACAGGCAGGCCAGCGAGACGGCCATCAGCACGTAGTAATTACCGCCAGGAAGAGATACCGGAATCATGGCGGCAATTATGCGCCAAACCGTTGTCGTTTTTCTGCCGGCCCGAGGGGCCGGCAGGGGCGCAAACGCGCCGGCGGCGGACCGGCCGGGCGGCGCGCGGGACGCGGCTCAGTCGCCGGCGGCGGCCGAGCGGGTGGCGACCGCCTGCAGCTTCAGTTCGCCCAGCGCCTGGAACAGTGCGTTGCGGCTGGCCTCGGGCAGTTCGCCGAACATCGACTTGACCCAGGTCTCGTGGGCCCGCGCCATCTTGGCGAAGCTCTTCCTGCCTTGCGGCGTCAGCTTGATGAGCGAGCTGCGGCGGTCGGACTCGACCTTGGTGCGCACCACCAGGCCTTCCTTTTCGAGCTGGTCGGTGATGCCGGTGATATTGCCGTTGGTCACCATCATGTGGCGCGACAGCTCGCCCATCTTCATGCCCTTGGGCGCGCGCTGCAATTGCGCCATCAGGTCGAAGCGCGGCAGGGTGGTGTCGAACTCGTTGCGCAGCCGGCTGCGGATCTCGCCTTCGATGAGATTGGCGCAGGTCAGCATGCGCAGCCACAGGCGCAGCGCATGGTGATCGTCGGGGGCGGCGCGGGATTCCAGGTCGGGAGCGTCTGTCATGGTCGGGAAGGTTACCGGGAATGCGTGGAGAGGTCTGTATTCTTGAGTATCGGGCCGATGTCGGGTAATGTCCGCGCGGGCGGGCCCGCGCCGTGGATCATTGGTAAAAACCCTAGACTTGTTTTGCCGAATACTTTAAACCTAAACTATGAACCACGCCAGTTCTCCCCATGCCGCACCCCGGGATCGGCTGCTGCGGGCGCCGGTCTGATGGCCGCCTGATCGGGCCGGCAGGCCGGGCATAGAAGTCCTTCGAATCGCAATCCCAGAAAAACACCCTCTGCGCGGCTCGCGCACGGAGCACACCACCATGCGTTTCATCACTTCCCTCGTTGCCGCCGCCGCGTTGATCCCGGCCCTGGCGCACGCCGATCCGGTCAAGGTCGGCATCGCGAATGACATTTCCGGCCCGTTCTCGGCGCTGGGCGCCGAAGCCCGCGATGGCTTCAACCTGGCCATCAAGCAGCTGGGCAGCAAGCTGGGCGGCCAGCCCGCCGAATTCCTGCAGACCGACATGGGCGGCAACCCCGACCAGGCCCGCCAGCTGGTGACGCGCTACATCCAGCGCGACAAGGTGGATTTCTTCACCGGCCCGATCGGCTCGAACGTGGCGCTGGCCGTCGGCCCCGCGCTGTTCGCCGCCAAGGTGCCGTACCTGTCGAACAACCCGGGCCCCAGCCAGTTCGCCGGCGCCCAGTGCAACAACTACTGGTTCGGCTCGTCGTACCAGAACGACGCCTTCCACGAAGCCGCTGGCAAGGTCGCGGCCGACCGCGGCTTCAAGAAGATGTTCATCATGGCCCCGGACTACCCGGCCGGCAAGGATGCGCTGACCGGCTTCAAGCGCGGCTACAAGACCGCCCCGGGCGACGAGGTCTACACCAAGCTCGGCCAGATCGACTATGCCGCCGAGATCGCCCAGATCCGCGCCGCCAAGCCGGACGCGGTCTACATCTTCCTGCCGGGCGGCATGGGCATCAACTTCGTCAAGCAGTTCGTGTCGGCCGGCCTGTCGCAGAGCGTCAAGCTGATCGGCCCGGGCTTCTCGGCCGACGAGGACGTGATCCAGGCCGTGGGCGAGCCGATGCTGGGCATGTACAACACCGCGCAGTGGGCGCATGACCTGGACGTGCCGCAGAACAAGGCCTTCGTCGAGGCCTTCCGCAAGGAATACAACGGCCGCTACCCGTCGGTCTACGCCGCCCAGGCCTATGACGTCATCATGGCCATGGACGCCGCCGTCAAGCAGGCCGGCGGCAAGGCTTCCGACCGCGAGGCCATCGTCCAGGCGCTGGCCAAGGCCGACTACCCCTCGGTGCGCGGCAGCTACACCTACGGCAAGAACCACTACCCCATCCAGGCCTACTACCTGCGCGTGGTCGACAAGGACGCCAACGGCCGCATCACCAACAAGCTGGTCGGTAAGGTGTTCGACAAGTACCAGGACGTCTACGTCGGCGACTGCAAGCTATAAAAGGCGGCGGGACGCGTAAAGCGCCGCGGCTACACGATGCAGCCCGGCCCCGCGGGGTCGCACGGATCCGGCTTCGCCGGTCCGTCGCGACACCCCCTTGAGGGGGAAGCGCGCAGCGCTTCGGGGGTGGGCCCACCAGGGGATTTTTCATGACGTTCACGCTCATCATCGAGCAATTGCTGAACGGTCTGCAGTTTGGGTTGATGTTGTTTCTGATTGCGGCCGGGCTGACCCTGGTGTTCGGCATCATGGACATCATGAATCTGGCGCATGGCTCGCTCTATATGGCAGGCGCCTATGTCGCCGCCGAAACCATGCAGCGCACGGGGTCCTTCACCGCCGCCGTCCTGGTGGCCGCCGTCGCCACCGGGCTGGTCGGGGTGGCGCTGGAACTGACGCTGATCCGCCGCCTGGCGCTGCGCGACCACCTGGCGCAGGTGCTGGGCACCTACGCCGTCATCCTCATCGCCAATGACCTGGTCAAGATGATCTGGGGCCCGGCCCCGGTCATGCTGAACATGCCGGCGCTGCTGTCCGGGCCGGTGCGCCTCTTGCCCGACCTGCTGTATCCGGCCTACCGCCTGATGATCATCGTCTTCGGCGTGGCCTCGGCCGTGGGGCTGTACTGGTTCGTGACGCGCACCCGCGCCGGCGTGCTGGTGCGGGCCGGCGCCTCGAACCGGCAGATGGCCACCCTGATGGGCGTGCGCGTGCCGCTGCTGTTCCTGGGCGTGTTCGTGCTGGGCGCCATGCTGGCGGCCGTGGCCGGCGCGCTGCTGGGCCCGATCACCTCGGTGCAGGTCGGCATGGGCGAGGAAATCCTGATCCTGGTGCTGGTGTGCATCGTCATCGGCGGCATCGGCTCGATCCGCGGCGCCTTCGTCGGCGCGCTGCTGGTGGGCATGGTCGATACGGCCGGGCGCGCCTTCCTGCCGATGCTGCTGCGCCAGGTGTTCTCGCCGGCGGTCGCGTCCAGCGTCGGCCCGACGCTGGCGGCCATCGCCATCTACGTGCTGATGGCGGCGGTCCTGGTGTTCCGGCCTTCCGGCCTGTTTCCGGCGCGAGGCTGAGCATGCGGACCTCTTCGATCCTCTGGGCCCTGGCCCTGCTGGCCGCGCTGGCGGCGTTCCCGCTGGTGGCGCCGGCCCTGGGCCTGGATTTCTATATCTCCTTCGTGCGCCGCGTGCTGATCTACGCGCTGGCCGCCACCAGCCTGAACCTGATCCTGGGCTACGGCGGCATGGTGGCGCTGGGCCACGCGGCCTTCTTCGGCGCCGGCGCCTACGCGGTCGGCATCCTGGCGATGTCGGGCGTGACTTCGGCGCTGGTGTCGTGGCCGGTGGCGATGCTGCTGGCGGCGCTGCTGGCCTTCATCACGGGCGCGATCTCGCTGCGCACCCGCGGCGTGTACTTCATCATGATCACGCTGGCGTTCGCGCAGATGCTGTTCTACATCTTCATCTCGCTGCGCCAGTACGGCGGCGAGGACGGCCTGAACCTGCCGGGCTACTCGTCGCTGCCGGGCATCGACCTGGCCAACGACGTGGCGTTCTATTACCTGGTGCTGGTGATCTTCGCCGTGATGATGTGGCTGTTCGGGCGGGTGACGCTGTCGCGTTTCGGCACCGCGCTGCAGGGCATCCGTGAAAACGAGTCGCGCATGGAATCCATGGGCTACCCGGTCTACCGCATCAAGCTCACCGCCTTCACGCTGAGCGGCGCCGTGGCCGGACTGGCCGGCGCGCTGCTGGCCAACCACAACCTGTTCATCTCGCCCAGCCTGATGCACTGGACCCAGTCGGCCAACCTGCTGATCATGGTGCTGGTGGGCGGCATCGGCCTGCGCTACGGCGGCGTGGCCGGCGCGGTGGTGATGCTGGTGCTGGAGGAAGTGCTGCGCCAGTGGACCGAATACTGGCACCTGCCCCTGGGCGTGCTGCTGCTGTGCGTGGTGTTCGGCGCGCCGCGCGGCCTGGTGGGCCTGTTCGGCCCGCTGTTCGGTGGCCGCGCCGCCGCCCAAACCGGCAAGGCGGGATCATGAACCAGACCCATACCTCGACGCAGGCCCCCGCGCTGCAGGCCAGCAACCTGGTGCGCCGCTTCGGCGCGCTGGTGGCCACCGACAATGTGTCGATCTCCCTGAACCCGGGCGAGATCCATGCCCTGATCGGCCCCAACGGCGCCGGCAAGTCGACCCTGATCCACCTGCTGTCCGGCACGCTGGCGGCCGACTCCGGCGCGCTGGCAGTGGACGGCCGCGACGTCACCGCCATGAACGCGCACCAGCGCGTGGCGGCGGGCCTGTCGCGCTCGTACCAGATCACCAACATCTTCAAGCAGTCCAGCGTGCTGGATAACCTGGTGCTGGCGGTGCAGGCCCACGCCGGCAGCAGCTTCCGCTTCTGGCGGCCGCGCGCCGCCGAGTCGGCCCTGTACGAGCAGGCCCGCGAGCTGGCGCGCGAATGCGCCATCGATCCCGCCCTGCTGGACCGCGCCGCCGGCACCTTGCCGCATGGCGAGCAGCGCAAGGTGGAATTCGCGCTGGCCCTGGCCGCGCGGCCGCGCGTGCTGCTGTTGGACGAACCCATGGCCGGCATGGGGCCCGACGAGACCCTGCGCCTGACCGACCTGATCGAATCCCTGCGCGGCCGCGCCGCCATGCTGCTGGTCGAGCACGACATGCAGGCGGTGTTCCGGCTGGCCGACCGCATCTCGGTGCTGGTGTACGGCCGCGTGATCGCCACCGGCACGCCGGACGAGATCCGCGCCAACCCGGATGTGCGCCAGGCCTACCTCGGCGATGACGAAACGGCGCCCGCGCGCCAGGAGCTTGCCTGATGCTCAGCATTGAATCGGCCCAGAGCGGCTACGGCGCCAGCCAGGTGCTGTTCGGCGTGGACCTGCAGATCGGCGCGGGCCAGGTGGTGACGCTGCTGGGCCGCAACGGCATGGGCAAGACCACGCTGCTGCGCACCCTGTTCGGCCAGCTGCCGCTGCGCGGCGGCAAGATCCGCTTCGTCGACCAGGACATCAGCGGCTGGAGCCCCGACCGCATCGCCCGCACCGGCATGGCCATCGTGCCCGAGGGGCGCCAGTGCTTTCCCAACCTGACGGTGCGCGAACACCTGACGGCCTTCGTGGCGGCGCGCAATCCCGCCATCGGCGAGCCGTGGACGCCCGAGCGCGTGTTCGAGCTGTTCCCGCGCCTGGGCGAGCGCGCCCGCAACATGGGCAACCAGCTGTCGGGCGGCGAGCAGCAGATGCTGGCCATCGGCCGCGCCCTGGTCACGAACCCGCGCCTCCTGATCCTGGACGAGGCCACCGAGGGCCTGGCGCCCAAGATCCGCGAGGAGATCTGGAGCTGCCTGGCGCGCCTGCGCCAGGCCGGCCAGACCATCCTGGTGATCGACAAGTACGTCGAGCGCCTGCTGAGCCTGGCCGACCGCCATGTCATCCTGGAACGCGGCAAGGTGGTCTGGACCGGCGACTCCGCGGCGCTCGATGCCGACCGCGGATTGTGGGAGCGCTACCTGGGCGTGTAGCGCGAAAGCCGCAATCCCGGCGCGGAGCGCGGCCTTTCTTTCGATATAAAACGCAACAAACGCGCGGTTTGCGGGGCAGGGCCTGAAATAGGCTGACCTTTGGCAAATCCGCGTGTTTACGCCTGTTTCAATTCATCTCGTGGTTCTCTACACTTAGCGCGCCGTGCGTACCGCGTGGATGCGTCACGTCTTATCAAGCTGTCAGGGAAGACTTCGCATGGCGAAATGGGGTTTGCGCAAAAAATCATTGATGGCGCTGTTGCTGGCGTGCCTGGTCGCCCTGGCGCCGGCCGCGCTGATAGGCTGGCAGGTGCTGGACGGGGTCCGCGACCACTTCGGGCGCGCTTTCGCCGACAACTTCACGCAATTGAACCGCCAGCGCATCCTGGCGCCGGTGTCGCGCGAGCTGGCGCTGTCGCAGCGGCTGGCCGACAGCGAGGTGACGCGCCGCTGGCTGCGCAACGAAGCCGATCCGGCCGCGCGCGAGCTGTTCTTCCGCGAGGCCGACGGCTACCGCCGCGACCTGCTGGGCCGCGCCTATTTCATCGCCAGCGCCGCCACCGGCCACTATTACTTCAACGATGACCAGCCGCTGTCGGAAGCGCCGCGCTATACGCTCAGCCGCGAGGCGGCCGACGATGGCTGGTTCTACAACTCGCTCAAGGCGAGCGCGCGTTACAACATCAACGTCAATCCGGACCTCAAGCTCAAGACCACGCGGGTCTGGATCAACGTGCAGGTGCGCGACGGCGACAAGGTCATCGGCCTGACCGGCGCCGGCCTGGACGTGGGCGGCTTCCTGCGCGACTTCGTCAACAGCGGCCAGCCGGGCGTCACCCCCATCATCGTCGACGAGGAGGGGGCGATCCAGGCGCACATGGATCCGACGCTGATCGCCTACAACTCGGGGGCCAGCGGCGCCAACGGCCGCGGCATGGTGTTCAACCTGCTCGACCCCGGCAGCGGCCGCGACGAGCTGCGTTCGGCGCTGCACGCCGCCCAGGCCGACCCGCAATCGGTGCAGACCGCCTGGGTCGCGATCGACGGCGTGCGCCAGCTGGTGTCGGTGGCCTACATGCCCGAGCTGCACTGGCACGTGCTGACGGTGGTGGACCTGGGCGCCGCCCGGGTGCTCGATACCGACTGGCTGTGGCCGGCCGCGATCGGCCTGGTGCTGCTGTTCGCGGCCCTGCTGCTGTGCTTCGGCTACGCCATCGAGCGCCTGATGCTGCGGCCGCTGCGCCGCCTGCAGCAGTCGGCCCGCGCCATCGCCAACGGCAGCTACGACGTGCGCCTGCCGCCGGGCGGCCAGGACGAGATCGGCGACCTGAGCCGCGCCTTCGGCGTCATGGCCGACAAGGTGCGCCAGCACACCGCCGAACTCGAAAGCAAGGTGCGCGAGCGCACCTCCGAGCTGGAGGACGCCAACCGCGCCATGGCGGCGGCGCACAAGAAGATCGGCGATTCGATCGACTACGCCAGCCTGATCCAGCGCGCCATCCTGCCGGACCGCCAGCTGACCCAGTCGCTCGGCGCCCATCACTTCGTGCTGTGGAAGCCGCGCGACGTGGTCGGCGGCGACTTCTACGTGTTCCGCTCGGACGGCCCCAACTGCCTGCTGGGCATCATGGACTGCGCCGGCCACGGCGTGCCGGGCGCCCTGATGACCATGCTGGCGCGCGCCGCCATCGACCTGGCCATCACCGAGGCCGGCCCGGCCGACCCCGCCGGGATCCTGGCCCGCACCGACAGCGCCATCCGCGCCATGCTTGCCGATGCGCAACTGCCGCGGGCCCTCGCGACAAATACCGACGCGGGGCTGGTATATATTGACCGCCAGTCCGGCATGTTGCGGTATGCCGGCGCCAAGATCAGCCTGTTTGCCAGCGACGGCGAAACCCTGCGCGAAGTGCCCGGGGGCAAGCGCGCGCTGGGCGACAAGCGGACCGGGGCCTACCAGAACATCGAGTTGCGCATGGAGCCGGGCTGGACCTACTACCTGGCGACCGACGGCTTCCTGGACCAGGCCGGCGGCGAGCACGGTTTCGGCTTTGGCAACACGCGTTTCGCCGAAATGCTCAAGAGACACGCGCGGCAGCCGTTAACTGACCAGGCGGCCGCGTTTACCGAGGCCCTGGCTCGTTACCAGGGCGAACGGCCGCAGCGCGACGACATTACCTTGCTGTCTTTCCGTTTCGAATAATCGTTATCAGGGCGGTAACTCCCATGAATGCCTCCGATCTCTACGCATTGGGCGAGCGGTTCGACCAGAATCGCACGCTGTTGTGCTTCAACGGGCCGATCTCCCGCAGCCTGATCGAGGAAATCGGCAATGCGCTGAAGAATTACCTGAACGCCGAGCATGCCCGGCCGGCGGAGGCCATGGACGTGTTCTCGGTGTACATCGAGATGATCCAGAACATCCGCCAGTACGCCGCGCAGAACGGCGACACGGACGCCGCCGCCACCGTGGTCATCGGGCGCCGCGACGAGAGCCGCTACGTGGTGTCGGCCGGCAACCTGGTCAAGGCCGAGGATGGCCGCAGCCTGGTGGCCCGCATCCAGCAGCTGGCCGCGCTGGACAAGGCCGCCCTGAAGGCGGAATACAAGACCCAGCTGCACAAGCCGCGCACCCCCGGCGTGGCCTCGGGCGCCGGCCTGGGACTGATCGATATCGCGCGTCGGGCCGGCGCGCCGCTGGAGGCCAGCCTGACGCCCGCCGCGGGCGAGGGCCAGGCGTTCTTCAGCCTGAGCGTCGTGATCTGACCGCCGCCCCTGAGCCTTAGACCCTTTTCGGAGTTACTGATGAAAGACCTGAATATCGCGGGGACCCAGTCCACGCCCGCCATCACCGCGGACGCCGCCGCCGGCGTGCTGGCGATGCGCGGCGACTCCTACCCCGAGAATTCGTTCGAGCTGTTCGGCCCGGTGATCGAGTGGGTCGAGGCCTACCTGCTCGGCAGCGCCGCGCCGCTGAACCTGGAACTCGAACTGCTCTATCTGAACACCAGCAGCATCAAGTCCGTCATGGACATCTTCGATGTGCTGGAGGCCGCCCACGGCAAGGGCCGCAGCGTCAGCGTCACCTGGTTCTACGACATGCGCAACGAGCGCGTCGGCGAGCTGGCCGAGGAATTCAAGGAAGACTGCTCCTTCCCGTTCTCCGTCGTCGGCCGCCAATGAAGGCCGGCAACGCCGAGCTGGATGACCGCATCGTCGGCTTGCTGGCGGATCCGGCCTATGCCGGGCATCCGTTGCGCGAGGCGTTGCAGGATCTGTGGCGGCACACGGCGGAACAGATGGCGCGGATCGAGCGCGTCACGCACTTGTCGGATGCCTACCAGTCCATGGCGCACCAGCGCGAAATGGGCCTGTGCGAGCAATTCGACCGGCAGCTGCGGCGGCTGGCGCGCATCGCGCGCATCTCCGACCACTATCAGAGCATGATGCGCGACCTGAACGCCACGCTGGAGGAAACCTCGCGCCGCGATCCCCTGACGGGCCTGCTCAACCGCCGCGCCCTGATGGAAATGATCAAGCAGGAAGTCCAGCGCGCCGCCCGTGGCGGCCAGGCTTTCGTGGTGGCCATGCTCGACGTCGACCATTTCAAGTCGGTCAACGATCGCTACGGCCACGAGATTGGCGACCGCGCCCTGGTCGAGCTGGCCGGCGCCATGCGCCGCAGCGTGCGCGAATACGATCTGTGCGGCCGCTGGGGCGGCGAGGAATTCCTCGTGCTGCTGCCCGCGACCCCGCCGGAAACGGCGCAGGGCGTGATGGACCGGCTGGTCGGCGCGGTGCGCGGCCTGGCCATCGATGTCGGCGCCGATGTGTTGCGCCTGACCGTCAGTATCGGCATGGCCTGTCACCAGCTCGGAGAAACCTTTTCAGAAACGCTCAGCCGGGCGGACCAGGCGTTGTACCTGGCCAAACAGGACGGACGCGACCGCGTCGCACTTGGCTTCCCCCGGCCCTGAAATGAACCCGGAATCGTTGTTCTTCCGGTATGGAGCCCCTTATGCTTGATTCTCATCCAGGCGGTTCGAGCGCGGCCCCGCAGGGCGCCGCGTGGCAGGTGAGCAACTATCTGGCGTCGATGGACCGGGCACTGCTGCTGTTCGATTTCGATGCCGCCGGCGCTCTCATCAACGCCAACGACAACTTCCTGGCCGCGCTGGGCTATGCCCGCGCCGACATCGCCGGGCTGCGCCACGACCTGCTGTGCGACAGCATGGACGAAGGCAAGGGCATCGCCAGCGCCGAACATATCTGGGCGCGGCTGCGCCGCGGCGAGGTCTTTCCGGCACCTGCCGCTACCGCAAGCAGAGCGGCGCGTCGCTGTGGATCGAGGCGACCTACCTGCCGATGCGCGACGAAAGCGGCGAAGTGCGCCGCATCGCGGTGATCTCGCGCAAGTCGATCGCCGACGCCGAGCGCCAGGAGGAAGTCCGCCTGCTGCTGCTGGGCATCAACGAAACCGGCAACGCCGTGGCCGTGTCCGGCCGCGACGGCCGCATCGTCTACGTCAACGACAGCTTCCAGCGCATGCTGGGCTTCTCGCGCGCCGACGCGCTGGAGCAGGAGCTCGGCGAACTGCTGGCCGGCACCCGCCACGACGGCGGCACCCGCGAGGAGCTGGACCGCCGCATCGCCTGCCGCGAGGGCTATCACAAGGACGTGCTGGTCTACGACCGCAGCGGCAAGCCGCTGTGGGTGTCGGTCATGGCCAACTCGGTGTTCGACGAGCGCGGTTCGCTGGTCAACATCGTCGACGTGCTGACCGACATCACCCCCACCAAGGTGCATGAGGTGCTGCAGCGCCGCGTGCTGCAGGCCATGGTCAACGAAGCCTCGGTGGTGGAAGTGATGAACATGGTGTGCCGCGAGGTCGAGCGCCTGGCGCCCGAAGTCGCGGCCACGGTGCTGCGGGTGGACGAGGCCGGCAAGCTGCGGACGCTGGCTTCGCCGAGCATGCCGCCGGCCTATAACGAAGCATTGGACGGCATGGCCATCGGCCCTCAGGTGGGCGCCTGCGGCACCGCGGCTTTCCTCGGGCGGCCGGTGATCGTGCCCGACATCGCCACCGATCCGCTGTGGGATGACTACCGCCATCTGCCGCTGCCGGACGATATCAAGGCCTGCTGGTCCTCGCCGATCAAGTCGAGCGACGGCCGCGTCATCGGCACCTTCGGTTTCTACTTCCGCGAACGCCGCCTGCCGGACGACTTCCACCACCGCCTGGTGGACGTCTGCGTGTACCTGTGCGCGCTGGCGCTGGAACGCGAAGAGGCCCGCGCCCGCATCCGCCAGCTGGCGTTCTACGACGAGCTGACCGGCCTGCCGAACCGCAACCTGCTGCTGGCCCAGGCCGAGCAGGCCATCGCCCGCGCCGAGCCCGAGCGCAAGCGCGTGGCGGTGCTGTTCCTGGACCTGGACCGCTTCAAGCAGGTCAACGACACGCTCGGCCACCCCATCGGCGACGCGCTGCTGCGCGACATCGCCCAGCGCCTGCGGCGCCTGGCGCGCGCCACCGACATCGTCGGCCGCCTGTCGGGCGACGAGTTCGTGATGCTGATGCCCGATTTCGAGCATGGCCGCCTGACCGCCGCCGCCGAGCACATCCTGGTGTCGCTGGCGCAGCCGTTCGTGGTGGGCGGCATCACGCTCAATCCGTCGGTGAGCATCGGCATCAGCGTGTTCCCCGAGAACGGCCGCGACATGGACACGCTGCTGCGCCATGCCGACATGGCCATGTACCAGGCCAAGACGGCGGGCCGCAACCGCATCTCGTTCTTCAGTGCCGAGATGAACCGCCAGGCGCAGGAACGCCTGGCGCTGGAGGCGGCGCTGCGCGACGCGCTGGAAGGTCGCGCGTTGCGGCTGCACTACCAGCCGCAGGTGGGCCTGAAGAACGGCAGCCTGTACGGCGTCGAGGCGCTGGCCCGCTGGCGCCACCCGACGCTGGGCGACATCTCGCCGGCGCGCTTCGTGCCGCTGGCCGAGGAATGCGGCCTGATCGGCGACCTGGGCGACTGGGCGGTGCGCGAGGCCTGCTCGCAGCTCTCCATCTGGCGCAACAACGGCCTGCGCGTGCCGTCGGTGTCGGTGAACCTGTCGGCCACCAATTTCCACAACCTGAACCTGCCGCGCATGATCGCCGCGACGCTGGCCGAGTTCGGGCTGGCGGCGTCGGACCTGATGCTGGAAATCACGGAAGGCGTGGTGCTGGACGCCACGGCGGGCACGCTGCGCACGATCGCGGAGCTGCACCGCCTGGGCGTGCGCCTGTCGATGGACGATTTCGGCACGGGCTATTCCAGCCTGGGCCACTTGCGCCGCCTGATCGTGGACGAACTGAAGCTGGACCGCAGTTTCGTCCAGGGGCTGGAGAACGACGACGCGGCGCGGGCGCTGACCAGCGCCGTCATCCGCATCGGGGAGAGTCTCAGCCTGCCGGTGGTGGCCGAGGGGATCGAGAACGAGGAACAGCGGCGCTTCTTGATCGAGCAGGGGTGTGCGGCGGGGCAGGGGTTTTTGTTTTCGCCGCCGTTGCCGGCTAATGATTTGGAGGATTGGTTGCGGGCGCGGGGGTGAGTGGGGTGGGTTGCTGTTGCGGGGTGGGTTCTTAAGGCGCGCGTGGCGGGGTCGGTGGGGGATGGCGGGGCTACGATTGCGGTCCGGAGCGTTCGCTCCGGACTTGCCCTTCGTCATCTTCGTCACAGCCTTCGGCTGTTCCTTCAGATTCCCTCGGGCGCATCTACACGCCCCGCCATCCCCCACCGACCCC
>NZ_CYTY01000030.1:0-50013 GCF_001298995.1 Achromobacter sp. 2789STDY5608615
GGCGGTCGGGGATGGCGGCGCAGTGGGGGGTGATGATGATTTGGGGGTGGGTCCAGAGGGGGGACTCGGGGGGCAGGGGTTCGGGGTCGAAGACGTCGAGCAAGGCCTGGTGCAAGTGGCCGCTGTCGAGGGCGTCGAGGACGTCCTGGGTGACCATGTGGGAGCCGCGGCCGGCGTTGATGAGGCTGGCGCCGCGGGGGAGGTGGGCGAAGGTGTCGCGGTTGAGGATGCCGCGGGTGGCCTCGGTGGCGGGCAGCAGGCAGACCAGCAGGTCGGTCCGGGACAGGAATTCGGGGAACTGTTCGGGGCCGGCGTAGGACGGCAGGCCGTCGGGCAAGGTGGTGGCGCCGCGCGACCAGCCGCTGACGGGGAAACCGACTTTGGCCAGCAGGCGGGCGGCGGCGATGCCGAGGTGGCCCAGGCCCATGATGCCGACGCGCACGTCGGCGGCCACGCGCAGCGAGTCGTACAGCTCCCAGTGGCGGCGCGCCTGCTGGTCGATGGCGCGTTTGAGGTCGCGGGTCAGCATCAGGGCGCTGGTCAGCACGAACTCGGCCATCTCGGTTTCGGTGCGCGGGGTGACCATGCGGGCGATGCGCAGGTGGCGCGGCCAGGCGGAGTCCGAGACGATGTGGTCGACGCCGGCGCCGGCGCTGATGATGAGCTTGAGGTTGGGGAAGGTGGCCAGGCGGCCGTGGTCGGGCGCCCACACCAGGGCGTAGTCGATCGAGGCGGGGTCGACGTCGTCGAACCAGCTGACGATCTCCAGATCGGGCGCGTGGACCCTGAATTGTTCGCGCCATTCCGCCATGGCCGATTCGCCGCCAGACCTGATGATGAGCCGCATGCCTCGCCTACTCCGTTAAGGGCGCGCGCGCCCTGGGTGTGATCGGCGCCTTGCCGTCCGCGACGCGCGCAGCGTCGCGGACGGCAAGGCGCGCCTGTCCTCAGCGTTCGACCGTGCGGTTCCAGCGCGCGTTGAAGGCGGGACGGGTGGCGTTGATCTGGTCCCAGTCCAGGATCTTGGCGTTGGCCATGTAACCCTGGAAGCGCTTGAGCGCCTCTTCGCTGCCGGCCGGCGGTTGAACGTTCTTATTGGACGGGAAATGGCCGCCCATTTCCAGTGCCTTGGCCTGGGCCTGCGGCGACAGCAGGTACAGCGCCAGCTTCTGCGCCAGTTCCGGCTCGCTGTTCTTGGCGATGACGCACTCGGCCACCATCAGGATCACCGAGCCTTCCTTGGGTTGGGCGTATTCCACGGGGATGTCGCGCTTCTTCAGGCGGGCGATGGCGGTGGGCGTCAGCGGGAAGATGGCGGCTTCGTTGGACTGGATCATCTCGGCCAGCTTGGCCGAGTTGGGGATGTATTCCAGCACGTTGGGGCCGATGGTGGACGGCCACTGCTTGAAGCCGGGCTCGGTGTTCTGGTCATTGCCGCCCTGGATGCGATTGAACATCAGGAAGCCGTGCAGGCCGAAGGTGCTGCCCGAGGCCGACTGGAACACCACCTTGCCCTTGAACTTGGGATCGGCCAGGTCCATCCACGAGGTCGGCGCGGCCCAGCCTTTCTCCTTGAACAGGCGGGTGTTGTAGCCCAGGCCGGTCATGCCGATGTCGATGCCGGCGGCCATGCGGTCCTTCATGACGGCGGTCGGGTACAGGTCCTTGAGCACCGGATCGTCGTTGAGCGGCTCGCACAGGCCCATGGAAATGGCGCGCGCCATGATGCCGTCGTCCAGGAACATGACGTGCATCTGCGGCTTGTCCTTGAAAGCCTGGGCCTTGGCCAGCACGTCGGTGGAGGTGCCGGGCACCACCACGATCTTGACATTGTTGGCCTTCTCGAAATCCGGGAACACGTACTGCGTGAAGGCGCGCTCCATGTCGCCGCCGTTCATGCCGACGTACAGCGTCTTCTGCTGCGCCATGGCGCCCGCCGACAGCGCGGCCAGCGCCAGGCCCAGCAGCCACTTCCCCTTGGACGGGCGGCGAACGCCCTGTTTCTTGTGCATCATGGTGACTCCAGCGTTTGCTCACGAACAGGCCCCAACCGAGGCACGGCGCCGTGAGCGGCCCCCGTGTATCGTCCGATGCCGAAGGCGTCGATGGGAATGGAAGACCGGCCGTTTACGACCAGTTCGGAAAGCACTTCGCCCACGGCCGGGCCGATCTGGAAGCCCGCGCCCGACAGGCCGAAGGCATGGAACAGGCCCGGCACGGTGGCGCTGGGGCCCAGCACCGGGTTGTGATCGGGCATGTTGCCCTCCACCCCGGTCCAGAAGCGGATGACCTGCGCGCCGCGCAGCGGCGGCAGCAGGCGTTCGGCATTGGCCATCAAGGTGCCCAGCGCCTCGCGGCCGGGACGGGCAAGATCGGGGCCGGAAGACACGGCGCGGCCGCCGCCGATGACGCAGTTGCCGCGCGCCACCTGGCGCGCGTAGATGCCGCCGCCCTGCATGCCCAGGCTGACGTCCATGAACAGCGGCAGCGGCTCGGTCACCATCATCAACGGATGGATCGCGGTCTCCGGCACGGTCTCGCCGAAGTCCTGCGCGAAGCGCCCGGCCCAGGCCCCGGCGCAATTGAGCAGGAAGCGCGCGCGCACCTCCAGCGCGTCGCCGGCGCGCAGCACGAAACGCTCGCCGTCGTGGATGGCCTGCGTGACGGTAGTGCCTTCGCGCACGTCGGCGCCCAGCGCACGGGCGGCGCGGCCGAAGGCGGGCGACACCAGGCGCGGGTTGGCGTGGCCGTCCTCGGGACAGAACGAGCCGCCCACCACGTGCGCGCCCAGCCAGCCGAAACGCCGCGCCAGCGCGGCGCGGTCCAGCATTTCCAGGTTCATGCCGAAGCCGCGGGTCTGCGCGCGGTAGGCATGCAGGGCCTGCAGATCCGCGTCGGAACAAGCCAGCTTCAGGTGCCCCGAGCGCACGTATTCGCCGTCGATGCCGATCAGCTGCGGCAGCTGGCCCCAGAGTTCATGCGCGCGGCGCGCCAGCGGCATCTGCTCCAGGCCGCGGCCCTGGCGGCGCACGCCGCCGTAGTTGACGCCGCTGGCGCGGGCGCCGCACAGCGCGGCCTCCAGCAGCACCACCGGCACGCCCAGCCGGCGCAGGAACAGCGCGGCGCTGCCGCCGACGATGCCGCCGCCGAGAATGGCGACTTCGGTGTCGATGCGTTCGGTCATGGCGCGGCCTTTGCGGAACGATCCTGGCAGACGATATCCACGGGAATGGGCTTGACCGGCGGCTGGCCGCGCAGGCGGCCGACCGCGTCGGGTCCGGCGCCGCAGGCGTGCGCCAGCACTTCGGCCGCGCCGGCGCCGCACATGCGGCCCTGGCAGCGGCCCATGCCGACGCGCGTCAGCGCCTTCAGGCGGTTCAGTTCGTGCGCGCCGGTGCCGTGGACCGCCGCGCGCAGCGTGCCCGCGGTGACTTCCTCGCAGCGGCACACCACGGTGTCGTCGGCGATGTCGGCGGCCCAATCCTCGGGAAACGGAAAGGCTCGCTCCAGCGCGTCGCGCACGCGGCCGTTGGCGGCCAGGCGGGCTTCGAGCTGGCGCGCCCGCTGCGCCGGCTGCGCATGCCCCGCATCTTCCAGCAGGGCCAGCGCGGCGCGCTCGCCGGCCAGCTCGGCCGCGTCGGCGCCGCCGATGCCCGCGCCGTCGCCGGCCACGTACACGCCGGCCACGCTGCTGCGCCCGGCCGCGTCCAGGCGCGGCGTCCAGCCACGGTCGCGGACATTGAAGGCGAACTGGCAGCCCACCAGGCTGGCCAGCTGCGTTTCGGAACGCAGCGACAAGCCATAGCCCAACGCGTCGCAATCCACCCGCCGCTGCCGCGCTCCCTGGCGGTAGAGCAGCCCGGTGACGCGCGCTTCGCCCTCGACCCGCACCGGCCGCACGCCGCTGGCCATGGGCACGCCATGCGCGCGCAGCCAGGCCATGTAGTACAGCCCCTTGGCCAGCAGGCCCGGCGCGCGCAGCATGCCGGGCAACGCCGCCAGGCGGTCGGCGAAGCGCGAGGTATCCAGCACCGCCACAACGCGGGCGCCGGCCTTGGCGTACTGGTAGGCGACCAGATAGAGCAGGGGACCAGTGCCCATGAACGCGACGCGCTCGCCGATGGCGCAGCCCTGGTGCTTCAACGCCACCTGCGAACCGCCCAGGGTGTACACGCCCGGCGTCAGCCAGCCCGGGAACGGCAGCACGCGATCGGTGGCGCCGGTGGCCAGGATCAAGTGGGTGTAGGGCACGGGCGCGCTCTTGCCGTCGCGCAGCACATCGAGCGTCTTGCCTTCGGCGTTCCACACCAGGCTGCCGGGCCGGTAATCCAGTTGCGGCGCCAGCTCGTCCATCTTGCGGTGCAGCGCATCGGCCTTGCGGTGCTCGAAGCCATACAGCGCCGCCTTGGTCCGCGCGAAGCCGGGCGGCGGCTGGCGGTAGATCTGGCCGCCGGCGCGCGGCGCCTCGTCCAGCACCACCGGCCGCAGGCCCTGGGCCGCCAGCGTCTGCGCGGCGCGAATGCCGGCGGGGCCGGCGCCCACGATCACGGGCAGGATCAGGTTCATGATGCGTCGCCCTCCGCCGCCAGCGTGCCCGGCACCTGCTCGGCGCGCAGCGGCGCGCTGCGCAGGCGCATGCCCGCTTCGATGTAGGTGGAACAGGCGCGCAGACGCGTGCCATCCTCGCGCTGCATCCAGCAGTCCTGGCAGGCGCCCATCATGCAGAAGCCGGCGCGCGGCCCGCCGCCGAATTCCGACAGGCGCAGGCGCTCGGCCTGCGTCAGCACCGCCGTCAGCACGGTATCGCCGGCCAGCGCGGTGCAGGGTTTGCCGTCCAGCGTGAAGGCGACGGCGGGCCGGGCCGTTTCGGCCAGGCGTTTCAGTATTGCCATGATGGCGGGGTCTCCCGTTGCGTACCCGGCTTGCGCTTCATTTCTGTCCCACCAGCACGCGGTCCAGCCCGTAGACGCGATCCAGCAGCAGCATGGTCGCCGCGGTCAGGCCGATCACCAGCGCCGACACGGCGGCCATCATCGGGTCGATCGACTCGGTGGCGTACATGTACATGCGCACCGGCAGCGTGATGGTCGACGGCGCGGTGATGAACACCGACATGGTCAGCTCGTCGAAACTGTTGATGAAGGCCAGCAGCCAGCCGCCCGACACGCCCGGAATGATGAGCGGCAGCGTCACCTGGAAGAACACCGTGGCGCGGCTCGCGCCCAGCGACAGCGCGGCATGCTCGACCGAGCGGTCAAAGCCCACCAGCGCGCCGATCACCAGCCGCATCACGTAGGGCGTGATCACCACCACGTGGCTGAACACCAGCCAGCCGAAGCTGCCGGTGGTGCCCATCAGCGCGAAAAAGCGCAGCAGCGCCACGCCCAGCACCAGGTGCGGAATCATCAGCGGCGACAGGAACAGGCCGTTGAGCGCATCGCGCCCGGGAAAGCGGTAGCGCGTGATGGCGATGGCCGCCGGCACCGCCAGGCACACGGCGATGCTGGCCGACAGGAACGCCAGCCACAGGCTGTTCTTGAACGCCTGCATGAAATTGGGATGCTCGAACACCGCGTGGAACCAGCGCAGCGAGAACTGCGTGGTCGGCACCGTCAGCGTCGACTCGGGCGTGAACGCCACCAGGCACACGATGGCCAGCGGCGCCAGCACGAACGTCACCACCAGGGCATTGAAGGCCAATGCGAAAGGACCGTTCTTCTGCATGATCGCTGTCCTCGCTCAACCCAGGCTGCGCCGGTAGGAACGTTCCACCACGCGGTTGTACGCCATCATGATGATGACGTTGACCACCAGCAGCACGATGGCGATGGCCGCGCCCAGCGGCCAGTTCAATTCGGTCAGGAATTCGTCGTAGACCACCGTGGCCACCATCTTCAGGCGGCGTCCGCCCAGCAGCGCGGGAATCGCGAACGAACTGGCCGACAGCCCGAACACGATCAGGCTGCCCGACAGGATGCCCGGCATGGCCTGCGGCAGCACGATGCGCAGCAGCGTCTGGAAGCGCGACGCATTGAGCGACAGCGCCGCGTGCTCCACGGTCGGGTCCAGCTTCTGCAGCGAGGTCCACACCGGAATCACCATGAACGGCAGCATCACGTGCACCAGGCCGATGATGACGGCGGTGGGCGTGTACAGCAGCGGTCCCAGGCCCAGCGCCGCGGCCGCGCGGCCAATGGCCCCGCCCGGCCCCAGCAGCATGCTCCAGCCGAAGGCGCGCACCACCAGCGAGATCAGCAGCGGCGACAGCACCACCAGCAGGAAGATCGAGCGCCACGGCTTGCCCATGCGCGACAGGATGTAGGCCTCGGGCGCGCCGATCAGCACGCAGATCAGCGTGGTCACGCCCGCGATCCAGAACGTGCGCCAGAAGATCTCCAGGAAATAGCCGTCGGTCACCACCGCCAGGTAGTGTTCGAAGGTGTGCCCGGGCAGGATGCCCGCGCTGTAGTCGAACGGTCGGAACGACAGCACCAGCGTCAACGCCAGCGGCGTCAGCACCAACGTCAGGAACACGATCGCCAGCGGGATCGAACCGAGAATGGCCAGCAGGCCGTCGGTGCGCGGCTTGGGCGCGCGGACGGCGCCGGGTTGGGTCAGCGTCGCCATGTCAGGCCTCTTCGGCAACCGCCGCCACGGGCAGCACGCGAAGCACGCCTTCGGCCCAGTCCAGGCCGATCTGGTCGCCATCATCGTGCGGCCGGCGGCCGTCGTTGGGCGTCAGCACCGTCAGCGCCCCCACCGGCGAATCCAGCCCGTACATCCACTGGCTGCCCAGGAAGTAGCGCGTGCTGACCACACAGGACAGCTTGCCCTGGCCGGCCGGCACCGGCACCAGCTTCTCCGGCCGCAGCGACAGCTGCACGCTGTCGCCATGACGCAGGCCCGCGCCGTCGACCAGCACGCGCAGCGCGCCGGTCTCCACCTCGGCCTGCGCGCCGCAGCGCGTCACGCGGCCCGGCAGCAGGTTGGTCTTGCCGACGAAGCGCGAGATGAATTCGCTCTGCGGATGCTCGTACATGCGGTAGGGCGCGTCCACCTGCGTGGCGCGGCCGTCCTGCATCACCACCACGCGGTCGCTGATCGACAGCGCCTCGGCCTGGTCGTGCGTCACCATCACGGTGGTGGTGCCGATCTGCTTCTGGATGCTGCGCAGCTCGAACTGCATGTCCTCGCGCAGCTTGGCGTCCAGGTTCGACAACGGTTCGTCCAGCAACAGCACCGGCGGCCGGATCACCAGCGCGCGCGCCAGCGCCACCCGCTGGCGCTGCCCGCCCGACAGCTCGCGCGGAAAGCGGTCGGCATGCTTGTCCAGCTTCACCAGCGCCAGCGCCTCGCGCACCCGCGCCTGGCGCTCGGCGCGCTCGACCTTGCGCATCTTCAGCCCGAACGCCACGTTGTCCGCCACCGTCAGGTGCGGAAACAGCGCATAGCTCTGGAACACGATGCCCAGCCCGCGCGTGTTCGGCTTGGCACGGGTGATGTCGCGGCCGTCGAGCGTGATGCTGCCGCGCGTCACGTCGGCAAAGCCCGCGATCATCTGCAGCGTGGTGGTCTTGCCGCAGCCCGACGGCCCCAGCAAGGACACGAATTCCCCTTTCTCGACCGCCAGGTTCAGATCCGAGACGACCCGCAGGTCGCCGTAATTCTTGGAGACGTTGTCCAACCGCAGAAATGACATATTCCAAACCCCGTGCCCGGTGAGGAGCGCTGCGCGGGGCCGGCCCCGCGGTGCAATCGATGCAGGGCAGTCTAGGAGTCGCCGAAAAGGCCGGTCAATTAGGGTTTTCCGAAGAATCGAATTTTCTTCTTATTATTTCCGTATAACTGAATTTTCTGATAAAAATACAGCCGTATATTTTGATTATCGGAATTGAACAATGAAGAAATCAGAAGCCGCCGACGACGCCGGCGCCCAGGGCGTCCTGCAACGCGCCTTCGCCGTGCTGCGCGTCCTGTCCGACGCCAAGGGCGAAAAACTGCGCCTGACCGACATCGCCGCCCGCACCGGCCAGGCCCAGGCCACCGTGCACCGCGTGCTGCAGGGCCTGGTCCAGGAAGGCATGGTCGAACAACCCGCCCAGAGCAAGGGCTACCAGCTCAGCGTCGCCTTCTTCTCCCTGGCCGCCGCCGCCGGCAACCACCAATCGACCCTGCGTTCGATCTACCGCCCCGTCATGCTGCGCCTGAGCGGCATGCTCAACGACACCATCTTCCTGCTGGTGCGCAGCGGCTTCGACGCCGTCTGCCTGGACCGCATCGACGGCGCCTTCCCGGTGCGCTCGCACACCGGCGACATCGGCGGCCGCGTCCCGCTCGGCCTGGGCCAGGGCGGCCTGCTGCTGCTGGCCAACCTGCCCGAGGCCGAACGCGAAGAAGTCCTGCGCTTCAACATCCCGCGCCTGCACCATCTCGGCTTCGTCGACGAAATCTCGATGCGCGCCGGCATCAAGGAATGCCAGGAACTCCAATACGCCCGCAGCAAGGGCCAGGGCATCTTCCCCAACATCGCCGGCCTCGCCGTCCCCGTGCACGACCCCAACGGCGTCACCGTCGCCGCCCTCAGCATCGCCGCCCCCGTCGAACGCATCAGCGACGAACGCCTCCCCCTCATCGTCGAAATCCTGCGCCGCGAAGCCGCCGGCATCAGCGCCCAACTCAACCCGTTCGACCCGGCGCTAAGGCGCCCCAGCCAATTCCTCGGCACCGGCAACCGGGAATAAACCCGCAGCGCCACACCCCTCGCCGCGCCGGCCGACCTACGAAGAAAGACTCGCGAGCAAAAACCCGCAAGCAAAAAACAAAAAAGCCGGCAAGCCGCCACAGCGACCCACCGGCTTCCAGCCGATCAGAGAAACCTTCAGACCGGATAAGTCCCCGGCAACAAAATACTCCGATCCCCGACGTCGATATTGCGCCGCCCGCAAAGCGCCATCGTCGTATCCATTTCCTTGTAAAGGATCTCCAGCACGCGAGTCACGCCCGCCTGACCGTATGCCCCCAACCCGTACAGGAAGGCCCGCCCGATCATCGCTCCGCGCGCCCCCAGCGCCACCGCCTTGAGGATGTCCTGCCCCGAGCGCACGCCGCCATCCATCCACACTTCGATCTTCGACCCCACCGCATCCGCGATCGACGGCAGCGCCGCGATCGACGACATCGCGCCATCCAGCTGGCGTCCGCCGTGGTTGCTGACGATCAGCGCATCGGCGCCGCTGTTGGCCGCCAGCTGCGCATCCTCGACATCCAGGATGCCCTTGATGATCAGCTTGCCGCCCCAGCGCTGCTTGATCCATTCCACATCGTCCCAGCTCAGGCGCGGATCGAACTGCTCGGCCGTCCACGACGACAGCGACGACAGATCGCTCACGCCCTTGGCGTGGCCGACGATGTTGCCGAACGTGCGGCGCTTGGTGCCCAGCATGCCCATGCACCAGCGCGGCTTGGTCGCCAGGTTGATGAGATTGCGGAGGGTCGGCTTGGGCGGCGTCGACAGGCCGTTCTTGATGTCCTTGTGGCGCTGGCCCAGGATCTGCAGGTCCAGCGTCAGCACCAGCGCCGAGCAGCCGGCCGCCTTGGCGCGGTCGATCAGGTCGCCGACGAACTCGCGGTCGCGCATCACGTAGAGCTGGAACCAGAACGGCTTGCCAGTGGCCGCCGCCACGTCTTCCAGCGAGCAGATGCTCATGGTCGACAGCGTGAACGGCACGCCGAAATCGGCCGCCGCCTTGGCCGCCAGGATCTCGCCATCGGCATGCTGCATGCCGGTCAGGCCCGTCGGCGAAATCGCCAGCGGCATCACCGCGTCCTGGCCCACCAGTGTCGTGCGCAGCGAGCGGCCTTCCATGTTCACCGCCACGCGCTGGCGCAGCTTGATCTTCTGGAAATCGCTTTCGTTGGCGCGGTACGTGCCTTCCGTCCAGGCGCCCGAATCGGCGTAGTCGTAGAACATGCGCGGCACGCGCTTGCGCGCAATCGCGCGCAGGTCTTCGATGCAGGTGATCGTGGAGAGGTTAGCGGTCATGGTTATTTTTCTGGGGAAAGTGGGACGCGACCCCGCGGCGACCGGCCCGCGCGAACCCGCATGCGTCCTCCAGACACTTGCCGTTCACGCCGGGCGGCAAGGCCCCGCGGCGCCGCCCAGTATACGCGCCGAGGCCGGCAAGCGCCCCTTGCCGGCCCCGGTTCCCCCTTCATCGCGACCGCATTTGCGTCGACGGCGACGCGGCCGCTGACTCCGCCGCTAGCGCGGCCAGACCTTGGTCACCGCCCGGATCGTGGCCCACGCCACCCAGCGCGGGCTGGTCAGCCGCGCCCCCGGCAGGCGCCGCAGCACGTCCACCGCCAGGCCGCCACGGCGATGCCATTCCTTCTTGCGGGTCTGGCTGTCGGTCCAGCGGCCTTCGAGCCACGGAAACTCGCGCCGTCCCGGCTTGTAGACCGGCGGCGTGTTGTAGATCAGGATGTACGCCAGCCGCGGCTGCGGCGACGTATTGGCGCCCGTGAAATGCAGCGTGCGCGCATCGTGCACGGTGCAGCCGCCGGGTTGCAGCGGTTCGGCCACCGCCTGGTCGCGCGGGAAATCGGCGCAGCACTCGAGCGGGTGCAGCGTCTTGTCGCCGCCGGGCGAGCGATGCTCCAGCACCTCGCTCTTGTTGGAGCCCGGGATGAACTGCATGCAGCCGTTCTCCAGCGTGGCCGGCTGCAGCGCCAGCCAGATGCTCAGCTCGTTGTAGACGAAGTCGGGCGAGCGGAACGCCTCGTCCTGGTGCCACGGCGTCTCGGGCCCCACCAGCGCCGGCTTGAGCAGCGCATGTTCGCCGTACAGCGCGGCGTCCTCGCCCAGCAGTTGGCGCGCCAGCTCCAGCGTGCGCTCGTGATAGGCGGTCTTCAGCAGGCCCGGGGCATAATGGCGCGGATCGTGCAAACTGGGAAACTTGGCCGGCTTGGACGGGTCGTCGCGACTGATGAAATCGTATTGCGCCCCCTCGTTGTAGCCCGTCTTGTTCGCGAACAGTTCCAGCAGCGTGCGCCGGATATAGCCCACCTCGTCCTGCGGACACATGTCCGGCAGGGCCAGGTAGCCCTGGTCCCGATAGCGTGCTGTTTCTGCTTCCGACAACAAACTGGTCTCTTCCATAATGGCTTCTCCAAGCTTTGCTTGCGGGTGTTCCCGTTGGCACGTTTTGACATGTGCTCTAACGTATCGCTTCGATGCCCGAGGGGCCTATCGATCATCCGCTGTAGTCGGAACCGCCTAGGTCACCGGCGCGCCGCGGCGCATCATCCGAAGGAAAACCAATGCAAGACACCCATATCGAGACCGTCCACGTCACCGTCAGCGGCACCGTGCAGGGCGTGGGCTACCGCCATGCGGCGGTGCGGCGCGCGCACCTGCTGGGCGCCCGCGGCTGGGTGCAGAACATGCTGGACGGCACGGTCGAGGCCCTGGTGCAGGGCACGCCCGACCAGGTCGATCACATGCTGGAATGGTTGCGGCGCGGCCCGCCCGGGGCCGAGGTCGTCGAAATGGTCACGCGCCGGGACTACACCGACAAGCGTTATGCCCATTTCGAACAGCTGTAGGAAGCGCGCCACGGCCTACGCCGCTCATCCGAAAGCGGGGTGGAGACAAGGATGAATGCCGCGGGCCAGGCCCGCGGCGCGGGACGGGATCAGCGGTTGCGCAGCCAGCGCCCGCCGACCTGGTTGATGATCAGGCCGGCCAGCACGCAGCCCGCGCCCAGCCATTGCAGCGGCTGCAGCCGCTCATCGAAGGCGGCCGACGCCGCCCACAGGCCCACCACCGGCACCAGCAGCGAGAACGGCGCGATCCTGGCGGCCGGATGGCGCGTCAGCAGCTGCGTCCACAGGGTATAGGCCAGCAGCGTGGCCAGCACCGCCAGGTACAACACCGACAGCGCCTCGCCCCAGCCTATCCCCAGGATCATGCCCGTCACCGCGTCCCAGCCGTCGGCCAGCACCGCCAGCCCCAGGAACGGCAGCACCGGCGCGGCGCTGCTCCAGGCGATGAACGCGAACGGGTCGTAGCCGGGCGACTTGCGGCTGGCCAGGCGCACGATGATGTTCGACACCGCCCACATCGCGGCGCCGCCCAGCGTCAGCACGAATCCCAGCATGGTCATCTGGCCCGGTCCCTCGCCGCGGCCGGCGGCGATCACCGCCAACCCCAGCGCGGCCACGCCCAGCCCGAGCCAGTGATGCGGCCGCGCGCGTTCGCGCAGCACCGGCGCGGCCAGCAGCAACGTGAAGAAGGCTTGGGTCTGGATCACCAGCGAGGCCATGCCCGCCGGCATGCCGAATTTGAGGGCCGTGAACAGCAGGCCGAACTGGCCCAGCCCCTGCACCAGCCCGTAGGCGGCGATCCATTGCCATGGCAGGCGCGGCGGCCGCACGAACAGCACCAGGGGGAAGGCGGCCAGCGCGAATCGCAGCGCGCCCAGCATCATGGGGGAAAGGCCCTTGAGGCCGATCTTCATGATGACGAAGTTCAGGCCCCAGATCACCACCACCGTCAGGGCGCAGAGATAATCTTTCTTGGAAAGTTGGGTAGCGGCGGACATCCCGCATTATCGCATCGCCCGCCCCCGTGAAACGCCGGATCAGCGGCTTGCCAGCACTTTTTTGAAGGCCTCGATGGCGCGGTCGATGTCCTCGTCGTCGATGTGGCGGTGGGTCACGCAGCGCAGCCGCGTGCGGCCCCACGGGCGCGTCAGCAGGCCCGCCGCTTCCAGCGCCGTGACCCAGTGCGCGTTGGTCATGCCGGTGTCGGCGGTCTCGACCTGCACGATGTTGGTCTGCGGCACCGTGGCCGACAGCACCGGATCCAGGCGGTTCAGGCCGTCGCTCAGGCGACGCGCGCGCGCATGGTCCTCGACCAGCCGGTCGCCCATGGTCTGCACGCCTTCCAGCCCGGCCGCGGCCATGATGCCGGCCTGGCGCTGGGTGCCGCCGAGCATGCGCCGCAGCACCCGCGCCCGCGCCATCACCTGGCGCGGACCGGTCAGCACCGCGCCCACCGGCGCGCTCAGGCCCTTGGACAGGCATAGCGACACGGTATCGGCATGGCGGGTGATCTCGGCCGGCGCCACGCCCAGCGCCACCGCGGCGTTGAACAGGCGCGCGCCATCCAGGTGCACCGGCACGCCGGCCGTCTGCGCCATGCCGTACACCGCCTGCATGTGGTCCAGCGGCAGCACCGCGCCGCCGGCGTTGTTGTGCGAGGTCTCCATCGCCACCAGCGAGGTCTTGAGCTTGTGGCCGCCCGATTGCATCGCGTCTTCCAGGCGGTTCAGGTCCATCGCGCCGTCGGTGCCGGGCACGCCCTGGTAGAACAAGCCGGTGAAGGTGGCGGCGCCGCGCTCGGATGTGTACATGTGCGCGGCCGACTCCAGCACCACCTGCTCATTGCGCTGGGTCTGCGCCAGCACCGCCAGCAGGTTGGCCATGGTGCAGCTGGGCACGAACAGCCCGGCTTCCTTGCCCAGGCGCGCGGCCACGTGCGCTTCCAGCGCCCGCACGCTGGGGTCGCCGTCCAGCCCATCGTCGCCGATGGGCGCCGTGCGCATGCGCTCGTACATGGCGGCGGTGGGGTGGGTGACCGTGTCGCTGCGCAGGTCGACGAGCGGGTGGGAGGGGTCGACGGAGATCCGCTGGCTCATGGCTATCAGTGCTGCAAAATTTTGGAAAGGAACTGGCGCGTGCGCGGGGCGCGCGCCTCGACATCGCCGAAGAACGCGTCCTTCGGGCAGTCTTCGACGATCTTGCCGCCGTCCATGAAGATCACGCGGTCGGCGACGCGGCGGGCAAACCCCATTTCGTGGGTCACCACCATCATGGTCATGCCTTCGCCGGCCAGGTCGGTCATCACGTCCAGCACCTCGTTGACCATCTCCGGGTCCAGCGCCGAGGTCGGCTCGTCGAACAGCATCACCACCGGGTCCATCGACAGGGCGCGGGCGATCGCCACGCGCTGCTGCTGGCCGCCGGACAGCTCGCCCGGGTGCTTGTCCTTGTGCGCCGACAGGCCGACCCGCTCCAGCAGCGCCAGCGCGCGGGCGCGGGCCTCGTCCTTGCCGCGCTTGAGCACCTTGAGCTGGCCCAGGCACAGGTTCTCGGTCACCGACAGGTGCGGGAACAGCTCGAAATGCTGGAACACCATGCCGGCCACCGAACGCAGCTTGGGCAGGTTGGTGCGCGGATCGCCCACCTGGATGCCGTTGACCACGATCTCGCCCTTCTGGAAGGGCTCGAGCGCGTTCACGGTCTTGATCAAGGTCGATTTGCCCGAGCCGGAGGGGCCGCACACCACCACCACCTCGCCGCGGCCGACGGTGGTGCTGCAATCATCCAGCACCTGGAAATCGCCATACCACTTGCTGACCTGCTTGATCTCGATCATCGGGGGTTTCGAAGAGAGTTGCATCGTTGGACCTGTGGATAACCTGGGCGCCTAGCGCAGCACCCGGACGCGCTTTTCCAGCCGTTTGACCAGACGGGATGCCGTGAAGCAGATCACGAAATACACCACCGCCACGAAGAGATAGAGTTCCACCAGCCGGCCGTCGCGCTGGCCGATCTTGGACGCCGCGCCCAGGAAATCGGTGAGCGACAGCACGTACACCAGCGAGGTGTCCTGGAACAGGATGATGACCCGCGTCAGCAGCGCCGGCACCATGTTGCGGATCGCCTGCGGCAGGATCACGTAGCGCATGCCCTGCCAGTGGTTCAGGCCCAGCGCCATGCTGGCCGAGACCTGGCCGCGCGCGATCGACTGGATGCCGGCGCGCATGATCTCGCAGAAGTACGCGGCCTCGAACAGCGTGAACGTGACCACCGCCGAGTTGAACGCCCCCACCCGCAGCGGCGTGGGCGAGCCCACGATCCAGGCGGCGATGTAGGGCACCAGGAAGTAGAACCAGAAGATCACCAGCAGCAGCGGCACGGAACGCATCACGTTCACGTAGATGCCCGCCGGCACCGACAGGATCCGGTAGCGCGACAGGCGCATCATCGCCAGCACGGTGCCCAGCGCCAGCCCCATCACCGCCGCCAGCAGCGTCAGGGTCAGCGTGAACGTCATGCCGGTCTGGAACAGGTACGGCAGCGCGCTGCCGATGACGTCGAAATCGAATTTGCCCATGGCGGTTCCTAGCGTCCGTTCTTGGTCGCCGCGCCGATCAGGCCGGGAACCGCCACATGGCGTTCAAGCAGGCGCATGCCGAGCACCACCGTGCCGTTCAGGATCAGGTAGATCACGGTCGCCGCCGAAAACGCCTCGAAGATATGGAAGCTGAACTCCGCCATCGAGCGGGTCTGGCCGGTCAGCTCCAGCAGGCCGATGGTCAGCGCCACCGACGAATACTTGATCGTGCCCATGAACTCCGAGGTCAGCGGCGGCAGCACGATGCGATAGGCCTCGGGCAGGATGATGTAGCGGTAGACCTGCGTCTCGGTCAGGCCGAGCGCCGTGCCCGCCTGGAACTGGCCGCGCGGCAGCGACTGGATGCCGGCGCGCAACTGCTCGGCCACGCGCGCCGAGCCGTAGAAGCCCAGACAGAGCACCGCCGGCAGGAATTGCCCCCAGGGCTGCGGCATCTGCTTCATGGCCAGGCCCCAGGCATGCGGCAGCAGCTCCGGCAGCACGAAATACCACAGGAACATCTGCACCAGCAGCGGCACGTTGCGGAAAATCTCGACATAGGTGGCGCCGACCGCATTGGCCAGGCGCGACGAGGCGGTGCGCATCACGCCCAGGCACGAGCCGAGCAGCAGCGAGAACACCCACGCCGTCAGGGCCAGCGCCAGGGTCCAGCCCACGCCGATCAGGATGGTCTCCAGGAAGGTATGCACGCCGTCGGGCGACATCTCCAGGAAGATGCTCCAGCTCCAGTTGTAATTCATGCTTTGAGGACCTGTGGACAACCAAAGAAACGGGCGCCGGCGGCCGGCGCCCGGTTTAGCGTGTCGCCGCCCGGCCCCCGGGGGCCGCGGCGGCGGACCGGCTTACTCGTAGGCCTTGGGGTCGCCGGAGTCGGTCGGATGGGCCAGGGCGCGCTTGAGCGCGTCGCTCATCGGGTACTTCAGGTTGATCTGCTTGGGCGGGATCGGGGAATTGAAGTACTTGTCGTAGATCGCGGCGACGCGGCCGCTCTTCATCAGGTCCAGCACGGCGTCGTCCACCACCTTCTTGAAGGCCGGATCGTCCTTGGGCTGCATGATGCCGTAGGGCGCCAGTTCCAGGCCCTTGGTGCCGATCACGAAGGCGTCGGGGTTCTTGGACGAGGCCACCACGCCATAGGCGATGCCGTCATCGTTGGCCGAGCCCGCGGCGCGTCCCGATTCCACCATCAGCAACGTTTCCGCCGTATCCTTGGTGGGTGCCATGGTGATGCCCAGGTTGCCCTCGGCGTTCAAGCGCGAAATCAGCTTGAAGGTCTGGCCGCCGGCCTGCGCCGCGATCGACTTGCCGCGGAACGAGGCCAGGTTGTTGGGATCCACGCCGCCGTCCTTGCGCGCCACCAGCACCACCTGCGCCACGAACGTGGTGGGCGCGAACGACACCAGCTTGTGGCGTTCGAGGTTGTTGGTGGTGTTGCCGCACTCCAGGTCGATGGTGCCGTTGGCCAGCAACGGGATACGCGTGGCGGAGGTGGTCGGGTTGTAACGCACGTCCAGCTTGGGCAGCTTCAGCGCGGTCTTGATGTGCTGGGCGATTTCCTGGCAGATCTCGACGGTGTAGCCGATCGGCTTCTGGTTGCCGTCCAGGTAGGCGAACGGCACGGAGGTCTCGGGATGGCCGATGGTGATCACGCCGGTGTCGCGGATCTTGTCCAGGCGGCTGGGGCCTTCGGCGTGGGCGGCGGCGCTGCCGAACAGGGCGGCGGCGACCGAAATCGCGGCAAATGCTTTCATCTTATTCCCTTGGCGCCGGTCGAGCGGCGCGTGCTTATGTTCACGAACAGCGGAGCCGGAGTGCATACGACCCGCCGCGTCCCGCGATGAGCCCCGCGGCTGGCAAAAAGTATCAACTAGCGTTATGGTTTTATCCAGTTCCAATCGGGTATTCCTCTATACGGATTTGATATGGCCATTACACGAATGGGCTTGCGACACATCGAGGCTTTCCGGGCCGTCATGATGACCGGATCCATGACCGCCGCGGCGCGCAGAGTGCATACCTCGCAGCCGCACGTTAGCCGCTTAATAGCGCAATTGGAAGCAATCACCCAATTTCCCCTGTTCGACCGCAACGGCAGCCGCCTGACCCCCACCCAGGACGGTTCGCGCTTCTTCCAGGAGGTCGAAAAGACCTTCATCGGCCTGGCCGGCCTGGAATCGGCGGCGGCCAGCATCCGCTCCTTCAGCGCCAGCCGCCTGAGCGTGGCGGCCATGCCGCGCCTGGCCGGCGGCCTGCTGGCGCGCATCGTGGCCGCCTTCAAGACCGAATACCCGGACGTCATGGTCTCGATCCATTCCGGCAACGCCAGCGCGGTGCACAACTGGATCAGCTCGGGTTTCTGCGACACCGGCCTGGCGATGCTGTCGGGCGACAGCCCCGGCATCCAGGTCGAGCCGGTGCTGACCATGAACTGCGTGGCGGTGCTGCCCAAGGGGCACCGGTTGACCAAGCTGAAAAAGCTCAAGCCGGCCGATTTCGCCGGCGAGCCCTTCATCGCCTTTCCCAGCGCCACGCCGCTGCGGGAAAAGATCGACGCGGTCTTCAAGGCCGCCAAGGTCGAGCGCCAGACCGTGGCCGAGGCCGGCCTGGGCTCGTCGGTCTGTGCGCTGGTGGGCGCCGGCCTGGGCGTGGCGCTGATCAACCCGCTGGCCGCGCGCGAGGAATACGAGGCCAACGGCGTCGAAGTGCGCCCGTTCAGCCCGGCGGTGCCGGTCACGGTGGCGCTGCTGTACCCGCCGTACCACACCCGCACCCGCCTGGTCAGCGTGTTCTCGCGCTACGCGCACCAGTTGATGCAGGAAGAAATGGCCGATCTGAAGGCGCGGCCGGGGCGATGATGGCAACGCCCCCCCCCGCCGCGCGGAAACGACAAGGCCCCGACATCGGGGCCTTTTTTGCCCGCGGCCGCCCGTCGTCAGGCAGTCGCGCCGTCCGGGCGCGGCTCGCGCAGATCCAGCCACGCCACCAGCAGCAATCCCCCCGCCAGTCCCAGGTGCTCGTAGAACGCATTGGCGGCCATGAAGCGTTCCTGGCCGGCCGGCATCTCCCAGTAGCGCAGCGCGATGCCCGTGGCCGCCAGCGTGAAGGCGGCCAGCGCCAGCGCCCCCAGCCAGCGCAGGCGGCCGCTCAGGATCATGGCGGAGGCCGCCAGTTCCAGCGCGATCACCAGCACCGCGAACAACGGCCCGGGCGCCAGCCCGAAATGCGCCATCTCCGCCAGCGCGCCGGGAAAGTCGGTCAGCTTGACCAGCCCGCCCTGCAGGTAGGCGGCGCACAGGCCAAGGTAGGCCAGGAACCGCACTGCCGGCGAACCGAACAGCGGCCGGGCCAGGCCGGCCAGCCGCCGCTCCCATTGAAAGGTCGCGTTCATGGCCGGCCTCCTCAGACGGCCCAGCAGGAGCAACCCAGGGCGCCGAAGAAGCCCTGGAGGTCGGAACTGGGCGCCTTCGAGGCCCACGCCTTGGCATGGTCATGCCCATGCAGCCCGCAACTGGTGGCGCACGCGCAGGCCGCCATGTTGCGGTAGCCCAGCGAATTGCGGCCGGCGCCGTCGGGGTCGCCCCAGGCGGCATAGCCGCCGAACAGGCGCGTGGGCGACCAGTCCGGCATGGCGGGCGGCAGCGGATTGTCGTCCTCGGGCCCGAATTCGCCGGCGCCGTAGACCACTCGGCCGCCAACCACCGTCAGGTCCGAGGTCAGGAACGAGATCTCGTCCTCGCTGCAGCGGAAGTAGTCCTTGCTCGGCACGATGAAGTCGGCCAGCTGGCCCGGCTGGATGCGGCCGCGCTTGCCTTCCTCGTTGGCGAACCAGGCCACGTTCTCGGTCCACATGCGCAGCGCGGTCTCGCGGTCCAGGCAGTTGCGCGCCGGATAGAGGCGGGTGCCGCCCACGGTCTTGCCGGTCACCATCCACGACAGCGACACCCACGGGTTGTAGGACGCGACACGGGTGGCGTCGGTGCCGGCGGAAACCTTCACGCCGCGATCCAGCATCCTGGCGATGGGCGGCGTGGCCTCGGCCGCGGCCGCGCCGTAGCGCTCGATGAAGTACTCGCCCTGGTAGGCCATGCGATGCTGCACGGCGATGCCGCCGCCCAGCGCGGCGATGCGGTCGATCGACTTGTCGGAAATGGTCTCGGCGTGGTCGAAGAACCAGTTCAGCCCGGTCAGCGGCGTGTCCTGGTTGACCTTCTCGAACACATCCAGCGCGCGCGAGATGGTCTCGTCATAGGTGGCGTGCAGACGCCACGGCCACTTGTTCTGCGCCAGCACGCGCACCACTTCCTCCAGCTCGCCTTCCATCTCGGGCGGCATGTCCGGCCGCTCGACGCGGAAGTCCTCGAAGTCGGCGGCCGAGAACACCAGCATCTCGCCGGCGCCGTTGTGGCGGAAGTAGTCGGTGCCCTGCTTGTACTTCACGCTGGACGTCCACTTGAGAAAGTCTTCCTTCTCCTGCTTGGGCTTCTGCGTGAACAGGTTGTAGGCCAGCCGCACCGTCATCTGGCCTTCGTCGGCCAGCTTCTGGATCACGGCGTAGTCATCGGGATAGTTCTGGAAACCGCCGCCCGCGTCGATCACGCCGGTCACGCCCAGGCGGTTCAGCTCGCGCATGAAATGGCGCGTGGAATTGACCTGGTAGTCGAACGGCAGCTTGGGCCCCTTGGCCAGCGTGGCGTACAGGATGGTGGCGTTGGGCTTGGCCAGCAGCAGTCCGGTCGGGTTGCCCTGCGCGTCGCGGATGATCTCGCCGCCCGGCGGGTTGGGCGTGGTCTTGGTGTAGCCCACCGCGCGCAGCGCGGCGCCGTTGAGCAGGGCGCGGTCGTACAGGTGCAGCAGGAACACCGGCGTGTCGGGCGCGACGGCGTTGATCTCCTCGATCGTCGGCAGGCGCTTCTCGGCGAATTGGTGCTCGGTGAAGCCGCCCACCACCCGCACCCATTGCGGCGCCGGCGTGATGGCGACCTGGCGCTTGAGCATCGCCATGGCGTCGGCCAGCGAGCGCACGCCGTCCCAGCGCAGCTCCATGTTGTAGTTCAGGCCGCCGCGCACCACGTGGGTATGGTTGTCGAACAGGCCGGGCAGGGCGCCGCGCTGCTTCAGGTCGACGCGGCGGGTGGCGGGACCGGCCAGCGCCATGACCTCGGCATCGGTGCCGACCGCGACGAAGCATCCGTCCTGGATGGCGACGGCGCTGGCCAGCGGCCTGGCGCGGTCCAGCGTGGTGATGCGGCCGTTGTGGAAGATGACGTCCGGGTAGGCGGTTGAGGCGTTTGGCATGGGGGATTCTCCTTTGGAACGGGCAGCGGCGCGTCCGCCCAACAGGCTATTGAGGGCCAGCGTGGAAGCAACACCGATGAGGTCGCGGCGGGTAGGCATACGATATCTCCGTGGGTGCGAAAAAAGGGGTTCAGCCCTGGTCTTTGTCCTGGGCCTGCCGGCCCGGCAGCTGCCCGAACACGTGGCTCACCGCCTTTTCCTTGTCGCAGGCGGCGACGAAGGCCGTGCCATTGAGCAGCTGCTTGCCCACCGGCACCAGCTGCTCGCCGACCAGGATGCCCAGCAGGCCGATCAACGCCACCAGCGGCGGCGCCGGCGAACGCACCTGCAGCAGGCTGTACACCACGCCGACCAGCAGACCGGCGCCCAGGGAAAGCAGATAGATCTTCATGCGCATTCTCGTGTGTGTCAGGAAGGGGGAAAGTCGGATCACGCGTGGGTATCGGCCAGCAGCACTTCGGCGTCGTCGAGCGCGGTGATGCGCACATCGGCTTCGTCCTCGATGGCGGCGCCGTCGCCGCTGCCCAGCTCGACGTCGTTGACGGTCAGGCGGCCCTTGGACGCCACCAGGTAGCCGCGGCGCCGACCGCGGGCGAAGCGGTAGGTGGCGGCCTGGCCCGCCTTGAGCGCCACCGCCAGCACCCGCGCATCGCTACGGATCGGCAGCGCATCCTCGTCGCCCTCGATGCCGCTGGCCAGTGTGACGAAATGGCCGTCGCAGGCATCGCGGGCAAACGTCTTCCTGCCCCAGCTCGGCGGCACGCCGCGGCGATCCGGTTCGATCCAGATCTGGAACACCCGCGCCGGCCCGCCTTCCATGTTGAATTCGGCGTGCGTCAGGCCGCTGCCCGCGCTCATGACCTGCACGTCACCGGCGCGGGTGCGGCCGCGGTTGCCCAGGTCATCCTCATGGGTCAACGCGCCTTCCCGCACGCAGGTGATGATTTCCACATCGGTGTGCAGCAGCGCGGGAAAACCGGCGCCCGGCGCGATGGTCTCGTCGTTCCAGGCGCGCAGCGCGCCCCAGTTCATGCGCCGCGGATCCAGGTAGTTGGCGAACGAGAAATGGTGTTTCACATCGAGCCAGCCGCGGCGGGCGTGGCCCAGGGTTGTCAAAGGTCGGCGCTCTATCATGGCGAGCCTCCAGGTGGGACGAATGGGAAAGCGGGGCGTCAGCGCTTCAGGGCCAGGAAGTGATGCACCTCGGGCTTGTCGGGACCGATATGGAACCGCAGCGCCTCGGCCTGCAGATCAGCGTCGGCATGCGAGACCCGATGGTGCTGGCGCAGATGCTCGGCCCACGACTCCACGAAGAACCACTCCACCACCCGCTCGGGATCGCTGGTGTGCTCGGCCACGCCCCAGGAATAGGCGCCATCGCGCAGGCGCTCCTGGGACAGGCGCTGCATCGCTTCCAGGAACGCCGGACGGTCTGCCTGGCGGATGCGGTACTCGACCTGGATCAGCACCGGGCCGCGGTCATGCGCCACCGACTCCGACACCAGCGGCTCGGGCCAGTGGTTCGACGCCTGCAGGTCGGCTTCGCCCACCGGCAGCCGCGCCCGATGGAACAGCAGCGCCACGATCACCAGGCCGACGGCGCTGACCACCAGGGCGTAGGGCACGCCGATTTCACGCGCCACCAGGCCCCAGCCCAGGCTGCCGGCCGCCATCGCGCCGTTGAACACCATCAGGTACACCGCCAGGCCGCGGCCGCGCACCCAGTTGGGCAGAATCGCCTGGGCCACGCCGTTGAAGGTGGTCAGCGCGGTGATCCAGCCCATGCCCAGCAGCACCAGCATCAGCACCGCCAGCCACTTGGGCGGGGCGAACACCAGCACGCCCATCACCACCGCGCTGACCACGGACGCCAGCAGCACCAGCCCGTCCGCATTCAGCTTGGCGCCCAGCTTCGGCATCACCAGCGCGCCCAGGATCGCGCCGGCGCCCACGGCGCCCAGCAGCATGCCGTAGAAGCCGGACGTGCCGCCCAGCATCTGCCGCGCCACCAGCGGCAGCAGGGCCCACACCGCGCTGGCGAACAGGAAGAACACCGCGGCGCGCAGCAGCACGCGATGCAGTTCCTTGCTGGCCCGCGTATAGCGCAGGCCGGCCCGGAACGCGCCCAGGAAGTTCTCCGACAGCGCGCTGTCGGTCGCCGCCGGACGCTTCCACCACAGCAGGGCGGCGATCACGAATACATAGCTCAACACGTCCATGCCGTAGGTCACCGCCGCGCCGAAGCTGGCCAGGATCAGGCCGCCCGCGGCCGGGCCGATGGCGCGCGCGATGTTGATCCCCAGCGAGTTCAGCGCCACCGCGCCCTTCAGGTTCTCGCGCGGCACCAGCTCGGGCACGATCGACTGCCAGGTCGGGCCCATCAGCGCCGCGCCGATGCCGCCGACGAAAGTCAGCGCGATCAGGTAGTCCACCGTCAGCGCGCCGAAGTGCGACAGCAGCAACAAGGTGCCGCTGACCGAGGCCAGCAGCAACTGCACGAAGATGAGGAAGCGCCGGCGGTCCAGAATGTCCGACAGCACGCCGGCCGGAATCGCCAGCAGGAAGATCGGCAGCGTCGCCGCCGTCTGGATCAGCGCCACCGCGGCCGGGCTGGCCGACAGGTCGGTCACCAGCCAGGAGCTGGCGACGTCGCGCATGAAGCTGCCCACGTTGCCGAGCACCGCGGCCGCCCACAGGACGGCGAACACGGGCTGGCGCAGAGGCGCAAAGCTGCCTCCCGCGGAGGGAGAAGGGGAATTCGGCATGGAATGCTCCGGGATCGCGCTGGGTCGCCAGGGGCCGTGCATCCCGCCGCCTGCCGTGATCGGAAAAAGAAGCGGCCCGGGCCGTTGCCGGCCCGGGCGCGGGGCTTACTTGGCCGGGTTGGGGCCGATGCGCTCGCCGTGCGTCACGCGCTCGGCCAGCTTGTGCACGTGGGTGACGGCGTAGTCGATGCCCATGCCGTAGGCGCCGGAATGTTCCTTGGCGATGCCGGTCACGGCGTCGTAGGTTTCCTGGCGGGCCCAGTCGCGCTGCCATTCCAGCATCACCTGCTGCCAGGTCACCGGCACCACGCCGGCCTGGATCATGCGATCCATCGCGTACTTGTGCGCGTCGGCCGAGGTGCCGCCCGAGGCGTCCGCCACCATGTAGATCTCGTAGTCGCCTTCGAGCATGGCGCACAGGGCGAAGGTGGTGTTGCAGACCTCGGTCCACAGGCCGGCCACGACGATCTTCTTGCGGCCGTTGGCGGCCAGCGCGTCGCGCACGTTCTGGTCGTCCCACGAGTTCATCGAGGTGCGCTCGAGGATCTTGTTCTCGGGGAACACGGCCAGCAGTTCGGGGAAGGTGTTGCCCGAGAAGCCATCGGTCTCGACGGTGGTGATGGTGGTCGGGATGTTGAAGGTGCGCGCGGCCTTGGCCAGGCCCACCACGTTGTTCTTGAGCGTCTGGCGATCGATCGACTGCACGCCGAAGGCCATCTGCGGCTGCTGGTCGATGAAGATGATCTGGCTGTTCTGCGGGGTCAGGACTTCGAGGTATTTGTTGGCGGACATGGTGGCTCTCTCTTTCAGGGAATCGTTCAGGGGAATGCGGCAAGGTGAATTCGGGCACTGCGCAAACCGTTCCGGCTTGCCCCGCTGTCGTCGTGCTCGAATGCCGCTTGAGGGGTTTCGTTCACGTCGTGTGTCGGTATGGGCATAGTAGGGATCCGCCCCCCGCCTGAGAATCCGCAGCGGGGAATTGCATCCTTTCCATTTTTTGCATGATCCCCGTGACACGGGCATTTCCCGCCGGTGCGCCCCGGGCATTCTTGTTCGTCACATAGTCAGCCGCTATCATCGACGCGACTTTCTTTGCGAGAACCACCATGAACAAACTGCCGGATCTGGAGGGCTGGGCGATCTTCGCCAAGGTCGCCGACACGGGCTCGTTCGCCAAGGCCGCGGCCGAACTGTCCCTGTCCCAGGCCACGGTGTCCAAGACCATCACGCGTCTGGAGACCAAGATGAAGACCATGCTGTTCCACCGCACCTCGCGCAGCATGTCGTTGACGGAGTCCGGCTATGCGGCGCTGGAGCGCGCCGCGCGCATCCTGGAAGAGGGCGAGGCGGTCGAGGCCGAGGTCACCGAGAAATCCACCAGCCTGCGCGGCAAAATCCGCCTGGCCGCGCCCATGTCCTTCGGCGTCACGCACCTGGCGCCGATGCTGCCGCCCTTCATGCAGGCGCATCCCGATGTGGACCTGGAAATCGAGTTCAACGACAAGCAGGCCGACCTGGTGTCGGAACGCTTCGACCTGGCCCTGCGCATCTCCAACCTGGTGGACTCCACGCTGCTGGCGCGGCGCCTGTGCTCGGTGCGCATCCTGCTGGTGGGCGCGCCCAGCTACTTCAAGCGCGCCGGCAAGCCCAAGCATCCGCGCGACCTGGCGCAGCACACCGCGCTGCAATACATGTACGCGCGCAACGGCTCGAGCTGGCGCTTCCGCCACGACAAGCACGGCGAGTTCTCGCAGTCGCTGCCGGTGCAGCTGAACGTCAACAACGCCGAGGCGCTGTCACCCGCGCTGCAGGCCGGCCTGGGCCTGGCGCTGCAGCCGGAATTCCTGGCCTGGGAAGACCTGCAATCGGGCGCGCTGGAAACCGCCATGGACGACTGGCAGATCGACCCGATCGCGCTGCACATCGTCACGCCGCCGGGCCGCCGGCGGCCGGCGCGGGTGCAGGCGCTGATCGAATACCTGGCCGAACGGTTGACGGCGGAGCCGTGGGCCAGCGACGTGCAGGGACAATAAGATAAACAACGCCTCCGATAATCATGACAAAGCAGATCCCGATCGGCGACCCGTAATTGACGAAACTGCCGAAAGGGTTCTTGTATGTGTGCGAGAATTTCCAATACGTGTGTCGCCTGTCTCCACTACGCAGTGCGGGACAAACCGACGCTTTTGAATGGAAATTTCAGGAGAAGGAGGTCTTGTGGCTGATTTTTTGTGTGAAGTGTGCGGATCGTCGAGTGCGACGCATGTCCTGGTGGACTACCAACGCACGGTATGCGAGCCGTCACAGTATTTTTGCAAAAAACATGCGTTCGAAGAGGGCCGTGAGGAGTGTCACATTTGTGAGGACAATTCGCACCTCTCTTCAATCGCCGTAGAGGACGAGGACGGTGAGCAGCGCGATTTGCTGCCAACCTACCGGCCGGGCGAGCTTGACCGTGACGGTATGTGCTCGGAACATCCATAGCGCGAACGCTCTGAGGCGCTGAGAACCAGTCGGCACCTACATTCACGACAATAAAAAAGGGGCTGTAATACAGCCCCTTTTTCCTGCACTCCGGATGGCCTGTCGAACATCCGGACGATTTCGGTGGATCAGACGTCGATGTTCCCCGCCGACAGCGCATGCGCCTCGATGAAGTTGCGGCGCGGTTCGACGTCGTCGCCCATCAGCGTGGTGAAGACCTCGTCGGCCGCGATGGCGTCCTCGATCTGCACGCGCAGCAGGCGGCGCACCTTCGGGTCCATGGTAGTTTCCCACAGCTGTTCCGGGTTCATTTCGCCCAGACCCTTGTAGCGCTGCTTGGAGATGCCGCGATCGGCTTCGCTGCGCAGCCACTGCATGGCTTCGCGGAAGTCGGAGACGTTCTGCTCCTTGCGCTTTTCGCCTTCGCCACGCGCGGCCAGCGAACGCGGGCCGACCTTGCCGGAGAAGCTCTTGGCGGCGCGCGACAGGATCGCGTAGTCGGAACCGCCGACGAAGTCGGCGTCGATGATGCTGACGCGCACGTTGCCGTGGTGCATGCGCTGGATCGACAGGCGATGGCGTTCGGTGGCCTCGTCGAATTCGGGCACCACTTCCACGCCGTTGCCGCTGACCGGATCACGCATGGCGTCGGCCAGGCGCTTGGCCGAATCGGCGGCGGCCTCGGTCGACTCCAGGTTGATCTCGACGCCCTCGGCCATGGCCGACAGCGCCGCCACGTCGAACACGCGCGACAGGCGCGCGATGACGCCGTCGGCGGCCACGTACTGGCGCGCCAGCTCGTTCAGCTCGTCGCCGCGGATGATGTTGCCGCCGGAGATGATCTCGGCGTCCTTCAGGGCCAGCTGCAGCATGAACTGCGCTTCTTCCTGGTCATCCTTCAGGTAGCGCTCTTCGCGGCCGACCTTGACCTTGTACAGCGGCGGCTGGGCGATGTAGACGTAGCCGCGCTGCACCAGCTCGGGCATCTGGCGGTACAGCAGCGTCAGCAGCAGCGTGCGGATGTGCGCGCCGTCCACGTCCGCGTCGGTCATGATGATGAGGCGGTGATAGCGCAGCTTGTCGACGTTGAAATCCGGGCCGATGCTGGTGCCCAGCGCGGTGATCAGCGTGGCGATCTGCTCGCTGGCGATCAGGCGGTCAAAGCGCGCCTTCTCGACGTTCAGCACCTTGCCGCGCAGCGGCAGGATGGCCTGGAACTTGCGGTCGCGGCCCTGCTTGGCCGAGCCGCCTGCGGAGTCACCCTCGACGATGTACAGCTCGCACAGCGCCGGATCCTTTTCCTGGCAGTCGGCCAGCTTGCCGGGCAGGCCGGCGCCTTCCAGCACGCTCTTGCGGCGCGTCATTTCGCGCGCCTTGCGGGCGGCTTCGCGCGCGCGGGCGGCTTCGACGATCTTGGCGCACAGCGCCTTGGCGTCGTTCGGATGCTCCAGCAGCCAGGTTTCCAGCGTGCGGGCCACGGCCTCTTCAACGGCCGGACGCACTTCGCTGGACACCAGCTTGTCCTTGGTCTGGCTGCTGAACTTGGGTTCGGGCACCTTCACCGACAGCACGCAGGCCAGGCCTTCGCGCATGTCGTCGCCGGAGGTCTCGACCTTGGCCTTCTTGGCCAGTTCGTTGTCGGTGATGTACTTGTTGATGATGCGGGTCATCGCCGCGCGCAGGCCGGTCAGGTGCGAGCCGCCGTCGCGCTGCGGGATGTTGTTGGTGAAGCACAGCACGCTTTCGCTGTAGCTGTCGTTCCACTGCATCGCCACTTCCACGCCCACCGGCACGCCGCCCGCCGACGACTCGGTGGTGACCGAGAACACGTTCGGGTGCAGCACCGTCTTGGCGCGGTTGATGTATTCGACGAAGCCCTTCACGCCGCCCGAGAAGGCGAAGTTCTCTTCCTTGCCCTGGCGCTGGTCGATCAGGCGGATCTTGACGCCGTTGTTCAGGAACGAGAGCTCGCGCAGGCGCTTGGAGAGGATCTCGTAGTGGTACTCGATGTTGTTGAAGATGATCGGGTCGGCCAGGAAGCGCACTTCGGTGCCGCGCTTGTCGGTCGTGCCGGTCACGGCCAGGGGCGCGACGCGCTCGCCCTGGCGGAATTCCATCTGGTGCACTTCGCCGTTGCGGCGGATGGTCAGGCGCAGCCACTCGGACAGCGCGTTCACGCACGACACGCCCACGCCGTGCAGGCCGCCGGACACCTTGTACGAGTTCTGGTCGAACTTGCCGCCGGCGTGCAGTTCGGTCATGACGATTTCCGCCGCGCTGCGGTGGAATTCGTCGTCCTTGTGGATATCCGTGGGGATGCCGCGGCCGTTGTCGGTGACCGAGATCGAGTTGTCGGTGTGGATCGTGACGACGATGTCGTCGCACCAGCCGGCCAGCGCTTCGTCAATGGCGTTGTCGACGACTTCGAACACCATGTGGTGCAGACCGGTGCCGTCCGACGTGTCGCCGATGTACATGCCGGGGCGCTTGCGCACGGCCTCCAGCCCCTTGAGCATCTTGATCGAGTCGGCGCCGTAGCCGCCGTTCTCGGGAGTGGTGTTCTGCTGATCTGACATGTCTGTATCGATAACGCTTTAAAGAACGGCCTGGCGGCCGGACCGCCGGCGGGCCATCAGGCCCGCGGGCGGCACAAACCCACAGCTGCGCGGACTCAGATCCGCATGGGCATGACGACGTACTTGAACTGGTCGTCTTCGGGCAGGGTGATGAGCGCCGACGCGTTGGCATCGGGCATGACCGACCACTGGATGTTGTCCACCTTGACGTTGGCCAGCACGTCGAGCAGGTAGCCGACGTTGAAGCCCACGTCCAGCGGTTCGTGGCCGTAGTCGATGTCGATTTCTTCCTGCGCCTCTTCCTGCTCGGCGTTGGAAGAAGAGATCTTCATCTGGTTCTGCGCCAGTTGCAGGCGCACGCCCTTGAACTTGTCGGTGGTCAGGATGGCGGCGCGCTGCAGGCTGCCCTGCAGGGCTTCGCGGCCCACCAGGAAGTGGCGCGTGTAGTTGGTCGGGATGACGCGGGTGAAGTCGGGGAACTTGCCTTCGACCAGCTTGGACACCAGCTCGACGTCGCCGAAGCGGAAACGGATCTGGCCCGGCGCCACGTCGATCGAGACGAGCTCGTCGGAGTCTTCCAGCAGGCGCTGCATTTCCAGCACGGTCTTGCGCGGCACGATCACTTCGTGGCGTTCGCTGATGCCGTCGGCTTCGGTGGAGCAGTGCGCCAGGCGGTGGCCGTCGGTGGCGACCGCGCGCACGCGGCCCGGTTCGAACACCAGCAGCATGCCGTTCAGGTAGTAGCGGATGTCCTGTTGCGCCATGGCGAAGTGCACCATGTTGAACAGGTGGCGCAGCGTGCGTTGCGGCATGCTCAGCGACACGTCCCACTGCTCGGGCTGGGCCACGGTGGGGAATTCGCTGGCGGCCAGCGTCTGCAGCGCGAAGCGGCTCTTGGCCGACTGCACCGACAGCTTGTTGCTAGCCAGCGCCAGGCGCACGTCGCCGGTGTCCGGCAGGGCTTTCAGGATGTCCAGCAACTTGCGCGCCGCGACCGTGGTGGACTCGTTGTCGTGGCCCACACCGAAGTCGGCGTGCGTGGTGATCTGCACTTCCAGGTCGGTCGCGATGAAGGCAACCTTGTTGCCTTCCTTGCGCATCAGGATGTTCGCCAGGATGGGCAGGGTATGGCGTCTTTCGACGATGCCCGCCACGGTCGACAGCGGTTTCAGCAATGCATCGCGTGTGGTTTGTACGAGTTGCATGGTCATCCTTTTAGAGTTTGTTCCAACACGTGCAGGGTATGGTTGAGCTCCGCTTGCTTGGCGCGGGCGTCGGAAATCTTGCGTACGGCGTGCAGCACGGTGGTGTGGTCACGGCCACCGAACAGATCGCCGATTTCCGGCAGGCTTTTCTGGGTCAGCTCCTTGGCCAGGTACATGGCGACCTGGCGCGGCAAAGCGATATTGGCCGGCCGGCGTTTCGAATACATGTCGGCGACCTTGATCTTGTAGAAATCCGCCACCGTCTTCTGGATGTTCTCGACGGTGATCTGGCCGTTGGACACGGACAGCAGATCCTTCAGGGCTTCCTTGCAGACGTCCACGGTGAGCACATCGCGGCCGTGGAAGCGGGCGTAGGCCAGCACCTTGCGCAACGCGCCTTCGAGTTCGCGCACGTTGCTGCGCAGGTGCTTGGCGATGAAGAACGCCACTTCCTCGGGCATCGGCACGCCCTCGGACTCGGCCTTGCGCAGCAGGATCGCCACGCGCATCTCGAGTTCGGGCGGCTCGATCGCGACCGTCAGGCCGGAATCGAAGCGCGAGATCAGGCGGCTGTCGATGCCCGACAGTTCCTTCGGATAGGTGTCGCTGGTGATGATGATCTGCTTGCGCTGCGCCACCATCGCCTCGAACGCATAGAAGAATTCTTCCTGCGTGCGGTTCTTGCCGGAGAAGAACTGGATATCGTCGATCAGCAGCAGGTCGAGCGAATGGTAGTAGCGCTTGAAGTCATCGAACGCCTTGCGCTGGTACGCCTTGACCACGTCGGACACGTATTGGTCGGCATGCACGTAGCGCACGCGCACCCCGGTGCCCGCCGCCACCATGGCGTTGCCGATGGCGTGGATCAGGTGGGTCTTGCCCAGGCCCACGCCGCCGTACAGGAACAGCGGGTTGTACGAGGTGCCCGGGTTCTCGGCCACCTGCAGCGCGGCGGCGCGCGCCAGCTGGTTGGCCTTACCCGTCACGAAGTTCTCGAACGTCAGGTCGGTGTTCAGGCGCGAGCGCTCGTACACGATGTTGGCGGCGTCCGCGTTCACGGCCGCGGCCGCCGCGGTGGTCGCGACGGGAGCGGGCGCGGCGGGCTGCGCCGGCATGCCTGGCGGCGGCGCGCCGCCCAGGGGCGCGGCGGCCGAAGGCGCGGTCGGCACGGGCGGCTGCGCGCGCACGGGCGCCACCGGCATGCGCGGGGTGGTGCCTTGCGTGGGCAATTCGAACAGGACCTGTACCGGACGCTCGAACCACTCCGCGGCCAACGCTTCGATCTGGTGGGAGAAGTTCTTGCGCACCCAGTCCAGCTTGAACCGGTTGGGGGCGGCAACGCGCAGCACCGCCTGCGTTTCGTCATACGCAAGCGGGACCAGCGGTCGTATCCACGCGCTGATTTGTTGGGGGGGGAGTTCCTGCTCAAGACGACTGACGCAGGTCTGCCAGAATTCTTTCATGTCGCTCTTATTCAAACCTCGATTCTACCTTGCCTGGGCACGGGTTATCCACAGGGTAGGGCATGAGCGTGCACAACCCGCCCCCTTAACTGTTTGACAAGACAGGGAAAACTTGCTGAAATGGTGGGCTTTTCCGAATTCTGTCTGTCAGAAGGTTTCGCAGAAGGCCCAGGTTCACACGGGTAATAGGGTAATGGTTACACTTACCCCGCCCCCGGAACTGTGCCTTGCTGAATAGGTCGCCCGGGTATTGCCCGGACCAGAGCCCCGTCTACAAGCCTGTCTTTGCCAGTGAATCCGCATGTCATGTGCGAATTCGCAGCGAGGCGCTTACTAGATACCCGCTACCGGATTTGCGACCAGGAACCCTCCGGGCAGGTCCCTTCTGACTTTTGTTCTTTTTGTGGATCGTCCATGAAACGCACCTACCAACCTTCCGTTACCCGCCGCAAGCGCACCCATGGTTTCCGCGTGCGCATGAAGACCCGCGCTGGCCGCGCCATCCTGAACGCTCGCCGCGCCAAGGGCCGCAAGCGTCTGGCTGTCTAAGTCTCGCTTCTTGCGCAGACACCCGACCCGCTGACCCGCAGTCCATGCCGCGCGCCACGCTTCCGCCGGAGGCGCGGCTGCATCGCCCCTCCGAGTTCGCCGCCGCCCTCAAAGGCCGGCGTCTGGCCCGAGGGGCGTTTTTCGTTGTGAGCGCCGCTTCCAACGATCTGCCTCCCGGTCAGGACGCCTGTGCCCGGCTGGGCCTGGTGATCGCCAAGCGCTTCGCCGCCCACGCCACCACGCGCAACGCCCTCAAGCGGGTCATCCGCGAAGCGTTCCGCCACCGGCGCCTGGGATTGCCGGCGAAAGACTACGTCGTGCGACTGCACAGCAAGGTCACGCCCGCCACGCTCACCGCGCTGAAACAGGCGGCCCGGGCCGAAGCGGACGCTCACTTCGAGCGGATCGCGCGATGAACGGGCCATCCCCCCGGCAGGCAGGCCGTCCGCGACGCGGGCGTTCCGTGGGGGCCGCATTACTCATTGCCCCGATCCGGTTCTACAGGTTTTTCCTGAGTCCCTGGATCGGCCGGCAATGCCGCTTCACCCCGACCTGCTCGGCGTACGCGATCGAGGCGATCGAACGCCACGGTCCCTGGCGCGGCTTCTGGTTGATGCTGCGACGCATCGGCCGCTGCCACCCCTGGTCGCCCGGCGGCTGGGACCCGGTTCCGCCGTCCAAGGGAACCAACCGCGGGGCCTGCTGCTCCCATGGGCACCGCACCGAGCATGATTGACGCTAAACTGGCGGGCTTTGCTGGCCCGTATTCACTTCAGTAGGCACCATGGATATCCGACGAACCGTCCTCTGGATGATTTTCTCCTTCTCGCTGTTGCTCCTCTGGAACAACTGGCAGATCCATAACGGCAAACCGTCGCTGTTCGGGGCCCCCACGCCCACGGCCAGCACGCCCGCCAACGACACGCCGGCCGCCGCGAACAACGCGACGCCTTCGGTGCCCAATGCGCCGCCCGCGACCGCCACCGCCACGCCTTCGGCCGTGCCTGGCGCCGCCACGCCGGTGCCGACGCGCTCGGAAGAAGTGGTCATCACCACCGACGTGCTGCGCCTGACCTTCGACACGCTGGGCGCCCAACTGGTGCGCGCCGAGCTGCTGAAGTACCCGGCCACCGGCCAGCCCGACAAGCCCACCGTGCTGCTGGACCGCAGCGCGGGCCTGACCTACATCGCCCAGACCGGCGTGATCGGCGGCAGCTTCCCCACCCACCAGACCCCGTTCCGCGTGGTCTCGACCGAGCGCCAGCTGACCGGCGACAGCCTGGTGGTGGCGTTCGAAGCCGAATCCGGCGGCGTCAAGGTCACCAAGACCTTCACGCTGCATCGCGGCCGCTATGACATCGACGTGCGCCACGACCTGGCCAACGTCGGCGCCGCCCCCGTGACGCCGGCGCTGTACCTGCAGCTCGAGCGCGACGGCAACGATCCGGCCGACACCTCCAGCTTCTATCACACGTTCACCGGCATGGCCGTCTACTCGGAACAGGACAAGTTCCAGAAGATGACCTTCGCCGACATCGAGAAGAAGAAGGCCAACTACATCAAGCAGGCCGACAACGGCTGGATCGCCGTGGTGCAGCACTACTTCGCCACCGCCTGGGTGCCGCCGCAAGGCAAGCCGCGCAACAACGAAGTGCTGGAAGTCCAGAAGAACGTCTACGCCGCCCGCACCATCGAAGCCGTCGGCGAGATCGCCCCGGGCGCCGCCGCCCGCGTCGATTCGCACCTGTGGGTCGGTCCGCAGGACCAGAAGGCCATGGCGGCGCTCGCCCCCGGCCTGGAACTGGTGGTCGACTACGGCTGGCTGACCATCATCGCCAAGCCGCTGTTCACGCTGATGACCTGGCTGCATTCCATCCTGGGCAACTGGGGCTGGACCATCGTCGCCCTGACCGTGCTGATCAAGGCGCTGTTCTACCCCCTGGCCGCCGCCAGCTACCGCTCCATGGCCCGCATGAAGCAGGTCGCCCCGCGCCTGCAGGCCCTGAAGGAAAAGTACGGCGACGACAAGCAGAAGCTCAACGCGGCCATGATGGAGATGTACCGCACCGAGAAGATCAACCCGCTGGGCGGCTGCCTGCCGATGGTGGTGCAGATCCCGGTGTTCATCTCGCTGTACTGGGTGCTGCTGGCCAGCGTCGAAATGCGCGGCGCGCCGTGGATCCTGTGGGTGCACGACCTGTCGATCCGCGACCCGTTCTTCATTCTGCCCGCCATCATGATGGCCACCATGTTCCTGCAGATCAAACTGAACCCGACGCCCCCGGACCCCGTCCAGGCCAAGGTCATGATGATCATGCCGCTGGTGTTCGGCGGGATGATGTTCTTCTTCCCGGCCGGCCTGGTGCTCTACTGGTGCGTCAACAACACCTTGTCGATCGCCCAGCAGTGGTCCATCACCCGCGCCATGCAGCGCAAGACGGAAGCCGCGGCCAACCGCTGATTCCCGCTCGCGCCATGAAAAGCCGGCCCCCAGAGGCCGGTTTTTTTTCGTCCAGGTTCCACGTTGGTTTGACGGCGATGCGCGTCAAGTCGCCCTGACGATAGTTATTTTCAATCAAATTTGGTAGTTCAATCAACTTCACAACGAAAAAATTGACCCCTATGATGTGTCGGAGATATCCCCCGGCCGGCAATGTCCGGGACGGTGTCCGATCACGCAGCGTGGCCCAGGCGCCGCGCATTCCAGGAATTACGTAGGGAGTGAGCCATGACCGACAAGAAGCATCTGACCACCGCCTCCGGGGCGCCGGTGGCCGACAACAACAACACCTTGACCGCCGGCCCGCGCGGTCCGGCGCTGTTGCAGGACTTCTGGCTGATAGAGAAACTCGCCCATTTCGACCGTGAACGCATCCCCGAACGCGTGGTGCATGCCAAGGGCTCGGGCGCCTATGGCACCTTCACCGTCACCCACGACATCACCCAATACACCCGCGCCAGCATCTTCTCCAAGGTCGGCAAGCAGACCCCGCTGTTCCTGCGCTTTTCGACCGTGGCCGGCGAACGCGGCGCAGCCGACGCCGAACGCGACGTGCGCGGCTTCGCCATCAAGTTCTACACCGACGAAGGCAACTGGGACCTGGTCGGCAACAACACCCCGGTGTTCTTCATCCGCGATCCGCTCAAGTTCCCCGACTTCATCCACACCCAGAAGCGCGATCCCAAGACCAACCTGCGCAGCGCCACCGCGGCCTGGGATTTCTGGTCGCTCAGCCCCGAATCGCTGCACCAGGTCACCATCCTGATGAGCGACCGCGGCATTCCGGCCAACCTGCGCCAGCAGCATGGCTTCGGCTCGCACACCTTCAGCTTCGTCAATGCCGGCGGTGAACGCTTCTATGTGAAGTTCCACTTCAAGTCGCAGCAGGGCATCGCCTGTCTGAGCGACGAGGAAGCGGCGCAGGTCGTGGCCCACGACCGCGAAAGCTCGCAGCGCGACCTGTTCGACAACATCGAGCAGGGCAACTTCCCGAAGTGGACGCTGAAGGTGCAGATCATGCCCGCGGCCGACGCCGAGACCTATCACATCAACCCGTTCGACCTGACCAAGGTGTGGCCGCACGGCGACTACCCGCTGATCGAAGTGGGCGTGCTGGAACTGAACAAGAACCCGGAGAACTACTTCGCCGAGGTCGAGCAGGCCGCCTTCACGCCCGCCAACGTGGTGCCCGGCATCGACTTCTCGCCGGACAAGATGCTGCAGGGCCGGCTGTTCTCGTACGGCGACACGCACCGCTACCGCCTGGGCATCAACCACCACCAGATCCCGGTGAACGCGCCGCGCTGCCCGTTCCACAGCTACCACCGCGACGGCGCGGCGCGCGTGGACGGCAACGCCGGCGGCACGCTCAACTACGAGCCCAACAGCGCCGGTGAATGGAAGGAAACCCCGTCGGCCGGCGAACCGCCGCTGCCGCTGGACGGCCAGGCCGCCGCGCGCTGGAACCACCGCGTCGATGACGACTACTACTCGCAGCCGGGCGCCTTGTTCCGCCTGATGACGCCGGCGCAGCAGGAACTGCTGTTCGGCAACATCGGCCGCCACATGGCGAGCGTGCCCGAGGAAATCCAGCGCCGCCAGCTGGAACACTTCCGCAAGGCCGATCCGGCCTACGCGGCGGGCGTGGCCAAGGCGCTGGGCCTGAAGCTGTAGGCGCGGCATTCGCGCGCGGCAGGCGCCGCGCGGCGCGTATCGGGCGGCCCATGGGGCCGCCCGATTTCTTTCCGCCGCTATTTTTTGGCTGTTTTTACGGCTGGTTTCGCGTCCGCGCCTGCGCGTTCCGCCTGCGTTTTGCTCCGAAAACCACCGCAAGCGACTTTTCCACAACAAGGCCGAAAAAAGTTATCCCCATTCGTCCACAGCCAATTCACAGGCAATCCACAGGAATTCCACAGGCGCTGTGGATAGTGTTATCCGCGGAAGCTGTGGAAAACCCGCTTGCTAGTATTTCAGGCCCGTATCGCACAGCACCGTGGCCACCGTCGCGTCCGCGGGCAGCCGGCCCGAGCGCAACAGCTTGGCGGCCGCGCACGCGTTGGCGGCGGCGGAATAGCCCACGTATAGCCCCTCGCGCACGGCCAGCAGGCGACGCCATTGCTGCGCCTCGTCGTCGGTGACCGCGATGCTCAGGTCCATCAGGGACGGATCCCAGTGCGGCGGCACCGCGCCGTAGCTGGTGCCCTGGATCAGGTGACGCGCCTTGGTCACCGGTTCCCCCGCCAGCACCTCGCAGCCCAGCGGCTCGACGGCCGCGCACAACGTCGCGGCGCTCGCCGCCTTGAGCGCGCGCGCCACGCCCATGAAGGTGCAGCCGGTGCCGACGGCCGCGACCCAGCCGTCCACGGGGGCGCCGACCTGTTCCAGGATTTCGCGGCCGGTGCCGGTTTCGTGCGCGGCGATGCATTCGACGGCATTGAACTGGTCGACGTAGAAACCGCCGCGTTCGCGCGCCAGCGCGGCCGCCACCCGGGCCGCCGCCTCGACGTCGGCGCCGGTGACCTGCCCGGGGGCGCCATCGACCTGCGGCACCAGCACCACCTCGGCGCCCAGGCCTTCCAGCATGCGGGCGCGGGCGGGGCTGTTGCCCGCGGACAGGGTGACCACCAGCGGATGCCCCAGCGCGGCGCAGGCCACGGCCAGGCCCGCCCCCATGTTGCCGCTGGTCATCTCGATCACCGGCATGCCGGGCGCCAGGCGGCCGTCGGCGCGCGCGGCCAGCAGGATGGCCTTGGCGGCGCGATCCTTGACGCTGCCGCCCGGTTGCAGGAATTCGGCCTTGGCCACGATGCGGCCGGGGCCGTCGTGCACGCGGCTCAGCGCGATCAGGGGGGTGTTGCCGATGAGTTCGATCGAGGAAGCGGCCAGCATAAGGGTTCCGGAGGACACATCCGGGGCGCCGTGGACGGCCGGATGAAGAAGGGACGGGCGGTCCATTGTAGAGAGGAGGGCAGTGTGCCCGGCGCCGCACACCGCAACGGCGCATCGACGAATTTCCTTTCATGCGATATCAATAATGATTACTATTTATCGCCAATGCGCCCCCCTTGGGCGTCTGCCCCAGCCTCCACCGCCACCGAATCGAACCGTGAATCCGCAGGGATATCTTTCCACGCCCTCCATCGAGACCCTCTACCACGAGCATCACGGCTGGCTGCGCGGATGGTTGCAGCGGCGCCTGGGCAACGCGGCCGATGCCGCGGACCTGGCGCACGACGCCTTCCTGCGGCTTATCCACAAGCCGGCGCCGCGCGGCTTCGGCAGTCCGGGCGAGGCCCGCGCCTATCTGCGCAGCATGGCGCAGGGCATGTGCATCAACCTGTGGCATCGGCGCGAGATCGAGCAGGCCTGGCTCGACACGCTGGCGGCGCGGCCCGAGGCCTGCGCGCCGTCCACCGAGCGCCAGGCGATCGTGCTGGAGGCGCTGCAGGAGATCGGCGCGCTGTTGCGCGACCTGCCGCCCAAGGCTGCCCAGGCCTTCCTGATGGCCGCGGTGTGCGAGGTCCCGAGCGCCGACGTCGCCGCCGAACTCCACATCTCGCCGCGCATGGTGCGCAAGTACGTGGCCCAGGTCATGCTGCGCTGCATGCTGACCGAGGCGGCCGCCACCGCCAGCGCGCTGCGGGATCCGACCTTCGCCTGACCCATATGGCCGCCATCCCCCTGATCCCCGCGCCAGGACCGGACGCGCGCCAGGCCCGCGCCAATCCGCCGCACCATGTCATGGAGCAGGCCGCCGAGTGGTATGCACTGCTGATCTCCGGCGACGCGGTCGCGGCCGACCGGCAACGCTGGCTGGCCTGGCTCGATGCCGATGCCAGTCACCGCCAGGCCTGGGCCTACGTCGAACAGGTCAGCCAGCGCATCCTCGCGCCCTTGCGCGACACGCCCGACCCGCGGCTGACCAGCGACAACCTGCACGCCGCCGGCCAGCGCGTCCTGCGGCGCCGGCGCGCCCTGGTCCGCATCGCCTCGCTGGCCGGCGTCGGCGTCTTCGGCTGGCTGGGCTGGCGCCAGACGCCGCTGGGCCCGCTGGCCGCGGCCTGGAGCGCCGACTACCGCGCGGCCACCGGCGAGATCCGCGCCACCGTGCTGCCCGATGGCTCGCGCGTCTGGCTCAACACGGCCAGCGCCTTCAACCGGGACTTCCAGCCCGGGTTGCGCCGTCTGCACCTGGTGGCCGGTGAAATCCTGATCGAGACGGGGACGGACAAGGACCGCCCGTTCGTGGTCGACACCGCCGAAGGCCGGCTGCGGGCGCTCGGCACGCGCTTCACCGTGCGGCAAGAGGCGGGTGCGACGCTGCTGGCGGTCTATCAGGGCGCGGTCGAGATCCGCACCGCGCGAAACGCGCCCCCGACCGTCATCGCGAGGGGCCGGCAGGCACGCTTTACCGCCGCCGAGGTCGGCTCCGCCACGCGCGCCGATCCGGCGCGCGAAGCCTGGATCCGGGGCGATCTGCTGGCCAACAACCTGACCCTGCGGGAAATCGCCGATGAACTGGGCCGCTACACGCTCGGCCATATCGGCGTTGCGCCGCAAGTGGCGCAACGGCGCGTCTTCGGCACGTTCCCGCTGCGCGACGTCGACAGCGCCCTGGCCCTGCTGGCGCAAGCGGCGCAGGTAAAGGTGCAACGGCCGATGCCATGGTGGACCACGCTGGTGGCGGCCGACGACGCGGCCCCGCGCTGACATGGGCGTTACAACTTTTTTGTCGCGTGCGCGGCGCGCCAGGTTCCGTTTGCGGCCGCTCGATTGATTCAGGAAGTGAAAGCGCCATTGCACGCCAGGGCCGGCGGCCCCGCGATGGCAACGCGCTGACGACACTCTCACTTCCAGCAAGGATCGAACGCCATGTCCCGCCGCTTGTCCCCCGCCCGTCCCGCCATCGCCAGGCCGCGCCGCGCGCCTGCGTTGCGCAGCCCCCGGCGCGTCGCGCTGACCCTGCATCTGGCCGCCGCGTTCCTGGCGGCCGGGGCCTTGCCCGCCCACGCGCAACAGATGGCCTCGGAACGCCCCGCGCAAGCGCCCGCCACGCGCAGCTACGACATCCCCGCCGGTCCGTTGCAGGCGGCCCTGGCGCGCTTCTCGGCCGAGGCGGGCGTCTATCTCGCCAGCGCCACCGAACTGGTCGACGGCAAGCACAGCCCCGGCCTGAAAGGCCGCTTCGGCGCCGCGGACGGCCTGGCCGCGCTGCTGGCCGGCACCGGCCTGCAAGCGGTTGCCAACAGCCAGGGACAATATGTGCTGAAGGCCGCGCCCGCCGCCAATGGCGTGGCCACGCTGCCGGCCATCGCCGTCAGCGGCGCGGCCATCGACCCGGTGGCCCAGCGCCTCAATCCGCCGACCACGGTCGCCTCGAAGATCCCGTTGTCGCAACGCGAGATTCCGCAGACCATCAGCGTCATCACGCAGCAGCAGATCCAGGAACAGAACCTGCAATCGCTGGACGAGGCCATGAAGCGCACACCCGGCGTGATGGTGCTGCAAAGCGACGCCGACCGGGTCCAATACTATTCGCGCGGCTTCCCCATCAGCTCGATGGTGGTGGACGGACTGCCGGTGGTGATGAACTCGGACATGTCGTCCACCGCCGGCACCAATGCGCCCAGCCTGGCCATGTACGAACGCGTCGAAGTGCTGGACGGTCCAGCCGGCCTGTACGGCGGCTTCGGCAGCGTCGGCGGCGTCATCAGCCTGGTGCGCAAGCGCGCGCCATCGGAATTCACGGCCTCGGTCTCGACCACCGCCGGCACCCGGGACAACTTCGGCGGCCAGGTGGATATCGGCGGCCCGCTGAACGCATCCGGCACGGTGCGGGGGCGCTTCGTGGCCGCCGCGCAGCGCAAGGACCTGGAACTGGATTCGACCTGGCGCAAGGACCAGTCGTACTACGGCACGCTGGAGGCCGACCTGTCCGCCGACACCTTGCTGCGCGCGGGCGTCAGCTACAGCCAGCGCGATTCCAACGTCGGCTGGGCCGACAAGGCGCCGCTGTACGACGATTATTCGGTGGCCGGCAAGCGCAACGATTTCTTCGGGGCGTCGTGGAATCACGACCGCTACGCCAACACCAATGTGTTCGCCAGCCTCGAACACAAGCTGGGCCAGGACTGGAAGCTCACCGCGACCGGCAGCTTCGACCACAACACGGCGCGGGTGCTGTCCGGCGAGCTGTTCGGCAACGTCGACAAGGCCACCCACACGGCCACCTTCGGCACCACCAACACCGACTACTACGAGGACAACCAGAGCTACGACCTGAACGCCACCGGCAAGTACACGCTGCTGGGCCGCCAGCACGATCTGGTGATCGGCGCGAACTACAGCCGCATGTACAACTACGGCACGAGCTACTACGGCACCGACAACCTGTTCAACTTCCAGACCATCGACATCTGGAACTATTCCTACGCCAAGCCGAGCTGGAGCGGCTTGCCGGAACATACCTCCAAGGGCGCGGTGGTGCAGCGCCAATACGGCATCTACGGCAACACGCGCTTTCACCTGACCGATGCGCTCACCGCCATCGTCGGCGCGCGGGTTTCGTGGTGGGATACGCGCTATCAGCAGGACCAGACCTACAACCCGTTCGGCAACGCATCCAGCAGCGATGCCTACAAGAAAAAGGTCACGCCCTACGCCGGGCTGGTGGCCGACGTCGACGACGCGCATTCGGTCTATGCCAGTTACTCCACCATCTTCCAGCCGCAGGCGCTGCGCACGCCATCCGGCGAGCTGCTCAAGCCGATGGAAGGCGAACAATTCGAAGTGGGGGTGAAGGGCAACTACCTGGACGGCAGGCTGCAGACATCGGCCGCGCTGTACCAGATCACGCAAAGCAATCGCGCCCTGCCGACCGATGACACCAGCCAGTTCTTCGCGGCCGCCGGCAAGGCGCGCTCGCGTGGCCTGGACCTGCGCGCCTCCGGCCAGATCACGCCGGGCTGGACCGTCATGGCCGGATATACCTACAACGACAGCAAGTACCTGGACGAGGCCAGCCTGGATACCAGCGCCTCGGCGTTCTCGCAGATCGCCCCCAAGCACCTGTTCCGGGTCTGGACCAACTACCGCCTGCCCGGCGACCTCAGCCGCTGGGAAGTGGGCGGCGGCATCAATGCCACCAGCAAGCTGTTCAGCGGCAGCGGAGCCACCACGGTCACGCAGAGCGGCTTCTACACCGCGGATGCGCGCATCGCCTACAAGATCGATCCGCACATGACGGTGTCGCTGAACGCCACCAATCTGTTCGACAAGCACTACTACATGCCGCAGAGCCAGGGCGTGGTCTTCGGGGAAGGGCGGCGGGTCGCGCTGACGTTGCGCGCCGACTTCTGACGCGGGCCCTGCGCCCGGGCCTGCGGGATATCCACAGGCCCGGCTAGGCCAACCGTTCAGCGCGGCAGGGACGAGGGCGCGTGTTGCGCGCTGGCGGCGCCGGGGGCGGGCAGGTCGGCTTGCCCCGCCACGGCTGGCGTGGGCGCGGCCAGCGCGACGATGGCCAGCGCCAGCGCGACGCCCGCGGCGGTGGCGGTGCGGATCAATCGTTCGCGCAGATCGGGAGACAGACGCATGGCGTTCCTTGTGGATAAGTCGCGGGCCGGCCTAGAACGGCGCGTCGCCTTCGATGGTGGTGCGGTACAGCTTGCGGCGCAGGTGGTCGGGCGTGCCGCCGGCCAGGTGGATCAGCGAGCGGTTGTCCCAAAACACCAGGTCGTGCGGCTGCCAGCGGTGGCGGTAGATGTGCTCGGGCCGCACGCTGTGCGCGAACAGCTCGTCCAGCAGCTGCCGGCTCTCGTCCTCCGGCAGGCCTTCGATATGGGTGGTGAAGCCTTCGCTCACGAACAGCGCGCGGCGGCCGTTCTCGGGATGGGTGCGCACCACCGGGTGCGACACCGCCTGCACCTGCGCCACCTGTTGCGCGCTCAGGTCGGGGCGCCAGTTGCCTTCCTTCTGCAGCTGGCCGTACTTGGCCAGGTACGAATGCACCGCGCGCTTGCCCTCGACGGCGTTGCGCAATGCGGCGGGCAGGGTGTCGTAGGCCAGGTGCATGTTGGCGAACAGCGTGTCGCCGCCTTGCGCCGGCAGTTCCTGCGCGTGCAGCAGCGAGCCCAGGCTGGGCAATTCCTTGTACGAGATGTCCGAATGCCAGTACTTGCCGGCATCGCCCAGGCCGACCGGCTGGCCGTTCTCGATGATGTTGGAGACGATCAGGATCTCGGGATGGTTGGCCAGGTGGAACTGGTGCAGCACGTGGATCATCAGGCGGCCGAAGCGGCGGCTGAAGTCGATGTGCTGCTGCGGCGTGATGCGCTGGTCGCGGAACACCAGCAGGTGGTGGTCCAGGTGCGCCTGGTGCACGCGCTTGAAATCGGCGGACGACAGTTCACGGCCCAGGTCCAGGCCGATGAGCTCGGCGCCCACGGGGCCCGCCAGCGGCCGCAGCTCGAACGCCTGCGCGGCCGGGGGCGGCGGGACGGGGGCGGCCTCTTCGCGCCGCACGGCGTTGCTCTGGGACATCGGTCACTCCGGTTGGCGTCGCGGCGTTGGCGCCGGCGCTGCGGTCCATCCGCGGATGGATCAGGAATGACCGATTATGGAAAGCGCGCCTTGTATCTCAAACGAAGTTATCGGCGTTTGAACAAAGCCTGGCGTCATATAGAAAAACCGCCCGGGAGACCGGGCGGCTGGTGTGGCATCGCGCATAAGCATATCGCCACAATGCATGAAGCGCGGTGGCGCGCTACTTGTGCCTGGGCAGATAGGCCTCGACCAGCTTGACCCAATACGTCGCGCCCACCGGCAGCAGCGCGTCGTTGAAATCGTAGTTCGGGTTGTGCAGCTGGCACGGCCCCATGCCGTGATAGCTCTCCATGCGGTGGTCGCCGTCGCCGTTGCCCAGGAACAGATAGGTGCCGGGCAGAGCCTCCAGGAAGAACGAGAAGTCCTCGGCGCCCATGAAGGGTGGCATGTCGCGCACCACGTTCTCGGCGCCGAAGGCGTCCTCGGCCACCTGCGCGGCAAACGCGGTTTCCTTGTCCCAGTTCACCAGCGGCGGATAGGCGCGCACGAAGTCCAGCGTGCCGCTGCCGCCGTACACCTGCGGCAGCGTGGTGGCGATGCGGCGCATGTCTTCCTCGATCTTGTCGAGCACCTCGACCGAATAGGTGCGCACCGTGCCGCGCAGCACCGCTTCGCCGGGAATCACGTTGTAGGCGTCGCCAGCGTGGATCTGCGTGATCGACAGCACCGCCTGCTCCAGCGGGTTCTTGCTGCGCGAGATGACCGTCTGCAGCGCGTGCACCATGTCGGCCGCGACGATGATCGGGTCGACCGACGCATGCGGCTGCGCGGCGTGGCCGCCCACGCCCTTGATGACGATGTCCCAGCGGTTGCTCGACGCCATGGTGGGGCCGGCGCGGAAACCGAACTGATTGACCGGCATGCCGGGCATGTTGTGGATGCCGAACACCGCGTCACAGGGAAATTTGTCGAACAGGCCGTCCTGCATCATGGCGCGCGCGCCGGCGTTGCCGCCTTCCTCGGCCGGCTGGAAGATGAACACCACGGTGCCGTCGAAATCGCGATGCGTGGACAGGTATTGCGCCGCGCCCAGCAGCATCGTGGTGTGGCCATCGTGGCCGCAGCCGTGCATGCGGCCGCTGATGGTGGACTTGTGCGCGAAGCGGTTGTGCTCGGGCATGGGCAGCGCATCCATGTCGGCGCGCAGGCCGATGGTCTTGCCGCCGCTGCCGCCACGCAGCACGCCGACCACGCCGGTTTTCCCCAGCCCGGTGTGGACTTCCAGCCCCCATTGCCGCAGGCGCTCGGCCACCAGGTTGGAGGTGCGCGTTTCCTGGAAGGCCAGTTCGGGATGGGCGTGGATGTCACGGCGCAGTTCGGTCAGTTCACCGTGGGCGCGTTCGATTTCGGCGAGGGTTTTCATGGCGGAAGGTAGGCGGAAAGGAAAGAAGAGAACGGATGTCGTATGACAGGGTACCGGGAAATTCTCGCGCCCGTCGCCGGCCGCGTCCAGCGTTGTTACGGATTGGCGTCAGGCCGGGTCGTTCAGATGGCAGGCGCTGAACTGCATCGGCGCGACCTCGCGCAGCAGCGGCCGCTCGGTCTTGCAGCGCGGCATGGCCTGGGGACATCGCGGATGGAAGGCGCAGCCGCCGGGCGGATCCAGCGGCGACGGCAGCTCGCCCTTGATCGGCTGGTAGCTGCGGCGTCCCGGCGTGAGCGTCGGCAGTTCCTTGAGCAGCGCCTGCGTGTATGGATGGTTGGCGCGCTGGAACACCGTGTCGGTCGGCGCCAGCTCGACCACGCGGCCCAGGTACATGATGGCGACGCGATCCGAGATGTGGCTGACCACGCTCAGGTTGTGGCTGATGAACAGGTACGTCAGGTCCAGCTCGTCGCGCAGCTTCTCGAACAGGTTCAGCACCTGCGCCTGGATCGACACGTCCAGCGCCGCCACGGCCTCGTCGCACACGATCACCGAGGGTTTCAGCGCCAGCGCGCGCGCGATGCCGATGCGCTGGCGCTGGCCGCCCGAGAACTGGTGCGGATAGCGCTGCGCGAAGGCCGGGTCGAGCCCCACCTGGCGCATCAGGCCGGCGACATACTCGGCCTTGTCGCGCGCGCGGATCAGGCCGTGCGCCACCGGCGCTTCGCCGATGATCTCGCGCACCCGCATGCGCGGGTTGAGCGAGGCGTAGGGGTCCTGGAAGATCATCTGCACGCCCAGCTCGTAGGCGCGCCGCTGCGGGCCCGCCATGGCCTTCACGGCCTGGCCCTGATAGTGCACTTCACCGGAAGAGGGCGGCAGGATGCCCGAGACGATGCGTCCCAGCGTCGACTTGCCGCAACCGGATTCACCGACGATGCCGATGACCTCGCCCGGCTGCACGTCCAGGTCCACGCCGGCCACGGCGTGCACCACTTGCGTCTTCAAACCCGCGCCCAGCAGGTTGGCGATGCGGCCGGCCAGGTCCACGTGTTGTGTGAAGCGCAGCTCCACGCCGCGCAGCGACAGGATGGGGGCGGCGTTGCGATCGGCGGCGTTCATTGGACCTCCGGCGCGCCGGCATGCCAGCAGCGCACCCATTGCGACGGGCGCACTTCCACGGGCTGCGGCTCGGTCATACAGGCCTCGCTGGCGCGCGGGCAGCGCCCGCGGAACGCACAGCCCTGCGGCAGGTTGAGCAGCGACGGCGTCATGCCGGGAATCGGCACCAGCGGCCGGCCGCGCGATTCCGGCGTCGGAATCGAGGCGATCAGGCCGTGCGTGTACGGATGCATCGGATGGCTGATGACGTCGCGCGTGCTGCCGGTCTCGACCACGCGGCCGGCGTACATCACCGACACGCGGTCGGCCAGGCCCGCCACCACCGCCAGGTCGTGCGTGATCCACACCAGGCCGGTGCCGGTCTCGCGGCACAGCTTCTGCACTTCGAACAGGATCTGCCCCTGGATGGTCACGTCCAGCGCCGTGGTGGGTTCGTCGGCGATGATGACGCGCGGTGAATTCAGCAGCGCGATCGCGATCGCCACGCGTTGCCGCATGCCGCCCGACAACTGGTGCGGATAGGTCCGCAGGCGTTCCTGCGGCGACGGGATGCCGACCATCGTCAGCGTCTGCAGGGCGCGTTCACGCGCCTGTTCGCGCGATACCTTGTGATGCGCCTGCACCGCTTCGATCATCTGCGTATCGACGCGCAGCACCGGGTTCAGCGTCATCATCGGGTCCTGGAAGATCATGGCGATCTCCTGCCCGCGCAACTGCCGCCAGCGCGCCGGCGACGCGCCGCGCAGGTCCTCGCCGTTCAGGCGCAGTTCGCCCTCGACGATGCGGCCCGGTTCATCCAGCAGGCCCATCAGCGAGAAACCGGTGATGCTCTTGCCCGAACCCGATTCGCCCACCAGCCCCAGGATCTCGCCTTCGGCCACCGTCAGGTCGACGCCATCGACCGCCTTCACTACGCCATTGCGGGTGAAGAAATGCGTCTTCAGGCCCCGCACATCGAGCACCGGCGACTTGTCCACAGCTTGCGTCTGCATCGCGTCCACCCTCAATTCGCGTGGCGCGGGTTGAGCACATCGCGCAGGTGGTCGCCCACCAGGTTGATGGCGATGATGGCCAGCGCCAGCGCGATGCCGGGGAAGAACGAGATCCAGTACTGACCCGACAGCAGGTACTCGAAGCCGTTGTAGATCAACATGCCCAGCGACGGCTCGGTCACCGGCACGCCCACGCCCAGGAACGACAGCGTGGCTTCCAGCGCGATGGCGTGCGCCAGGTCGATGGTGGCGATCACGATCAGCGGCGGCATGCAGTTGGGCAGCACGTGGCGGAACAGCACCCGCCCCCACGACAGCGACATGCAGCGCGCCGCCTCGACGTATTCCTTGCCGCGCTCGACCAATGCGGCGCCGCGCGCGGCGCGGGCGAAATAGGCCCACTGCACCACGATCAGCGCAATGATCACCTTATCCACACCCTTGCCCAGGATCGCCAGCAGCATCAACGCCACCAGGATCGCCGGGAACGACAACTGGATATCCACAATGCGCATCAGCAGCGCGTCGATGCGCCCGCCGAAGTAGGCCGCGATCAGGCCCACCGTGGCGCCGATGCCGAACGCCGCCAGCACCGATACGGTGGCCACCAGCAGGCTGGTGCGCATGCCGTACAGGATCGCCGACAGCAGGTCGCGCGCCTGGCCGTCGGTGCCGAGCCAGTAATGAATGCCGCCGTCGCCGCTTTCGCTGCCGGGCTTGAGCTTGGAATCCATGATGTCCAGCGTCGCCAGGTCATACGGATTCTGCGGCGCGATCCACGGCGCCAGCAGCGCCGCGCCGACGATCAGCACCAGCATCACCAGGCCCAGCGTGGCCAGCTTGCTGGCGAAGAAATCGCCCAGGAAGCGGCGCCAGGGCGTCTGTTCCTTGGCGGCGGCGGTCGGCACGGTGGTGGTCGCGGGGGCGGTCATCGGCGGCTATCCAGGCGTACGCGGGGATCCAGCACCGTATAGATGATGTCCACCACGAGGTTCAGCATCACAAGGAAGAACACGATCAGCAGCAGGTACGCCACCACCACCGGCCGGTCCAGGTTGATGATGGAATCGATCAGCAGCTTGCCCATGCCGGGCCACGAGAACACCGTCTCGGTCACCACCGCGAAGGCCATCACCTGGCCGAACTCCAGGCCCGCCACGGTGACCACGGGGATCAGGATGTTCTTGAGCAGGTGCACACCCAGCACGCGCTTTTCCGACAGGCCCTTGGCGCGCGCGAACTTGATGTAGTCCATCGGCAGCGCCTCGCGCGTGGCGGCGCGGGTCACGCGGATGATCATGGCGCACTTGGCGAAGGCGATGGTGGCCGCGGGCAGGGCCAGGCTCAGCCAGCCATCCAGCGTCAGCACGCTCAACTGCAGCGAACCGATGCTGACGGTCTGGCCGCGGCCGCCGGCCGGCACCCAGCCCAGCATCACCGCGAACACCATGATGAGCATCAGGCCGACCCAGAAGTTGGGCAGCGAGAAGCCCAGCACCGATCCTGTCATGATGACGCGCGAGCCGGCCACCTTCGGCTTGAGCCCGGCCAGAATGCCCAGCGGCACGCCGATCAGCACCGACATCAGCATGGCCACACAGGCCAGCTCGACCGTGGCCGGCATGCGCTCCAGGATCAGGTGCATGGCCGGCTCGCCGGTCAGGAAGCTGTTGCCGAAATCGCCGCGCACCGCCTGGCCCATGAAGATCAGGTACTGCCGCCACAGCGGCAGGTCCAGGCCGAGCGAGGCGCGGATGGCGGCGCGCTGCGCCTCGGTGGCCTCCGGACTGGCCAGCATCGATACCGGATCGCCGACCATGTAGATGCCGGCGAAGACCAGCGCCGACATGACCAGCATGACGACGATGGTTTGCAGCAGTCTTCGTACGATTGTCGCTAGCACGTCATACCGCCCGCTGCGCGCATTACTTCTTCAGCGTTGCGAACTGCGCCAGCGTGACCTGGTCGGGACGGCCCTGGTAGCGGATGTCGTTCTTCATCGCCCACACCGACAGCTCGAAGTGCACCGGCAGCATCGCGAAGTCGTCCATGGCGATGTTGCTGGCCTTGGACAGCAGCTCGGCGCGCTTGGCGTCATCCATGGTGGACGAGGCTTCCTTCACCAGCTCGTCCATCTTGGGATTCGAGTAGCGGCTGCGGTTGGTGGTGCCCAGGCCCGCCTCGGGATTGCGCGTCACCAGGAGCGAGGTCAGCGCGTTCGACATCTCGCCGCTGGTCACCGACCAGCCGGCCAGATAGGCCGAGAACGCGTAGCTGTCGCGGTTCTTGAAGAACACCGGCGGCGCCATGGCGTCGACGCTGGTCTTGACGCCCACGCGCGTCCACATCGAGGCGATGGCCTGCGCCACCTTGGAGTCGTTGACGTAGCGGCCCGAGGGCGAGCCCAGCGTGATCGAGAAGCCGTTGGGATAGCCCGCTTCCTTCAACAGCGCCTTGGCCTTTTCCACGTCGGCCTTGGGCGCCTTGGAGTGTTCCTTGCTCGACCCGAACATGGGGTAAGGCAGCAGGTTGCCGGCGGGCAGCGCCACGCCGCCCATCACGCGCTCGACCAGCGCATCGCGGTTGATCGCCAGCGACAACGCCTCGCGCACGCGCTTGTCCTTCAGCGGGTTCTTGTCGGTGCCCTGGATGCCGGGCGAGGGCTCGGCGTACTGGTCCAGCGCCACGTACACCACGCGCACCGACGGCGTCTCTTCGACGTATAGCTTCTTGTCGCCCTTGAGCTTGGGCAGGTCATCGGTCGGGGGATCCTCGATCATGTCGACGTCGCCGGCCAGCAGGGCCGCCACGCGCGCCGCGGCGTTGCTGATCGGGCGATAGATCACCTTGTCCCAGGTAGGCTTCTTGCCCCAATAATTTTCATTGCGCGCCAGCACGAATTCGGCGCCGCGCTTCCACGACACGAACTTGTACGGGCCGGTGCCGATGAGGCCGTCGCCGCTGTTCAATTCCGTGGTGGTCTTGCCTTCGGCCGCGGGGCCGGAGGCGGCCTTCTTCGACATGATGGGCAGCTGCGCCAGGTTCACCAGCAGGTTCGGCGCCACTTCCTTGGTGGTGATGCGCAGGGTCATCGGATCCACCGCTTCGGCCTTGGCCACCGAGCCCAGGTACAGCGTGAACGGCGACGGGCTGTTCGGCACCTTGGGCACGCGGTCATAGGTGAAGACCACGTCCTCGGCGGTGAACGGCGAGCCGTCGGAGAACTTGACGCCGGGCCGCAGCTTGAAGGTCCACACCTTGCCGTCGACGGTCCAGGATTCGGCCAGCGCCGGCACCGGCTTGAGCTGCGCGTCGGTGGCCACCAGCGTGTCGAAGATGGTCTGGGAGATCTGGGTGTTCGGCGTCAACGCGTGATACTGCGGATCCATCGACGATGGCTCGGTCTTCAGCCCGATCACCAGGTCGCGCGCCAGCGCCGAATTGAGGGTGCCGAAGGCCAGCAGGACCGCTACCGAACCACAGGCCAACACACGCGAAAACCGAGATGCCATCATGATCTCCCAGGGATGTTTCGGGTTTTAAACCTCTGGCGCACCTTAACCAGCAAACAAGGCCCCGCGCAACAGTTATATTCCCCTATTGTCCTTGCCTCGCGTTGTCCCCGATATGTCCGTTCATGCTCCCATCGCCGCCATTGCCACCGCCCCCGGAAGAGGCGGCATCGGCGTCGTGCGCGTTTCTGGTGCGGACCTGTCCGAATTGGTGCGTCGCCTGTTCCAGCGCGAACTCACGCCGCGCCACGCGCACTATCTGCCGTTCAAGGCGGTCGACGGCGAACTGCTCGATGAAGGCATCGCGCTGTACTTCAAGGGGCCGCATTCCTACACCGGCGAGGACGTGCTCGAACTGCAAGGCCACGGCGGCCCCGC
>NZ_CYTY01000030.1:50313-79605 GCF_001298995.1 Achromobacter sp. 2789STDY5608615
ACGCTCGATTTCCCCGAAGAGGAAATCGACTTCCTTGAAAAGTATCAGGCGCGGCCCACGCTGGAAAAGCTGGCCGGCGACCTCGGCCATCTCATCGCCCAGGCGCGCCAGGGCGTGATCCTGCGCGAAGGCCTGCACGTGGTGCTGGCGGGGCAGCCCAACGTCGGCAAGTCCAGCCTGCTGAACGCGCTGGCCGGCGACGATGTCGCCATCGTCACGCCGATTGCGGGCACCACGCGCGACAAAGTGGTGCAGCAGATCCATATCGACGGCGTGCCGCTGCACATCGTCGACACCGCCGGCCTGCGCGAAACCGAAGACACCGTGGAAAGCATCGGCATCGCCCGCAGCTGGCAGGAAATCGAGCGCGCCGACGTCATCCTGCACCTGCAGGACGCCACTCAGCCAGGCGACGAATTGGACGCGCAGATCACCGCGCGCCTGCCGCCGCGCACGCCGGTGCTGAAGGTTTTCAACAAGGTGGACCTGTTATCCACAGCGTTTACGGCGGGCCCCGGCGAACTCGGCATTTCCGCCAAGCGCGGCGCCGGCCTGGACGCGCTGCGCGCCGAGCTGCTGCAGATCGCCGGCTGGAATCCCGGCGCCGAATCGCCCTGGCTGGCGCGCGAGCGCCATCTGCATGCGCTGCAGGAGGCCGCCGAGCACCTGGCGCTGGCGGCCGAACACGCCGAACAGGACGACCGCGTGCTGGACCTGTTCGCCGAGGAACTGCGGCTGGCGCATGACAGCCTGTCGAGCATCACCGGGAAGTTCACCAGCGACGACCTGCTGGGCGAGATCTTCTCGAGCTTCTGTATCGGGAAATAGCGTTCCCATGACCGCAACCGGCGCGCCCCACCGCATCCGTCCGGCCACGGCCGACGACCTGGCCGAGGTGGAGCGCATCGTCCACGAGGCCTACCGCCATTACGTGGCGCGCATCGGCGCCACGCCGGGACCGATGCGCGACGATTACCGCTTGCGCATCGCGCAGGGACAGGCGCAGGTGCTGGAGGACGAAGGCGGTATCCAGGCCGTGCTGGTCCTGGTGCGCGAAGCGGATTGCCTGCTGCTCGACAATGTGGCGGTGTCGCCCGGCGCGCAAGGGCGCGGCTATGGCCGCGAACTGATGCAATGGGCGGAAACCATCGCGCGGCAGGCGGGCTATCCGCGCATCCGGCTGTACACGCAGGAAGCGATGAGCGAGAACATCGCCATCTATCAGCGCTATGGCTATGTCGAGACGCATCGCGCCGAAGAGATCGGCCTGAAACGCGTGTTCATGACGAAGTGCCTGGATTGACCCCTCCAATTAAGTGAGCAATAGCTCACTTAATTGACGAAACCCGGCATCAATGATTTCCGTGGAAAAATATGTGAGCTTTTGCTCACCCCTATTTTCAAGCAGTTTTTAGACAAAATTCTGATCAGAAATCCCGCGACCTGTCCGCGGGAAGCGCCGGCGCCGACTTCAACGTCTCGCGCGCAATTCGATTGCTGGCCAGCGATTTCGCATACACCGAATCCGGCCGGATGCGTTGCGCGATCACGAAGCCGGTGATGCACGCCAGCATCAGCGGCAACATCACCTCATAGCTCAACGTCATCTCGAAAATCATCAAGATCGACATCAGCGGCGCATAGGTCGTGGCCGCCAGCAGCGCCCCCCATTCCGACCACAGCATAACTCGACACCGCCGACAGGTCGCCAGCGGGAAACAACGCATGCAGGCCGGAGCCATACAGGGCCCCGACCGCCGCGCCCACGAACAGGGTCGGCGTGAACACGCCGCCGATCGCGCCGGAACCGACGCTGGCGCCGGTGGCCACGATCTTGAACAGCAGGATGGCCGCCACCGCCTGCCAGGCCCATTCCGTGTGCAACATGCTGTTGACCACGCTGTAGCCGTTGCCCCAGACCTCGGGCTTGAACACCGACAGGGCGCCGACCACCAGTCCGCCCAGCGCCATCTTGGCCCACAGCGGCAGGCTCAAGCGGCGGAACAGGGCCTTCGACCCATCGAGAAACCGCAGGAATTGCGGCGCCACCATCCCGGCGATCAGGCCCAGCCCCAGGTAATTGACCACTTCCCAGCCGGACACGAACTCGAACGGCGGCATATGGAAGACCGCGTCGTAGTGCAGGATCTGGCGCGTCACGATGTTGGCGACCACCGACGACACCACCAGGGGCACCAGCGTCGCCGAGGAAATGGCGCCGTAGACGATCTCGGAAATGAACAGCGCGCCGGCGATCGGCGCGTTATAGGCGGCCGTGATCCCGGCGGTGGCGCCGCAGGCCACCAGCAGCCGCAGATGGCGGGGCGGCAGGACCAGGTAGCGGCCCGACAGCGACGAGAACATCGCCGCCAGCTGCACCATCGGTCCTTCACGGCCGATCGAAGCGCCCGAACCGATTGAAAACAAAGAAGAAATGCTGCGCGCCACGGTCTGCCGAAAACCGATCACGCCGCGGCCGATGGCGATCGCCTCCATATAGTCGGCGGCGCCGCGCGGCGGCAGGCGCCGGGCGGCCGCCTGCAGGATCAATCCGGCAATCGCGCCCCCGGCCGCCGGCAGCAGAAAGCGTTCCCAAGGCGACAGCCCGCGCGCCAGCGACACCATCCCGTGCGGCGAATCGACCCCGCCCAGCACCATCTGGATCCAGCCCAGCAGTTCCCGAAAAATCACCGTCGCCAGCGCGCCGGCCAGTCCCATCAAGGCGGCCGCGCACAGGGTCGCGGGCAGATTGTCGGCCAGCAAACGGCCCCTCAGCCAGGTCGCCCAGGCCGGTTTTTTGATTCTGAGTTGTCGTGCCATGGGCGGGATTCTACGGCGGAAACCTGCTCACTTTTTGTTCAGCGCAACGTCAACCGCAGAGAGACGCCACCCCTCACATAGCCGGTTCCGGCAACGCCTCCAGGGGCCTTTACGGGCCCGGAAAGGGGCGAAAACCAGGGTAGGCAAGGGGCGTTTTTTCGGGGTAAAAGTGCCGCTTCCCGACCCGGTTCGGCAGAACAGGGCTGTGGATAACTCCTAAGGCGGCAGGTTGTGCACATTGTGTGGAGGCAAGTTGAACAAGCGGGGGTTTTCGGTGGGCTCCCAAATCTTGTCCAACTTCGACTCTTTTCCCACACAGAGTTCTTGCACAGCCAAAAACGCTCGCAACCTGATGAAAAAAAACAGGTTTCCAAGGTTAAGGTAGTTATCCACAGGCCTTATTAATCATTAGTCTTTATATAAAGAGAAATACAGGGAAAAGACAAACATGCTTTCTCCTATCTCCCAGCCACGCCCCCCCCCCCGGACTCCGTCCATGCGCATCCTTCTCATAGAAGACGAAGCCGAACTTGCTCGCTGGCTTGCAAGAAGCCTGGCCCGGCATGCGGGCTTCGTGGTCGACTGGGCCGATGACGGCCTGGTCGCCGAAAGAAGACTGGCGGTCGAAGAATTCGATGCGGTCATCCTTGACCTGGGACTGCCGGGCATGGATGGCCATACCTTGCTGGCGAAGATTCGCGCGCGAGACGACCGTACGCCGGTGCTGGTCCTGACCGCGCGCGATTCACTGGCCGAAAAAATCGGGACGCTTCACGAAGGCGCGGACGATTTCCTGCCGAAACCGTTTGTTGTGGAAGAGTTGGAAGCGCGTTTGATCGCACTGGTACGCCGCAGCCGTGGCCGCGACCATCCGCGACTCACCCTGGGAAACCTGGTTTTCGAGACTTCCGCGCAAAAATTCACGGTCTCCGGACAGGCTTTGCAGTTATCCCCACGTGAACACGCGGTCCTGCGGGTGTTGATCCAGAAAAGCGGCGAACCGATCAACAAGCAGCAGATCCTGGATCGGATCGTGACCGACGATGCCGACATCAACCTCGAGGCCATCGAGGTGCTGGTGCACCGGTTGCGCAAAAAATTGGCGGAAACCGGCGTGCAGATCACCACCATGCGCGGCATGGGCTACTGCCTGGAGAACGCTGTTGACAACTAGTTTTCCGGAAAAAACCCCGGTTTCCAGGAAAAAAAGCCGCAACCGGACCCTGAAAACGCAGTTGCTCTGGTGGTTGATCCCGACCCTGGTGCTGGTGATGGTCGGCGCGCTCTGGCTGTCCAACCACCAGCTGCGAAACCAGGTCGATATCGCCTATGACCGGTCGCTCGCTGGCGCGCTGCGCGCGATCGACCACAACATATCCACAGCCAGCGGTGGATTAGCCATGGAGCAGCCGTACCTGATGCTGGAATTTTTCGAGCTGACGGCCAATGGCAGCGTGTTCTACCGCGTGGCCACCGAGGACGGGCTGGCCGAAATCGGCCATCCCGGGCTGCCCATGCCGACCCAGCCGCTGGAATCCGGCGAGGCCCAGTTTTTCTATGCAACCTACCTGGGCACCCCGGTACGGGTCGCCGCGCTGGCGCGGGCGATGGATCCGCCGCTCTATGCGAACAAAGGGGGACGGGTTATCGTGCAGGTCGCCGAAGGCCTGGAGAGCCGCCAGGCGTTCCTGCACCAGGCGCTGGTGCGCTCGGTGGAGCGCGACCTGGCCGTGATCCTGATCAGCGTCCTGGTGATCGTCCTGGGGGTTTTCATGGCCCTGCGCCCCCTGCAGCGCCTGAAGCAGGAAGTGGAAAGGCGTTCCGCGGACGATTTAAGCCCCGTCAGCGCGTCGGAGATGCCAGGTGAGGTCCTACCCCTGGTTGCGGCCGTAAACCTCCACATGGCCCGCTACGCGGCTCAGGCGAGGGTCCAGAGCCAGTTCCTGGACGACGCCTCGCACCAGTTGCGCACGCCTTTGTTGGTTTTGCGGACCCAGACGGCGTATGCCCTGCGCGAAACATGCCCCCAGGAGGTCCGTACAGCCCTTCTGGCGATGCAGGAGGGGTTGGACAGGGCCGTACGCACCACCAACCAGATGCTCGCCCTGGCGCGCGCTAAGGACGCTTCCCTGCCCGAAGCCGGTTTCGCGCCCGAACCGGTCGACCTGGCCGAGCTGGCCCACGGGGTGATCCGCGGCCTGCTGCCGACCGCCCGTGCCCGCCAGCTGGACATCGGCCTGGAGGCCGAGACCGGGCCGGTCCTGGTCAACGGCGCCGACTGGCTGTTGCGGGAAGCGGTCAGCAACCTGGTCGACAACGCCATCCGCTACACCGCCCCCGGCGGCATGGTCACGGTGCTGGTCCGCCACCAGGCCGACCAGGCCTGGCTCACGGTGGAAGACAGCGGTCCCGGCATGTCGGCCGAGGATATCGCCCGCGCCGGCGTGCGTTTCCGCCGCGGCGCGGCCGGCAAGAACAAGCCGGGCGCCGGACTGGGACTGGCCATCGTCGGCACCATCGCCGAACTGCTGGGCGCCCGCCTGGCGCTGGAGAACCGGATTCCGGGGCCAGGCCTGCGCGCGTCGCTGGTGTTTTCCCTGAAAACGGCCGCGGATGTTGCGTCGCACCAGGAAAACGGCGATTTTTGAAAGCTTTTGGAAAGCTTCGATTTTGTACGGTGGCATCCGCTGGACCCGGACCGGCGTCACGCCGCCGGAATCGCCAGCCATGCCTAGACCTATAAATTCGGAGACGCAAGAAATGCAGACCAGCCTGAAGCTGCGCCTGGCCGCCGTCGCGGCCCTTGGCGCGATCACCCTGTCCTTGGGCGCCGCCCACGCCGCCGACGAGCCGCGCCGCCCCGAGTGCATCGCCCCCGCCCAGCCCGGCGGCGGTTTCGACCTGACCTGCCGCCTGGCCACCGAAGGCCTCAAGCAGAGCGGGGCGCTCAAGAGCGCCATGCGCATCGTCTACATGCCGGGCGGCATCGGCGCCGTGGCCTACAACAACATCGTGGCCCAGCATCCCAACGAACCCGGCACCATCGTCGCGTTCTCGGGTGGCTCGCTGCTCAACCTGGCGCAGGGCAAGTTCGGCAAGTACAACGTCGACGACGTGCGCTGGCTGGCGGCCATCGGCACCGACTACGGCGTGGCCGTGGTGCGCAACGATTCGCCCTACACCGACCTCAAGGGCCTGATGGAGGCCTTCAAGCAGGACCCGACCAAGATCGTGCTGGGCGCCGGCGGCACCGTGGGCAGCCAGGACTGGATGAAGGCCGCGCTGACCGCCAAGGCGGCCGGGGTCGATTTCAAGAAGATGCGCTTCGTGGCCTTCGAAGGCGGCGGCGAGGCTGTCACCGCCCTGCGTGGCGGCCACATCCAGGCCTACATGGGCGATGCCGCGGAAGCCTTCACCATGCTCGAGGGCGGCGCCCCCATCCGCGTGCTGGCCGTGTTCAACGACCAGCGCCTGCCGGGCAAGCTCGACACCGTGCCGACTGCGAAGGAGCAGGGCTATGACATCGTCTGGCCCATCATCCGCGGCTTCTACGTCGGCCCGAAGGTGTCGGACGCCGACTACCAGTTCTGGGTCAGCGCTTTCAACCGCGTCACCGAGGCGCCCGAGTTCGCCAAGCTGCGCGAACAGCAAGGCCTGTTCCCCTTCAACAAGACCGGCGCCGACCTGGACGCCTACGTGAAGCAGCAGGTCAAGCAGTACGCCGAACTGGCCGGCTCCTTCGGCCTGGTCAAGAAATAGGCCGCCCATCATGAACGATCGAATCCTGGGCATCGCGGCGTTGCTGCTGGCGGCCTTCATGACCTGGGCGGGGTGGGGCATCGAAGCCCCGTTCGCCTACGAACCGGTGGGGCCGCGCGCCTTCCCGCTGCTGCTGGCGTTGATCATCGGCCTGTGCGGATTGCGGCTGGCCTACAAGGGCGGCAACCCGGTGGAGCCCAATCCCGCCGGCGCCAATGGCCGCATCGCGCTGATGGTGGCGTTCGCCGCCGGCTACGCCTTCCTGTTCCAGTGGCTCGGCTTCGTCATTGCGACCGCGCTGATGACGGTGTTCGTCGGCCGCCTGTTCGGCGGCGGCTGGGCCAAGTGCGCGCTGGGCGGCGTGGTCATGAGCGTCTTCTTCTTCGTGTTGTTCGACAAGGTGCTGGACGTGGTCCTGCCCGGTGGCTTGCTGGAGAACCTGGTATGAGCGGAATCCTCGATCATCTGTCGATCGGCTTTGGCGTTGCGTTCTCGTGGACCAACATCCTGGTGGCCGCGATCGGCTCGTTCTTCGGCACCATGGTGGGCGTGCTGCCGGGCCTGGGGCCCATCAACGGCGTGGCGATGCTGATCCCGATCGCGTTCGCCATGAACCTGCCGCCCGAGACCGCGCTGATCCTGCTGGCGGCGGTGTACGTGGGAGCGGAATACGGCGGCCGCATCACCTCGATCCTGCTCAACGTGCCGGGCGAGGCCAGCGCCATCATGACCACGCTGGATGGCTATCCGCTGGCGCGCCAGGGCCTGGCCAACGTCGCGCTGTCGCTGTCGGCGTGGTCCGCGTTCTTCGGCGCCATCGTGTCGGTGGTGGGCATCATCCTGCTGGCGCCGCTGTTGGCCAAATGGGCGCTGGCGTTCGGTCCGGCCGAGTACTTCGTGCTGATGATCTTCGCGTTCTGCTGCCTCACCAGCCTGCTTGGCAAGCAGCCCATCAAGGGCGTGCTGGCGGCCATGATCGGCCTGTCGATCTCGGTCATCGGCGTGGACGCGAACTCAGGCGTATACCGCTATACCTTCGACTCCGTGCACCTGGCCGATGGCATCGATTTCGTGGTCGTCGTGATTGCGCTGTTCGCGGTCAGCGAGATGCTGGAGATGCTTGAAAAAGTGATGGCGGGCCACAGCGTCGAGGTCAAGCCCAGCGGTCGCAAGCTGTTCAACCTGAAGGAGCTGGCGTTCACCTGGTGGAGCGTGGTGCGCAGCGCGCTGGTGGGCTTCGGCGTCGGCGTGCTGCCGGGCGCCGGCGCCAGCGTGGCCGCGGCCGTGGCCTACTCGCAGGAAAAGCGCATCATCGAAGCCAAGGATCCGAACGCCAAGTTCGGCAAGGGCGACATGCGCGGCCTGGTCGCGCCGGAAGCCGCCGCCACCTCGTCGGCGATCGGTTCGTTCGTGCCGATGCTGACGCTGGGCGTGCCGGGCTCGGGCACCACCGCGGTGATGATGGGGGCGCTGACGCTCTACAACATCACGCCCGGTCCGGTGCTGTTCGACACCAAGCCGGAACTGGTGTGGGGCCTGATCGCCTCGCTGTTCGTGGCCAACGTGCTGCTGTTCGTCATGAACGTGCCGATGGTGCGGCTGTTCTCGAAGGTGCTGTCGGTGCCTGGCTGGCTGATGGTGCCGGGCATCCTGTGCATCAGCTATATCGGCGTGTATGCCATCAACGCCGGCACGTTCGATCTGCCGCTGGTGACGGGCATTGGCGCGATCGGCTACTTCCTGCGCAAGTTCGGCGTGCCGATGGCGCCGCTGGTGCTGGGCGTGGTGCTGGGCAACATGATGGAACAGAACCTGCGCCGTGCCCTGTCGATGACCGACGGCAACGTGTCGGTGCTGTTCGCCAGTCCCGTCGCCATCACGTTGTGGACCGCCGCGATCGCCGTGGTGGTGGTGCCGCAGATCCTGCGCCGCGTGCGCCGGGCCAGGAAGGTTGCCGCCGAACCGGTGTGACGGGTTCCGCGCCGCGGCCCCGCCGGCACGGGGCCGCGCGGCGTCGGAGCATGCCACGCCGGAGGTTGTTCAGGAGCGCCGCGGCGCTCCTTTTTTTCATCTCTACATCCGTGGTCGAGACAAAAGAAAAGCGCCCCGATGGGGCGCTTTGTCGTGATGCGCGCGGCGCGTCGTCAGACCTGCGCCAGGCGCTCCAGCGCGGCATCGAGCGTGGCGTCTTTCTTGGCGAAGCAGAAGCGCACGATGCGATGGTTCGATTCGGCCGCGTCGGGCTTCTGGTAGAAGGCCGAAACGGGAATCACCGTAACGCCGTGGCGCACCGTCAGGTCGCGCGCGAAGTCCGCTTCGTTCTGCTTGGAGATCTCGCTGTAGTCGGCCAGCAGGAAGAACGTGCCGGGGCTGGGCGGCGGCTTGAAACGCGTCTTGGCCAGGCCTTGCGACAGGCGGTCGCGCTTGGCCTGGTAGAACGCCGGCAGCTCCAGGTAGGGCTTGGGATCGCGCATGAATTCGGCCAGCGCGAACTGCATCGGCGAGGGCACCGTGAACACCATGAACTGGTGCACTTTGCGCAGCTCGGCGCTGAGCTGGCGCGGCGCGCAGCAGTAGCCGATCTTCCAGCCGGTGGTGTGATAGGTCTTGCCGAACGACGAGATCACGAACGCATGTTCGGCCAGCAGCGGACGGCGCGCGATGCTGGCATGCGGCTTGCCGTCGAACACGATGTGTTCGTAGACCTCGTCCGACACCAGCAGCACGCCGGTGTCGCGCACGATGGCTTCGAGCGCGTCCAGGTCGCTGTCGTCCAGCACGGCCCCGGTGGGGTTGTGCGGGAAGTTCAGCATCAGCAGGCGGGTCTTGGACGTGATGGCGTCGCGCACGCGCTGCCAGTCGATGCGGTAGTAAGGATCCTCGGCGGTGGGCGCGCGCAGCGGCACCGGCACCGCGGTGCCGCCGGCCAGGCGGATGGCCGGCAGGTAGGAGTCGTAGCAGGGCTCGATGACGACGACTTCGTCGCCGCTGTTGACCGCGGCCAGCACGGTGGCCATCAGCGCCTCGGTGGCGCCGCTGGTGACGGTGATCTCGGTTTCCGGGTCGTAGGCGCGGCCATACAGGGCCTGCGTCTTGGCGGCGATGGCTTCGCGCAGCGGCGCCACGCCGGGCATGTAGGGATATTGGTTATGGCCGTCGGCCATGGCCTTGCTGACCAGCGCGCACAGTGCGGGATCGGGATCGAAGTCCGGAAAGCCCTGGCCCAGGTTGATGGCCTTGTGCTCGATGGCCAGGCGGCTCATGACGGTGAAGATGGTGGTGCCGACGTCGGGAAGTTTGGATCGGATCATGGTGGACGCGAAGTGGAACGCTGGGTGTGCAAGAGAGTTTTCGTAAGTATCCCACTAACTCATAATTCGGTTTTCTCATGAGCTTATAGGCGTGGGCGGTATCGTGGTTCAAAACATGTTGTGGAGGGTCGTCGGCGGCCTGGCGATCGCGTTGACGGGCGCCTTGCTGGCGCTGTGGATGCATTTGCCGTTGCCGTGGATGCTGGGGGCGTTGCTGCTGACGGCGGCGGTGCGCATCGCGGGCGGCGGCACCGTATGCCCGCGGCCGGCGCGCAATGCCGGGCAGTGGGTCATCGGCACGTCGCTGGGCCTGTATTTCACGCCGCAGGTGATCGGGCACATCGGCAGCAATGCCGGTCCCATCATCGTCGGCATGCTGTTCGCGCTGGGGCTGGCGTTCATCGGCACCGCGATCCTGCGGCGCTATACCGATGCCGATTTCAAAACGGCCTGGTTTTCGTCGGCCATGGGCGGCGCCAGCGAGATGGCCAGCCTGGCGGAACGCCATGGCGCCCGCATCGATCGCGTGGCCACGGCGCACAGCGTGCGCGTGCTGATGGTGGTGATGACGGTGCCATTCATTTTCCAATGGTGGGGCGTGGCGGGCATCGATCCCACGGTGCCCGGGCCCAGGACGGTGCACGGCGCCGGCCTGGCCGCGCTGGTCGCGCTCACCTGCCTCGGCGGCCTGTTCTTCATGAAGCTGCGCCTGCCCAATCCGTGGGTGCTGGGGCCGATGCTGGTGGCGATGATCCTGACAGCCAGCAGCATCGAGTTGTCCGCGTTGCCGGACTTCGTGCCGAAGGTCGGCCAGCTCTTCATCGGCTGGTCGCTGGGCGACCGTTATCGGCCGGATTTCTTCCGCGCGGCGCCGCGCTTCATCGCGGCGGTGGCGGTGTTCACGGTGATCGCGCTGGCCTTGGCATTCGGCCTGGGCGCGCTGTTGTCATTGTGGTCCGCGGCGCCGGTGCCGACGCTGATCCTGGGCACCACGCCGGGCGGCATCGCGGAGATGGCGATCACGGCCAAGGTGCTGCAGCTGGGCGTGCCGGTGGTGACCGCATTCCACGTGTCGCGCATGGTGTTCGTGGTGATCGTGACCGGGCCGATGTACGCGTTCCTGGCGCGGCGGCAGGCAAATTCCGCGTAGCGGTATTGAGCTTCCAGTCAGAAAAATACGACACATTGGGGAAAACAACTATATGAGTCTGTAATGCGGGATGAGTATGCTGATTCCGCAGTTGATTCAAGCAGCGCGCGGACTTGTTCTGCCGCTTTTGCGGCAAGCGAGAACGCAGCACCAACGCAGGTATCCCTACCGGTCGTTCAGTTCTCACGGCGTCCTTGATTCATTGCATTTCGTTAATTACAGGACGCTAGGAAAATGGCTCAGAAGGGCAAAGTCAAGTGGTTCAACGCTGACAAGGGTTACGGTTTCATTACGCCGGATGCTGGTGGCACCGACGTGTTCGCACACTTTTCCGCCATCCAGGGCCGCGGCTATCGCAGCCTGAACGAAGGCCAGGAAGTCGAATTCGAAGTCAAGGATGGTCCGAAAGGACCTCAAGCGGCCGAAATTCGCCCGCTCTAAATCGGGAAATCCCAATTTCCCGTCCGCCAGGCCTGGCCTGGCTACAACGCCCCAGAACCTCGCGGTCTGGGGCGTTGTTTCATTTGCGGCGCGGGTTTTGTTGCCCGGCTATTTCCGTGATGTTAGTGTTCACTAACATATCCTCGAGCGTTGGATAAGTTTGTGGATAATTATTTTCGGGCATGTGCATAGCGCTGCGCAGTAATGAAGCACGCTGCGTTTGCGCCGGGGAGTTTTGCACAATTTTCGGAAAAGATCCGCAGGCGGAACGCTGCGCTCGACTCGTCACCGGCGCCCGCATGCCGGCCAGGGCGCGTTTCATGGGAAACCGCGTGTTTCCCTAGGAAAACCGGGCGTTTACGGCATTTTTTCGTCTGCCTGGCCGGGCTGAATCTGGCGCTGGCGGAGCAGCATTGATGCTCGCCATGACGCATTTTTATCCATTCGCGTCGCGGTTGTTCACAAAGATATCCCCATCCCGGTTATGCACAGAATGACACCTTGGATAGCCAAAAGGTGGGGGGGCTCAGCCTGTGGATAGAAATGGGGATAGCGAATCGGAAATGGGTTTACGAGGATCGCCCGACGGTGCACTGCCGTCGAGTTTGACGCCGGGAACGCCATGTTGTGGATTTCATGTGAAAGCGGATTTGCTCCCGGATTATGTGCCGGCGAGTTTTCCACAGTCGGGTCGCCGCGTCCGCGGTTGGCGTAGAGGCGTGTCAGCCGAAAGGATGATGGCGCGAAACTTCCAGGACGGGCAAGATGATTCTCCGATCAAGCGTCGCGCCTGGACTTGTGTGTTGTGGCGCGATGCATCCGCCGGCGGCGAGGATAAATATGTGAATAAGTCGCCGATGCCTGCTTAAGGCGCGGTTGGACTTTTGCCCCGGTTTGAAGTTCCCCGTTAAGTTCAGGGGCAATGTCTCACTCGCGTGATCGGAATGTTCAGGAATATGGCTTTTCCGTGCTCGCGCCCGGCTCCGCGTTTTGGCCGCGCTTATCGAACCGATAGCGGCAGCTTATCCACAATCTTTTCCACTGTTTTTCCCGCCTGCCACCGTATCGTCCCGGGTATACCTGCCGGGCGGATCGCAGACGTTGCAGGCATGGCGATTCAGTTCTCCGGCCCATGCTTTCCCAGGCAGCGCGTTGCGAATTTGTGTGGTTTCCGCAATCTGGGTAATTCCCTGTCGAGTCGGTTCAGAGCCACATTCGCAGCCTCCCCGTTGACGGCAGCGTCAAGTTATCCCCAGAGTTGTTCCACGTGAAACCGGGTCCGCGGAGGCGTTTGAGCTTGTGGATGCTTTTGTGCATAAGGTGCTGGTGAGTCTGCCTTGTCTCGGCTTTGTGCCGGCGAGCCTGATTTCCATTCATGCCTTTGCCCTGGCTGTGCGCCGACAGGATTCTGCCTGCGGCCGATTGTTCCGGTGACGCGGGGAGGGAGGGGGGCGGCGGGAACCGACTGCTTCGGGCTTGCGACCTGGACGGTCTAAGCGGCAACGGCGCCGGATTCGGCATAGGCGTTTAGTGTTTCAGTTGAATGACGGGAGACATTCAAGATGAAGGGCTGCGATGGCGGTGGTGACGATTGTGAGATTCGATGCGTGCAGACTGGCCCGGATCGATATGCTGTTTCACGTGGAACAGGAAAAATTCGGGATGTTTTGGGGTAGGGGTAGGGTAGGGGTGATAAAACCCAAATTTTTCCGCGTCGATGAACTATCCGAATGGCCGGGCGGCAGCACTTCTTTTCCTATGTTCTTGGAGTGACTTGGCCGTGATTCTGAAGCTGACGGGCTGGCAGGAACGGGTTTTCAAAGCGAGTAGGCTATAGAGGCGACGTATCTCACGTGATGTTCCACGTGGAACATCAACTTGAGCTGGGTCGCCCAGCTACTAATTGGCATCGGTTCAAAGGGCTCCCACCCGGTATGTTCCACGTGAAACATCGGATCAGGACGTCGGCAGGGGGAGGGTATGACTATGTCTAGCCGGTGTGCAGGCTGACGTATTCCCCTGAGCAAGGTACTCAAGTGAGCGATGTTCCACGTGAAACATTGGTCTCCAGCGGGAGGCACAGGGCGAATGAAGGGCTGCCGACCGTCGAGGCATCGATAGATATCCTGGCCCGAGTCTTCGATAGACCCAGATCAATTCCCTCCACAGACAGGCGCGCAGGCATGTTTCACGTGAAACATAGGAGGAAGGCCAAGGTCGAACGAGGGAAGGGTAAAGACTCACGAAGCACCCAACCTGGGCCAACCCAAGACCCGAATGCACTTGATGAACGGTATTGGACAGTCAGTCCGACCGGGGCACACTGCATGTTTCACGTGAAACATCGCCAGGTCCGGGCGTAGCCACAGGATGTTCCACGTGAAACATCCCCCTAACAGCGGCAGATGCCGACATATTCAAACGTCGATCGAGTCGCCCTCGTTGCCAATTTGCACACGAGGCGGAGTGTTACTGCCCGCATTGCTGCACCGAACCATGTTTCACGTGAAACATGCACCCCCTGCCTCTATAATGAGCACCGAACGCTCTCTTATCTCCCCATCATGGATTATCCCCGCGAATTCGATGTCATCGTCGTCGGTGGCGGCCACGCCGGTACCGAAGCGGCGCTGGCTGCGGCACGCACTGGTGCCCAGACGCTGCTGCTGACTCACAACATCGAGACCCTAGGCCAAATGTCCTGCAATCCCTCCATCGGCGGGATTGGCAAGGGCCATCTCGTCAAAGAAGTCGATGCCCTTGGCGGCGCCATGGCGCTGGCGACGGACGAGGCGGGGATTCAGTTTCGTATCCTGAACGGCTCCAAGGGCCCGGCCGTGCGCGCTACCCGCGCGCAGGCGGACCGGGTGCTGTACCGCAAGGCCATCCGTGGCCGCCTGGAGAACCAGCCGAACCTCTGGTTGTTCCAGCAGGCGGTGGAGGATCTGATGGTGGAGGGCGACCGCGTGGTCGGCGCCGTTACCCAGGTCGGCCTGAAGTTCCGGGCGAAAACGGTGGTCCTGACCGCCGGCACGTTCCTGAACGGCCTGATCCACGTGGGACTGCAGAACTATTCCGGCGGCCGCGCTGGCGACCCCCCGGCGATTTCCCTGGGGCAGCGCCTCAAGGAACTGCAGCTGCCGCAAGGCCGCCTGAAGACCGGCACGCCGCCGCGCATCGACGGCCGCAGCATCAACTACAGCATCCTGGAAGAGCAGCCGGGCGACCTGGACCCGATTCCGGTGTTCTCGTACATGGGCAACGTGGCCATGCACCCGCGGCAGCTGCCGTGCTGGATCACGCACACCAACGCCCGCACCCACGACATCATCCGCGGCGGCCTGGGCCGCTCGCCGATGTACAGCGGCGTCATCGAGGGTGTTGGCCCGCGCTACTGCCCGTCGATCGAAGACAAGATCCACCGCTTCGCCGACAAGGAATCGCACCAGGTCTTCCTGGAACCGGAAGGTCTGGACACGCACGAGGTCTATCCGAACGGCGTTTCCACCAGCCTGCCTTTCGATGTGCAGCTGGACCTGATCCATTCCTTGCCCGGCCTGGAAAACGCGCACATCCTGCGCCCCGGCTACGCCATCGAATACGACTACTTCGATCCACGTGGATTGAAGAGCACGCTGGAAACCAAGGCGATCTCCGGTCTGTACTTCGCCGGCCAGATCAACGGCACCACCGGCTACGAAGAAGCCGCGGCCCAAGGCCTGCTGGTCGGAGTCAACGCCGCCCTGTCGTCGCTCGGCCGCGACCCCTGGACGCCGCGGCGCGACGAGGCCTACCTCGGTGTGCTGGTGGACGACCTGGTCACCCGCGGCGTGACCGAGCCGTACCGCATGTTCACCTCGCGCGCCGAATACCGCCTGAGCCTGCGTGAAGACAATGCCGACCTGCGCCTGACCGAAATCGGCCGCCAGCTCGGCATCGTCGACGACGCCCGCTGGGACGCGTTCAACCGCAAGCGCGATGCTGTCGCCGCCGAAGTCGAGCGCCTGAAGTCGTCGTGGGTCAACCCGCGCGTGCTGCCGCTGGAAGCGGCCGAACCGCTGCTGGGCAAGGCGATTGAACGTGAGTACTCACTTGCAGACCTGCTTAAACGGCCCAATGTTTCCTATGAAGCGCTGATGGCCGCCCGCAACACCGACGGCACGCTGCTGGCCGGTCCGGGCGTGGTCGAGGACGAGGTCCTGGCCGAGCAGGTCGAGATCCAGGTCAAGTACGCCGGCTACATCGCCCGCCAGCAGGACGAAGTACAGAAACAGATCGCGCACGAACAACAGCCGATCCCGGCCGATGTCGACTACGACGCCGTGACCAGCCTGTCGTTCGAAGTGCGCCAGAAACTCAAGACGCATCGGCCCGAAACCATCGGCCAGGCCGCCCGCATTTCGGGCGTGACGCCGGCGGCGATCTCGCTGCTGCTGATCCACCTGAAGCGCCTGCACTACGGCTCGCGCAAGCAAGCCGCATGAGCGCCCATCCCCAACCGGCCGGCGCGGACATGGCCGGCCGCCTCTCGCATGCCTTCGAGCAGCTCGGACTGCAGGCGGACGCCGCCGCGGCCGCCAAGCTGCTCGACTACCTGGCGCAGATGCAGCGCTGGAACCGGACCTACAACCTGACCGCGATCCGCGATCCGCAGCAGATGCTGGTGCAGCACCTGTTCGACAGCCTGGCCGCCGTGGGGCCGTTCAGCGAAGCGCTGGGCGCGCCCGGCACGCCAGCCAAGGTCTACGACGTCGGCTCCGGCGGCGGGTTGCCCGGCGTCGTCCTGGCGGTCATGCGGCCCGAATGGTCGGTGACCTGCATCGACGCCGTTGAAAAGAAAACCGCATTCGTCCGGCAGATGAGCGGCGCGCTGGCGCTGCCGAATCTGCAGGCGCGCCACGCGCGCATCGAAACGCTGGAACCCGCCGGCTGCAACATTGTGACGTCGCGCGCATTCGCCTCCTTGGAGGATTTTGCGATGCTCGCGGGCAGACATGTGGACAACGGTGGTACCCTCGTCGCCATGAAGGGCAAGGTCCCGGATGATGAAATCCAGGCGCTGCACGCGCGTGGGGAATGGCAAGTCGACCATATTCAGCCGCTCCGGGTGCCGGAGCTGCAAGCAGAACGCTGCCTGATCTGGATGCGCCGCAGTCAAGGAACCCTATGAAGAACTTACCCCCCAGCTCGACCGCCCGCGTTTTCTGCATCGCCAACCAGAAGGGCGGTGTCGGCAAGACGACCACCGCCATCAACCTGGCGGCCGGGCTGGCCACGCACAAGCAACGCGTGCTGCTGGTGGACCTGGACCCGCAAGGCAACGCCACCATGGGCAGCGGCATCGACAAGAATTCGCTCGAGTCGAACCTGTACCAGGTGCTGATCGGCGAAGCCACCATCGAGCAGGCGCGCGTGCGCTCCGAGTCGGGCGGCTATGACGTGCTGCCCGCCAACCGCGAACTGTCCGGCGCCGAGATCGACCTGGTGCAGATGGATGAACGCGAGCGCCAGCTCAAGGCCGCCATCGACACCGTCGGCAGCCAGTACGACTTCGTGCTCATCGATTGCCCGCCGACGCTGTCGCTGCTGACGCTGAACGGCCTGGCGGCCGCGCACGGCGTCATCATTCCGATGCAGTGCGAATACTTCGCGCTCGAAGGCCTGTCCGACCTGGTCAACACCATCAAGCGCGTGCATCGCAACATCAACGATGACCTGCGCGTCATCGGCCTGCTGCGCGTGATGTTCGACCCGCGCATGACCCTGCAGCAGCAGGTGTCGGCGCAGCTCGAATCGCACTTCGGCGACAAGGTCTTCAAGACCGTGGTGCCGCGCAACGTGCGGCTGGCCGAAGCGCCCAGCTATGGCATGCCCGGCGTGGTGTACGACCGCGCCTCGCGTGGCGCGCAGGCGTACATCTCCTTCGGCGCCGAAATGATCGAGCGCGTCCGCGAACTCAACAAGTAAGCCGCCCGCATGTCCGCCGTCACGCGCCTGTCCCCGGACTCCCCCCATACCCGCACGCCGCCCGTCGACGTGCGCGACGCGTTGCGCGTGCGGCTGGAAGAGGCCGCGCTCAATGCCACGGCGGTGCGCGCGCAGGTGCTCTACGACGGCTGGCTGGTGCGTTTCGCGCCGTCGTCCGCCAAACGGGTACGCAGCATCAATGTGCTGGGGTTATCCACACGTCCGCTCGATGAGCGGCTGGCGTATTGTTCAACGTTGTACGCGCGCCATGGCCTGCCCATGGTGCTGCGCCTGACCTCCCTCGGCCCCGATTTCGCCCTGGATGCCGAACTGGCGTCGCGGGGCTACCTCCTTACCGAAGAGACCCGAGTCATGAGCATGCCGCTCGCCCCCAGGCTGGCCGCCCGGGGCGATCTGCTTTTCAGGACAGTGGACGCTGCCCGCTTCGCGGCGGCGGTCGGACGCATGCGCGATTCCCGGCCCGAGCACATCGCCGAGCATCAGGCGCGTCTGGAGGGGCTGGCTGTGGATATCTTGCCGGTGCTGGCGTTCGACGCCGCTGGCGAATGCGTGGCGGGCGGCATGGCCGTGCGGGATGGCGATCTCGCGGGGCTGTTCGACATCGTGACGGACCCCGCCCAGCGGCGCAAGGGGCACGCCGCGATGTTGGTCGAACATCTGCTGGCCGTGTGCGTCGAAGACGGCGCCACCACGGCCTATCTGCAGGTGGAGCCGCAAAACACCGCCGCGCGCGCTTTGTATGGCCGCTACGGTTTCAAAGACTGTTATGCGTATTGGTACCGCCTGCCCGCCGAGCAGGCGGCCGCCTGAGCTTCGCTCGGGATACCAAAAACAGAAGGAAAGAGGATTTAACTATGGCCACCAAGAAACCCAAGGGATTGGGTCGCGGACTTGACGCTTTGCTGGGCGCCGACGCGCCCGCCATCGACAACATCGGCAAGGCCCCGGCCAAGCCCGAGGGTCTGCCGTCCACCCTGCCTGTTTCGAAGATGCGGGCCGGCAAGTATCAGCCGCGCACCCGCATGGACGAGGGCGCGTTGGGCGAGCTGGCCGAGTCGATTCGCACACAAGGCATCATGCAACCCATTCTTGTGCGCGCGCTGGGCGATGCGCCCGGCCATTACGAAATCATCGCGGGCGAACGCCGTTTCCGCGCCGCGCAGCTGGCCGGCCTGAAGGAAGTGCCGGTGCTGGTGCGCGAAGTCGCCGACGAAAACGCGGCCGTCATGGCGCTGATCGAGAACATCCAGCGCGAAGACCTGAACCCGCTGGAAGAGGCGCATGGCGTGCGCCGCCTGCTGGACGAATTCGGCCTGACCCACGAGCAGGCCGCCCAGGCCATCGGCCGCTCGCGCTCGGCCACCAGCAACCTGCTGCGCCTGTTGAACCTGGCTGCCGCGGTGCAGACCATGCTGCTGGCCGGCGACGTCGACATGGGCCATGCGCGCGCGCTGCTGGCGGTGGACGCGGCCACGCAGATCCAGCTGGCCAACCAGATCATCGCGCGCCGCCTGTCGGTGCGCGAAGCCGAAAAGCTGGTCGCCAAGACCGCCAAGGAAGCCGAGAGCGCCGCCTCGCCCAAGAAGAAGGCCAACGGCGTGTCGCGCGACCTGACGCGCCTGGAAGAGGCGCTGTCCGACCATCTGGGCACGCGCGTGGCGCTGAAGGTCGGCGCCAAGGAAAAGGGCCAGATCGTCATCGACTTCCATGGCTGGGAACACCTGAATTCGCTGCTGGAACGGCAGGGCCTGTCGGGAGTCGTCGATGCCTGAGCAGGCATTGCCGGTCGTCGCGGTCCTGGCCACCGGCGGCACCATCGCCGGCGCGCAGGCCGACGCCACTTCCGCCGGCTACAAGTCGGGCTCCTTCTCGGTGGGCGACCTGCTGGCCGCCGTGCCGCAGCTGTCGACGCTGGCCGACATCCGCGCCGAACAGGTCGCCAACGTCGGCAGCCAGAACATGACGCATGACGTCTGGCGCGCGTTGGCGCGCCGTGTCGATGCGCTGTGCGCCGATCCGTCGGTGGCCGGCATCGTCATCACGCATGGCACCGACACGCTTGAAGAGACCGCGTACTTTCTCAGCCTGGTGATCCAGCAGGACAAGCCGGTGGTGCTGGTGGGCGCGATGCGCCCGGCCACCGCGCTGGGCGCCGAAGGCCCGGCGAACCTGTACAACGCCGTGGCGCTGGCGCGCCATCCCGACGCGCGCGGCCGCGGGCCGCTGGTCGTCATGAACGAAGACGTGCACTACGCCCGCGAACTGCAGAAGATCGCCAGCGCCGGCATCAACGCCTTCTCCTCGCCCAATCGCGGTCGCGCCGGCGTGATGCATGGCGGCACGCCGTGCTTCTATTCACGCAACACCACCACGCACACGACACAAAGCGAGTTTTCACTCGCATTGCTGGAAAAGGCCGGCTGGCCGCGCGTGGATATCGTTTATGCGCACGCCGACCTGCAAGGCGACGTCATCGATTTCATCGCGCGCCAGGCCGACGGCATCGTGCTGGCGGGCGTGGGTGACGGCAACGCCACCGACCTGGCCATCGACGCCTTGACCCGCGCCGCCGCCGACGGCGTCGCGGTGGCGCGGTCCAGCCGCACCGGCAGCGGCTTCGTCGCGCGCGACGTCGAGCTGGATGACGCGGCGCTGGGTTTCGTCGCCGCCGGCGACCTGAATCCGCAGAAGGCTCGCGTCCTGCTGATGCTGGCGCTGTGCGTCACGCGTGAACCCGCGGCGCTGCAGCGCTGCTTCGATCGCTACTGAGCGGGGCCCACGGCGGCATTCAACGGGGCTGTCCCCGCGATGCCGCCGCTACGGATTGGGCGGCGCGTCCGCGCCGTGCGCCAATCCCAGGCTGGTGCGCAGCATGTCGTAGACCTGCCGCGTCAGCGGATTGATCAGATCCCGCCTTATCCACAGGAAGTACGTCACGTCCGGCAAGGGCGGCAGGCCTTCCTTTTCCCCCAGCACCCGCATTTCCGGCGCCAGCAGTTCGACGCTGCGCGCCGTCACGCCCAGGCCCGCGCGCAGCGCGGCCTTGATGCCGACCAGGTTGGGCGCCACGTAGTTGGTGTGCCAGCGCACCTGCGCCTGTTCCAGCGCGGTCAGCGCCAGGCGGCGGAAGATGCTGGGCTCGTCGGCCAGCACCAGCGGCACCGGCGCGTTGATGTCGTGCACGTAGTCGGCCGAGGCCAGCCACACCGTGGGCGAGGTGCGCAGCGCCACGCCTTCGAATTCCTGGTCGAAGCGGGTCGAGATGGTCAGGTCCAGTTCGCCGGCCCGCAGCGCATCCATCAGGAACGGGCTGCGGTCGGTGCGGATCTCCAGTTTCACGCGCGGCGCCGAGCGCGCGATGTGGGTCAGCAGGGTCGGCAGGATGGTGTCGGCCACGTCCAGCGGCGCGCCCAGCCGCAGGTCGCCTTCCAGCGGCGCGTCCTGCAGCGCGCGCAGCGCTTCATCGTTGATGGCCAGCATGTGGCGCGCATATTCGACCAGGCGCCGTCCATGCGTGGATAAGGCCTTGTTGCGCCCCTGTTTCTCGAACAGCGGCAGGCCGATGGCCGCTTCCAGCCGCTGCATCTGCTGCGTCACCGCCGACTGGGTCTTGTGCAGCCGATTGGCCGCTTCCGAAAACGTTTCATGGCGCGCGATCGCGGTCAGCGTGCGCAGCAGGTCCAGATCGAGATTGCGCATGGGAGCGGTGGGTCCAAAGTATTAGCAATGCTTATGGAATATTAAGGCAAATTAAATTGTTGGCGCCTCTTTGCGGCGATACAGTGACTGCAATAACTCATGAAATAAGAGGGAAAGTCACTGTGAGCACCACGCACCCCCAGCAGCAGGGCATCGATAGCGCCATCGGAAATATTAAAAATACTTTAGGAAATAAGGGCCTGAACCGCGACAGCCTGAAGGCCGTGCTGGACGAGCTGATCGGCCTGGCCGGCCATACAGACTGGTGGGCCCAGGACCGCTACCCGGCGCCGGAAGAGGGCGAGCGCCAGGCGCGCTACCTGATCGGCGAAGACGCCGACAAGAGCTACGCGCTCTACCTGAACGTGATGCGCCCCGGCAAGCAGATCGTGCCGCACAACCACACCACCTGGGCCTGTATCGCCGCCGTGGAAGGCGTGGAATACAACTACGTCTACGACCGCACCGACGACGGCTCGGTGCCGGGCGTGGGCCACCTGGAAAAGACCGGCACCGTGGTGGTGGGGCCGGGCGCCGGCATCGCGCTGATGCCCGACGACATCCACGCCGTCGAGATCCAGGGCGACAGTGTCATCCGCCATTTGCACATGTACGGCCGCGCCCTCGAGACGCTGACCGAACGGCTCGCCTTCGACCTGGCGGCCGGCACCTGCAAAGTCATGCCGATCGGCGTGCAGACCCGCCGCTGACCATCATGAACAAGCCCCTGCGGCCCGCGACGCGCCTGCTGCGCGCCGGGCGTCCCCATGCCGGCTGGGTCAACACCCCGGTCACGCGCGCCAGCACGTTTGTGTTCGACAGCGTCGCGGCCTGGCGTGACACCCGCGCCCGCCGCGAACAGGAACGCCTGCCGTCGTACGGCGCGCGCGGCACCGACAGCACGCACGCGCTGGAAGACGCGCTGGTCGAGCTGGAGCAGGGCCATCGCGCGCAGCTGTATCCCACGGGGCAGGCCGCCATCGCCGTCGTGCTGCTGGCCTATCTGCGCGCCGGCGACCACGTGCTGGTGACCGACGCGGTCTATGAACCGGTGCGCCGTTTCTGCGCCGAGCACCTGGCGCGGCTGGGCATCGAATTCACCTTCTATCCGCCGGACGGCGCCGGCCTGGCGCAGCTGCTGCGCCCCAACACGCGCATGATCTATGCCGAGTCGCCCGGCTCGCTGACCTACGAGATGCCGGACCTGCGGCAGCTGGCCGACCTGGCGCGGCGCCACGATTGCTGGCTGGCTGTGGATAACACCTGGGCGTCGGGATTGCTGTGCCAGCCGCTGGCGCTGGGCGCGGATATCTCGATCCTCGCCGCCACCAAGTACCTGGGCGGCCACGCCGACGTGATGATGGGCGCAGTCGTGACCAATGCCCGCGCCTGGCGCGCGCTGGAACGCGCCAGCATCGACTTCGGCCAGACCGTCGGCGCGGACGACGCCTACCTGGTGCTGCGCGGCATGCGTTCGCTGCCGCTGCGCATGGCGCAGCACGCTCGCAGCGCCCTGCGCGTGGCGCAGTGGCTGCAGGGCAGGGCGGAAGTGGCGCGCGTGTTGTGCCCGGCCTTGCCCGACGATCCCGCGCATGCGGTCTGGCGGCGTGAATGCTCGGGCGCCAATGGCCTGTTGACGCTGGAATTCGCCGCCGGCATCGCCGACGCCGACATGGAGCGCGCCATCGACGCGCTGCGCCTGTTCGGCATCGGCGCCTCCTGGGGCGGCTTCGAAAGCCTGGTGATTCCCGTCAATCTGGCCAAGGCGCGCGCCCTGCCCGTCGCCGCGCACGGCGCCATGTTGCGCCTGCATATCGGCCTGGAGGATCCGGACGACCTGATCGCCGACCTCGAACAGGCATTCGACCAATTGCGGCCGAGCCTGAAGGCCCTGAACTCCCATTCCCCCGATTCCCTGCGGATTTAACGATGCATTCCCATTCCGACCTGAAACTGGCCGATATTGACTCGCACACCCTCAAGGGCTGGCTGCATGACGGCGGCGAGATTGCGCTGCTGGACGTGCGCGAGCATGGCCAGTACGGTGAGTCCCATCTGTTCTACGCGGCCCCCGTGCCGTTCAGCCGGCTCGAGGCCGACATCGCGCGCCTGGCGCCGCGCCGCGACGTGCGTCTGGTGGTCTACGACGAAGGCGGCGATGACGACGTCGCCGCGCGCGCGGCGACGGCCCTGCGCGCCCTGGGCTACACGCGGGTCTATCGCCTGGCCGGCGGCATCGCGCAATGGCAGCGCGATGGCTATGCCGCCTTCGCCGGCGTCAACGTGCCGAGCAAGACCTTCGGCGAACTGGCCGAAGAAGTTTTCCACACCCCGCGCATCAGCGCCGCCGAGCTGGCCGAGCGCCAGCGCCGCGGCGACGACCTGATCGTGCTGGATGGCCGGCCCTACGCCGAATACCAGAAGATGAGCATTCCCGGCGGCATCTGCTGCCCGAATGGCGAGCTGGCGTTGCGCGCCCACACGCTGGCGCGCGACCCCAACACCACCATCGTGATCAATTGCGCCGGCCGCACGCGCAGCATCATCGGCGCGCAGACGCTCATCAACCTGGGCGTGCCCAACCCCGTCTATGCGCTGGAGAACGGCACGCAGGGCTGGTATCTGGCGGACTTCAAGCTGGACCACGGCGCCAGCCGCCGCTACGACGACGCCGTTGCCGCCGCGGACCTGCCCGACCTGGCGCAGCGCTCGGCCGGCCTGGCCCGCCGTCATGGCGTACCCGAGGTGAACGCCGCGCAGGTGCGTGAATGGCTGAACGACGCCAGCCGCAGCACCTTCCTGTGCGACGTGCGCAGCGCCGAGGAATTCGCGCGCGGCTCGCTGCCTGGCGCCCAGCATACGCCCGGCGGCCAGCTGGTCCAGGCCACCGACCAATACCTGGCGGTGCGCGGCGCGCGCATCGTGGTGTTCGATGGCGAAGGCGTGCGCGCGCCGGTGGTGGCCAGCTGGCTGCGCCAGATGGGCTGGGACGCGAGCGTGCTGCGGGAAGGCGTGGCCGCCGACCTGCAGGCGCCGGTCGCCCCGGCGGCGGAGCCGGCGTTGACGGTGCTCGACGACGCGGCGCTGGCCGCCGCGCTGGCACAAGGCGCGCAGCTGGTCGACATCCGTTCCAGCATGCGCTATCGCGCCCAGCACATCGACGGCGCGCGCTGGTCGGTGCGGCCGCGTTTCGCCGACCTGGCGCTGGATCCCGCGCGTCCGCTGGTGCTGCTGGCCGACGAACGCGCGCTGGTCGCGTGGGCCGCGGCGGATCTGCGCGCGCTCGGCGTGCGTGACGTCAAGGCCAACCTGGGCACGCCCGCGGGCTGGGCGGCGGCGGGCCTGGCGCTGGCGGCCACGCCGGCCGAACCGGCCGATGCCGATTGCATCGACTACCTGTTCTTCGTGCATGACCGCCACGACGGCAACAAGGCCGCGGCGCGTCAGTACCTTGCCTGGGAAACCAACCTGGTCAAGCAGATCGACGCGCGCGAGCGCGCCGCGTACCGCTTCCCGGCCGGGTGACCGCCGGGGCTGAATGACCCTCGCGGCCGCCACGGCGGCCGCGCCCAACGCTTCATCCGATCAGCACGCCCCGGCGCTTTCGCCGGCGGGGCGCGGACGGTTCATGGCGAACCGAAATGCAATGGACGGCCGAGCATCCGGCCGCCAACCACAAGGGGAAATACCGATGAACAAGCTCAACCTGCAGCACGCCTGCAAGACCGCCGCGGCCCTGGCCTGCCTGGCGTGGGGGATGAATGCCCACGCCCAGGCGCCGGCGCCATTGGCCGACTATCCCAAGCAGGCGATCACCGTGGTGTCGCCGTTCCCGCCCGGGGGCGGCAATGATGGCGTGGCGCGTCTCATCGCGCAGGAACTGGGCGCCCTCATCGGCCAGAGCGTGGTGGTGGAAAACCGCTCCGGCGCGGGCGGCAACGTCGGCACTTCGCAGGTCTCGCGCGCCAAGCCCGATGGCTACACGCTGGTGATGTCGCAGACCAGCGTCATGGCGGTCAATCCGCGCCTGTACAAGAACGTCGGCTTCGATCCGCTCAAGGATTTCGTGCCGATCTCGCAGATCACCTCGGCGCCGCTGGTGCTGGTGGCGCGCAGCGAAAGCGCCTACAAATCGCTGGGCGACTATCTGGATGCCGCGCGCAAGCAGCCGGGCGTCATCACCTACGCCACGCCCGGCAACGGCACCATGAGCCACCTGATGGGGGCGCTGCTGTCGCAGAAGGCCAACGTGAAGCTGGTGCACGTGCCGTACCGCGGCGCCGCGCCCGCCATTACCGACCTGATGGGCGGCACGGTCGACATGCTGATCACCTCGCCGGCCTCGGCCGAGCCGATGGTGGCGGCCGGCAAGCTGCGCATCCTGGCGCTCAGCCATGAAAACGGCATCGGCATCTTCAAGGGCGCGCCCACGCTCGGGCAGTCCGGCATGGACGGCATCACGGCCGACGACTGGTATGGCCTGTTCGCGCCGGCAGGCACGCCGCCCGAACGCGTCGCCTATCTGGCGCAGGCCGTGGCGCAGGCGATGAAATCGCCCAACGTCATCGCCAAGATCCAGGCCGGCGGCAGCCAGCCCGTGGGCAGCGCGCCCGACGCCTTCGGCAAGCGCCTGCAGCAGGACACCGCCTACTGGGCCGACATGGTGAAGGTGGCCGGCGTCTCGGTGGATTGAGGCCCGGCTACACCGCCAGCAGCTTGCCCACGGCGGCCTTCAGGGCCGCGTAGGCGGGCTGCTTCTGCGCATTGGTGTTGGTGATCAGGTGATCGATGCGGTTCACTTCGCAGTACGACACCCGGCTGCACAGGCCGATCTTGCTGAAGTCGGCCAGCAGGATGCGCTGCTTGGCGTTGGCCGCCATGGCGCGCGCCACCTCGGCTTCGCGCAGGTCGTAGCTGGTGGCGCCGCATTCGGCGTCCACGCCCACCGGCGACAGCAGCGCCACGTCGGCGCGGTAGCGGTGGATCTCGGCGATGGTGATGTCGCCGGCGGTGGCGCACACCGGCCCGCCGACCGAGCCGCCCAGCATGAGCAGTTCGTTGGCGCCGCTGCCCGCGGCGCCAACCTTGAGCGCCACGTCGAACGAATTGGTGATGATGGTCAGGCCGCTCAGCTTGGCCAGCTCGTCGGCCAGCATGCTGGTGGTGCTGCCGGCGTCCAGGAATAGCGTCTGGCCGCTCGTCACCAGGCCGGCGGCGGCGCGGGCGATGGCGCGCTTGTACTTGACGCGCGTGTGCACGCGCTCGGCGATCGGCGGCTCGCTGTGCACCGGCACCGCGCCGCCATGCACGCGGCGCAGTTCGCCCATCGCTTCCAGTTCCAGCAGGTCGCGCCGGACGGTCTCCCGCGATACCCCCAGTTCGCCGACGATACGGTCGGTCGATACCTGCTGCAGGGAAGACAGCAGGGCGCGGATTCTCTGATACCGCTCTTCTTGCCACATATCGGATGCTTCCTAATCTCTATTTGCGGCGCCGCGCCGGCAGCGCGATCAACGCGCGCATCGCCAGCAGCGAACCACCCACGACCAGCATGATAAGCGTCGAATAGGCCGCCGCCTGCGAGACGAACCCCGCTTCGTCCAGCCGCAGTACGGAAACCGGCGCGACGCTGACCGACGGCGTGACCAGGAAGATCACCGCCGACAGCGTCACCATGGACCGCATGAACAGGAAAAAGAACACGCCCAGCACCGTGGCGGCGATCTGCGGCAGCACCGCGTCGCGCAGCACCTGCAGGGTGCCGCCGCCCAGGCAGCTCACCGCTTCTTCCAGCGCCTGCGGCACCGCGCGCATGCCGGTCATCATCGTCAGAAAGCCCTGCGTGTGATAGTGGTAGAAGTTGCACAGCGCGATCAGCGCGGCGCTGCCATACAGCGCGTAGAGCGGATTGGCGGGCGAGTTGAAGGCGAAGATATACGACAGCCCCAGCACCAGCCCCGGCACGCCCACCGGCAGCACCGACACCAGGTACACCAGCTTGGCCCAGGCGCGCGGAATGCGGCAGACGCCGAAGGTCAGGAAGAACAGCAGCAGCACGCCGCCGGCCGCGGCCGCCAGCGACAGGTACAGCGACGTCCACAGCGGCGCATAGCCGCCGCTGACGGTGATGTCGTAATGCTTCAGGGTCCACTCCATCCGGTACGGCCACAGCCGCATGAAGCTGGCGAACACGACGGTGCCCACCGTCACCACGATGGTGCTGGCGCACAGCAGCACGCCCGCCGTGAACGCCAGGTCGCGGCCGCGCGCCGGCTGCGGCGTGACGCGCAGTCCGCTGGGGGAGGCGGCGCCGAACTGGCGTTGCGACGCCACCCGTTCGATCTGCACCGAGATCAACGAGGGCAGCAGCAGCAGGATGCCGACCACCGAGCCCATGCCGAAATTCATCTGGCCCGACACTTGGCTGTAGATCTCGGTGGCCAGCACGCGGTAGTTGCCGCCGATCACCGCGGCGTTGCCGAAGTCGGTGATGGTGATGACGAACACCACGAACGCCGCGCTCAGCAGGCCGAACTTGCAGTTGGGCAGGGTGATGTCGAAGAACTGCCGCAGGCTCGACGCGCCCATCACCTCGGCCGCGTCGTAATAGCGCGCATCGGTGTTGCGCAGCGCCGCCTGCAGGATCAGCACCGCCTGGGGCAGGGCATAGAACACGTTCGAGATCAGCAGGCCCCAGAAGCCGTAGATATCGAATTCCCACCCCGTCCAGCGATGCACCAGGCCGTTGCGGCCGAGCAGGAAGATCAGTCCCAACCCCTGCACCAGCGACGGCGCCAGCAGCGGCAGCACCAGCGCCAGCTTCACCAGCGCCTTGCCGCGCATGCGGCTGCGGTCCAGCCCGAAGGCGATGGCAAAGCCCAGCAACAGGCTGACGGCGGTGGTGGCCGCGCTCATCGTCAGGCTGTTGGCGGTGGCGGTCAGGATGCCGCGAGTGGCGAATACCTCGGCGTAGTTGCCCAGGCCGATGCCGCCGTCCTTTTCCACCAGGCTGCGCCAGCCGACCGTGGCCAGCGGATACAGGAAGAACAGCGCCAGTCCCGCCATCGGAATGCCGACGCAGGTCCATAGCAGCAGGCGATCCAGGGAGGCCGGCGAGCGGTTGGCGCGAGACGACGTGGCGGCGCCGATACGAACCGTGTTCATGCCTTGGCCTCCGCGCGTGCCGACGTGGCGGACGCAGTCATACGCGGACCCAGGCGCACTGTTCCGGCGCCATGTCCAGGCGCACCGGCGCGCCCTGCGACAAGCCCGCCGCGCCCTGCTGCTCGACCAGCAGCTCGCGGCCCTGCCACGCCACCCGCACGCGCGTCAGGTTGCCCATGAAGGTCATCTCGCGCACCCGCCCCGGCCCGCGCGCATCGGCGGCGATGCGCAGGCTTTCCGGCCGCAGGCAGGCCTCGAAACGCTCGCTGGCGCCATCGGGCCGGGTCGCCAGCAGTGCCGGCATGGCCTCGCGCACCCAGTCGGTCGGCAGCAGGTTGCTCAGGCCGACGAAGTTGGCGACGAAGCGCGTGCGCGGCCGCAGATACAAGTCGGACGGCGAACCCACCTGCTCGACGCGGCCGTCGTTCATGCACACGATCTTGTCGGCCAGCGTCAGCGCCTCCTCCTGGTCGTGCGTCACCATGATGGTCGGGATCTGCAGGCGGCGCTGCACCTCGTGGATCTCGGCGCGCATGTCGGTGCGCACGCGCGCGTCCAGCGCCGACAGCGGTTCGTCCAGCAGGATCAGCGCCGGGTCCACCGCCAGCGCCCGCGCCAATGCCACGCGTTGCTGCTGGCCGCCGGACAGCTGGTGGGGATAACGCTGTGCATAATCCGGCAGCTTGATCAGCGCCAGCAATTCACGCACCCGCGCCTCGATGCGCTCGCGGCTCTCGCCGCGGATGCGCAGGCCGTAGCCGACGTTCTCGGCCACGGTCATGTTGGGAAACAGCGAATACGACTGGAACACGATGCCGAAGCCGCGCTTGCGCGCTGGCAGCGCCGACAGGTCGCGTCCGCCCAGCGTGATGGCGCCGCTGTCGAATGGCAGCAGGCCGGCGACGATGCGCAGCAGGGTGGTCTTGCCGCAGCCGCTGGGGCCCAGCAGGCAGACGAATT
>NZ_CYTY01000030.1:79864-87584 GCF_001298995.1 Achromobacter sp. 2789STDY5608615
CCCGGAATCGTCACCAGTTCCTTGTACTTGCTGTACAGCCCGCCGGCCTGCGCCGACAGCGTCCAGTCGAGGAAGCGCTTGGCGTCCGCGGGATTCTTGGCGGTCTTCATCAGGCCCGAGGCTTCCAGCTCGTAGCCCACCCATTTCGACGGGATCACCATCTTCACCGGAAAGCCTTCCTCGATCGATTGCATCGCCGGGAACGCGAACGACACGCCGATCGCATACTCGCCGGCGCGCGCCATCTTGCAGGGGCGCGACCCCGACGGTGTGTACTGCGCCACGTTCTTGTCCAGGTCCTTGAGCAGCGCCCAGCCTTTCTCGGCGCCCAGGCCCTGCAGCAGCGCGACGATCTGCAGATAACCGGTGCCGGATGCGGCCGGGCTGGGGATGACGATCTCGCCCTTGTAGACCGGCTTGGCCAGATCCTCCCAGGAGGTCGGCATCGGCAGGTTCTTGGATTTGAGCCGGTCGGTGTTGACACAGAACGCGGCCACGTAGCCGGTGGCGGCGAACCACTTGTTGTCGGCGGCCTTGTATTGCGCCGGCAGCGCGTCGATGCCCTTGGCCGCATACGGCTCCAGCAGCTTCTGCAGGCGCGGGTCCAGCATGTTGCTGACGGCGAAGCCCCAGATCACGTCCTGCTGCGGATTGCCGGCCTCGGCGATCAGGCGCGCGCCCAGGTCGCCGGTGGACAGGCGCAGCACGTTCACCTTCACATCCGGCAGGGCGGCGTTGGCGGCCTTCAGGTAGGCCGCGATCTCGTCTTCCTCCAGCGCGGTGTAGACGGTGATGGCGCCGGCGTGGACGGCCTGGGCAAAACCTAGGGAAATTACTGCAACCACAAGACCAAGCTTCTTCTTACATTGCATGATGGAACTCCGGAAAGGAATACACGGCAACGGCGATGAGCTGCTTTTCTGCGGACGGCGGGGCGGTAAGGTTGCGCGAGGAAACGTTGCGTTTCCCGGGTTGCGTTTTTAGGTATATTTGCAAATTTGTGGCAACGTGTCTAGACTGGAAAAACCCGAATCGCATGGGTATTTCCGCGCCGCGCCACGCCTCGGAGCTCGTCATGCAAACTTCGCCGCCGCTTAATGCGCAGCAATTGGCCGCGTTTTCCTCGTTCGCCCAGACGCTGGCGGACCAGGTCCGGCCCTTGTCGCGCCAGTGGTTCCGCCACCCCCTGACGGTGGAGACCAAAGCGGATGAAAGTCCCGTCACCCGTGCCGACCGCGAGGTCGAGGAAGCGCTGCGCGCGGCCATCGCCCGCGAGTATCCGGATCACGGCATCTTCGGCGAGGAATACGGCGCCAGCCATGCGGAGGCCGAGTGGGTGTGGTCGCTCGATCCCATCGACGGCACCCGCGCCTTCATCTCCGGCAATCCCCTGTGGGGCACGCTGCTGGGCCTGCTGCACCGCGGCCGCCCGGTGCTGGGCCTGATCGACATTCCCATGATGGCCGAACGCTGGCTGGGCGTTGCCGGTTCGCCCGCGCGCCTGAATGGCGAACCCTGCCGCGCGCGCCAGTGCACCGGACTGGACCAGGCGATTCTCTACGCCACCTCGCCCGACATCTTCCAAGGCGCCGACCTGGACGCGTTCGAGGCGCTGGCGCGCTCGGTGCGCATGCGCCGCTATGGCGGCGATTGCTACAGCTATGGCCTGCTGGCCAGCGGCCATGTCGACCTGGTGGTCGAGGCCGGCCTGCAGCCGTATGACTATCTGGCGCTGATGCCCGTGATCGAAGGCGCGGGCGGCGTCATTACCGATTGGTCGGGGCAGCCGTTAGGCCTCGCGTCGCAGGGCCGCGTGATCGCGGCCGCCACGCCGCAGCTGCATCGCGAGGCGATGCGGATGCTGGGGGCGGCCGTGACCTGAAACACCGCGCCCCGCGACCCCGCACGTCAACGCAACGCTTCAGCCACGACAAGGTGAACGAGCCATGCATGCACTAGGGGTAGCAACGGTGGAAGACGCGGAGCGGCTGGTCCAGGCCAGCACGCTCTCGCATATCAAGATCGGCCTGTCCGACGTCGATGGCGTCATGCTGGGCAAGTATGTCAGGCGCGACAAATTCCTGGCCGCGCTGCGCGGCGGGCTGGCGTTCTGCGACGTGGTGTTCGGCTGGGACCTGGACGACCAGCTCTACGACAACACCAAGTACACCGGCTGGCATACGGCCTATCCCGATGCCAAGCTGCGCATCGTGCCCAGCACCTGCCGCCGGTTGCCGCTGGGGCAGGGGCCCGGCGGCGAGGACATGCTGCTGTTCCTGGCCGAGTTCGAAGGCCCCGCGGCCGACATCTGCCCGCGCCGCCTGCTGCACCGCACGCTGGACCGCGCCGCCGGCATGGGCTTCGAGGTCTACGCCGCGCTCGAATACGAGTTCTTCATGTTCCGCGAGACGCCGCACTCGGTGCGCGCCAAGCACTACCGCGACATGGAGAACTGGACCCCCGGCAACTTCGGCTACTCGGTGCTGCGCAGCACGGTGCAGGGCGATTTCTACCGCAAGCTGCTCGACATGTGCGAGCGCATGGACATGCCGATCGAGGGCCTGCATACCGAGACCGGTCCCGGCGTGCTGGAGGCGGCCATCGCGGTCGACCAGGCCGCCGCCGCCGGCGACAAGGCCTTCCTCTTCAAGACCTTCACCAAGGCGCTGGCGCAGCAGAACGGCCTGATGGCCACCTTCATGGCGAAGTGGTCGCACGATCATCCCGGCCAGAGCGGCCACATCCACCTGTCTCTGCGCGACCGCACCAGCGGCCGCTCGGCGTTCTACGACGAGTCGCGCCCGCACGGCATGAGCGCGACGCAGGAAGCCTTCATGGCCGGCGTGCAGCGCTACCTGCCCGAATTCATGGCGCTGTACGCGCAGACCATCAACAGCTATTCGCGCCTGGTGCCGGGCTACTGGGCGCCGCTGGACGCGACCTGGGGCATGGAGAACCGCACCACCGCATTGCGCCTCATCCCGGGCAGCGACAAGTCGCAGCGCGTCGAAGTGCGCATCGGCTCGGCCGACGCCAATCCGTACCTGGCGTTGTCCGCCGCGTTGGCGTCAGGCCTGCACGGCATCGAACAGGGTCTGAGACCCGAGCCGATGGTGCAGGGCAACGCCTACACGCAGCAGTTTCCCGACCACCTGCGCCTGCCCACCACGCTGTGGGAAGCGGCGCAGCGCCTGCGCCAGTCGGAGGCCGCGCGCGAGCTGTTCGGCGCCGCCTTCGTCGAACACTACGCCGCCACGCGCGAATGGGAAGAACGCCAGTTCCGGCGCCACGTCACCGATTGGGAGCTGGCGCGCTACTTCGAGATCATCTGAACACCGCCGCTTCACTCATCCACCACGCAAGCACAGGGTCGCCATGACGCAGGAACTCATCACCATCAGTCCCATCGACGGCCGCGAAGTCGTGCGCCGCCCCTACGCCAGCGAGGCGCAGGTCGCGCAGGCGCTGGCCGACGCGCAGGTCGCGCAGGGCGCGTGGCACGCGCTCGGCATCGAGCAGCGTGGCCGCATCCTGTCCGAGGCCGTGACGCGCTTTGTCGCGGGCAAGGCCGAGATCGCGCGCGCCATCACGATCCAGATGGGCCGTCCCCTGCGCTACACGCCGGGTGAAGTCGATGGCTTCGAAGCGCGCGCGCGCCACATGATCGGCATCGCCGCCGAAGCGCTGGCGCCGGTCCACGTGCCGGAGATCGCGGGCTTCACGCGCTTCATCAGCCGCGAGCCGATCGGCGTGGCGCTCACCATCGCGCCGTGGAACTATCCGCTGCTGACGGCGGTGAACAGCATCGTGCCGGCGCTGATGGCCGGCAACACCGTCATCCTCAAGCACTCCGACCAGACGCCGCTGTGCGCCGAGCTCATCGGCCGCGCCTTCAGCGAGGCCGGCGTGCCGCATGGCGTGTTCCAGTACCTGCATGCGAACCATGACATCGCGCAGCGGCTGATCCGCGCGCCCGAGATCGGCTACGTGTCCTTCACCGGTTCGGTGCGCGGCGGCCAGAGCGTGGAGCAGGCCGCGGCCGGCCGCTTCATCGGCGTGGGCCTGGAGCTGGGCGGCAACGACCCCGCCTATGTGCGCGCCGACGCCAACCTGGCGCACGCGGTCGAGACGCTGGTCGACGGCGCCTTCTTCAACTCCGGCCAATCGTGCTGCGGCATCCAGCGCATCTACGTGGCGCGCGCACGCTACCAGGACTTCATCGATCGCGCCGCGGCGCTGACCCGCGAGTACGTGCTGGGCGATCCCTTGCGGCAAGACACCACGCTGGGTCCGGTGGTGCGCACGCGCGCCGCCGACGAGGTGCGCGAGGTCATCGCCGAGGCGGAATCGCGCGGCGCCCGCAACCTGGTCGATGCCGCGCGTTTCGACGCCGCGCGCGCCGGCACGCCGTACGTGGCGCCCGCGCTGCTGACGCAGGTCGACCACCGCATGCGCGTGATGAATGATGAATGCTTCGGCCCCGTGGTTGGCGTGATGCCCGTCGACAGCGATGAAGAGGCCGTGGCCCTGATGAACGACAGCCCCTATGGCCTGACCGCCGCCGTCTTCACGCAGGACGAAGACGCCGCCCTGCATCTCGGCCGCCAGTTGCGCACCGGCACCGTCTTCATGAACCGCTGCGACTACCTCGATCCCGCGCTGGCGTGGACCGGCGTCAAGCAAACCGGCCGCGGCGTTTCGTTGTCGCGCGTCGGCTACGAACAGCTCACCCAAGCCAAATCCTTCCATCTGCGCCGCACCGCCTGAGCGCGCGACCAGGAGCCGACATGACTGTCCCCAGCGTCAACTGGAACTATCCCACCGCCATCAAGGCGGGCCCCGGCCGCATCAAGGAATTGCCCGACTGGTGCCGCGAACTCGGCATGGCGCGGCCCTTGCTGGTCACCGATCCCGGCCTGGCCGCGCTGCCCATGATCGCCGACGCGGTTCGCGGCTGCCGCCAGGCCGGACTCGAATGCGGCCTGTTCCACGAAGTGAAGGGCAACCCCACCGGCCGCAACGTGGACGATGGCGTGGCGCGTTATCGCGAAGGCCGCCACGATGGCGTCATCGCGTTCGGCGGCGGCTCGGCGCTGGACGCGGCCAAGGCCATCGCGCTGATGGCCGGGCAGAAGCGTCCACTGTGGGATTTCGAGGACGTGGGCGACAACTACCTGCGCGTGAACGTCGCCGGCATGGCGCCGGTGGTGGCGGTGCCGACCACCGCGGGCACGGGCTCGGAAGTGGGACGCGCCTCCGTCATCACCGACGAGGCGGCGCAGGTCAAGCGCATCATCTTCCACGCGCGCATGCTGCCCGCCATCGTGATTCTCGACCCCGAACTCACCGTCGGCCTGCCGCCGCGCATCACCGCGGCCACGGGCATGGATGCGCTGTCGCACAACCTCGAAGCCTACTGTTCGCCGTTCTTCCATCCGATGGCCGCCGGCATCGCGCTCGAAGGCATGCGCATCGTCAAGGAATACCTGCCGCAGGCGGTGGCCGATGGCGCGGACCTGCAGGCTCGCCAGCAGATGCTGGTGGCCTCCAGCATGGGCGCCACCGCGTTCCAGCGCGGGCTGGGCGCGATGCACGCGCTGGCGCATCCGCTGGGGGCGCTGTACGACGCGCACCACGGCATGCTCAACGCCATCCTCATGCCCTATGTGCTCAAGGCCAACCAGCACGCGGTCGCGCCGCGGCTGCAGGCGCTGGCGCGCTACCTGGCCTTGCCTGACGACAGCCCCGGCGCCGTGCTCGACTGGGTGCTGGCGCTGCGCGAGACCGTCGGCATCCCGCACACCCTGGCCGACATCGGTATCGATGACGCCGAGGCCGAGCGGGTAGGGCGCATGGCGAGCGAGGATCCGTCGGGCGGCACCAACCCCGTCGCCTACGCGCCGGACCAGTACGCTGAACTTTTTCGTGCAGCCGTTCGCGGAATCTTGTAAGCTTCGCCCCCTCTGCGCGGAAACGCGGCAGGAAGAGCAAAAGATTTGAATATTTTTCGTCCCAGGCGTTTGACAGCGGATTTGAAAGTGTTCATAATCTCAAGTTCTCCGCTGGAGGGGTGCCCGAGTGGTTAAAGGGGGCAGACTGTAAATCTGTTGGCCTTGCGCCTACGTTGGTTCGAATCCAACCTCCTCCACCAGAGACCCAAACCTGAATCCAGGCGATGTTTGCCTGGATTTTAAAATGTAGGCCTAGGGAACTGGGCGGCCTTCGCAACGAAGGCGGTAAGTTCTCCGGGCCTTGATTTTGAAAGTCTGGGAAAAGTAGTGAGGTGGTGAAAGGACAGCCGCGGGTGTAGCTCAATGGTAGAGCAGAAGCCTTCCAAGCTTACGACGAGGGTTCGATTCCCTTCACCCGCTCCAAGCAGTACACATGCCCATGTGGCTCAGTGGTAGAGCACTCCCTTGGTAAGGGAGAGGTCGCGCGTTCGATCCGCGCCATGGGCACCACAAATTCCAAAGTCTTATCTTCAGTCAGCAGCTTCAGTCAAAAGCGCAATCCAGGTCAGGAGTCAGCCATGGCAAAAGGCAAGTTTGAACGTACCAAGCCGCACGTGAACGTGGGTACGATTGGTCACGTTGACCACGGCAAAACGACGTTGACGGCGGCGATCACGACCGTTCTGTCGAGCAAGTTCGGCGGCGAAGCCAAGGGCTACGACCAGATCGACGCGGCTCCTGAAGAAAAGGCACGCGGCATCACGATCAACACGGCCCACGTCGAGTACGAAACGGAATCGCGCCACTACGCGCACGTTGACTGCCCGGGCCACGCTGACTACGTCAAGAACATGATCACGGGCGCCGCCCAGATGGACGGCGCGATCCTGGTCGTGTCGGCCGCTGACGGCCCGATGCCGCAAACGCGCGAACATATCCTGCTGAGCCGCCAGGTTGGCGTGCCGTACATCATCGTCTTCCTGAACAAGGCCGACATGGTTGACGACGCCGAGCTGCTCGAGCTGGTGGAAATGGAAGTTCGCGAACTGCTGAGCAAGTACGACTTCCCGGGCGACGACACCCCGATCGTGAAGGGTTCGGCCAAGCTGGCGCTGGAAGGCGACAAGGGCGAACTGGGCGAGCAAGCGATCCTGTCGCTGGCCCAAGCCCTGGACACCTACATCCCGACGCCCGAGCGTGCCGTTGACGGCGCGTTCCTGATGCCGGTTGAAGACGTGTTCTCGATCTCGGGTCGCGGCACCGTGGTGACCGGCCGTATCGAACGCGGCATCATCAAGGTCGGCGAAGAAATCGAAATCGTCGGTATCGTCCCGACGGTCAAGACGACCTGCACCGGCGTGGAAATGTTCCGCAAGCTGCTGGACCAAGGTCAAGCCGGCGACAACGTGGGCATCCTGCTGCGCGGCACCAAGCGTGAAGACGTCCAGCGCGGCCAGGTTCTGGCCAAGCCGGGCTCGATCACCCCGCACACGGACTTCACGTCCGAGGTGTACATCCTGTCCAAGGAAGAAGGCGGCCGCCACACCCCGTTCTTCAACGGCTATCGTCCCCAGTTCTACTTCCGCACGACGGACGTGACGGGCACGATCGACCTGCCGGCCGACAAGGAAATGGTTCTGCCGGGCGACAACGTGACGATGACCGTCAAGCTGCTGGCCCCGATCGCCATGGAAGAAGGTCTGCGTTTCGCCATCCGTGAAGGCGGTCGTACCGTCGGCGCCGGCGTCGTCGCCAAGATCCTGAAGTAA
>NZ_CYTY01000031.1:0-17522 GCF_001298995.1 Achromobacter sp. 2789STDY5608615
CAGGCGCTGGAGGCGGCACGGCTGCGAACTCAGGCGGAAATCGCGGCGTACTTCGCGGATGCGGCCGACACCCTGGCCGAGGTTGCCGTTCAGGCGCCGCGCGGGGGGCTCCCTCTTCAGCACAGATAGGCCCTAGGCGTCCATCCACACGTCTTCGTAGCCCTGGTCGTCGATGATGAACTTCGCGCCTGGCGGCAGGCGCAGGTAATCGACGACCCGCGGTAGCAGCGTCGCCAGATGCGCGGTGTGAAGGGGCTGGTAGAAGTCGTCGGCGTCCGAGTATTCGCCGCCGTGGATGAACCAGCTGACGGTGCCGTCACGCGGCAACGCGATGCGCGTGCCGTAAATCGGCATGGCGCCAAGGGTATGCAGGGCGACCGCGACCATCTCTTCCGGCGCCATGCCCTGCATGCCGTATCGGGCGCAGATCTCGTCCTGTGCCGCCGTTCGCGGGGGTGTCGTCATGCAGGCCATTTCCGGTTGTTGTCGCGAATGTGTGATTGTTGCCGCGGAAATGAAAAAAGGGCCCGCAGGCCCTTTCTTGCAACATGCGCAGTGTGAAGACACTGCCCATAAAATCTGGAGCGGGAGACGAGTCTCGAACTCGCGACCTCAACCTTGGCAAGGTTGCGCTCTACCAACTGAGCTACTCCCGCATGGGTCCGCAATCTCTGGCTTGGTGAAAATTCCACGCAGTGCCAGTGCAAACCATTTCTTATTGCCAACCACTTTCGCGGTTGCCTGATCAACTTGGTTATCGATCAGAAGGCGCGCATTCTACATGATTTTTTTCAATCGTGCTTGCCGCAGGCTTGTTGCCGGGGCAGGCGGATCGCGCTGAACTTCGCATGGCCAAGGTTGCACTGAGTGCCGCCTGGCTGCCAAGCTCAATCAAGTAATATGAGCGAAGACAGAAAATATAGCACACCCGGTAGTATCCATGTCAAATTCCTCTGCCACCGCGCCTGTCCTGACCCCCGAGGCGCGGGACCTTTCCGCCTTGAACACCCTGGGCCTGGCGTCCACGGCCCAGGCCTGCGTCACGCTCGACGATGTGGCCCAACTGCCGGCGCTGTCGGCCCTGGCCGCGCGGCACGACCGGCTGCTGGTGCTGGGCGGCGGCAGCAATGTGGTGCTGCCCGAGACCGTGCCGGGCCTGGTGGCGCGCGTGGCGCTGCGCGGCGTGCGCCTGTTGCGGGCCGAGGCCGATGCGTGGCTGGTCGAAGCGGCCGCCGGCGAGACCTGGCATGGCTTCGTCGCCGAATGCGTGAAGCAGGGCTGGGACGGCCTGGAAAACCTGGCGTTGATCCCGGGCACGGTCGGCGCGGCGCCGGTGCAGAACATCGGCGCCTACGGCGTCGAGCTGGCCGATCGCTTCGACAGCCTGACCGCCTGGGACGTGCTGGCCGGCAGGTATGTCGAGATGAGCGCGGCCGATTGCCGCTTTGCCTATCGCGACAGCGTCTTCAAGCATCAGCCGCCCGGCCGCTGGGTGATCGTGGCGGTGCGCTTGCGCTTGCCGCGGCCGTGGCGGCCGGTGCTGTCGTATCCGGATCTGCAGCGTCATCCCGGGCTGGCGGGCGAGCCGTCGGCGCGCGCCATCTTCGAGGCGGTCTGCGAGATCCGGCGCGCCAAGCTGCCGGACCCGGCGGTCACCGGCAACGCCGGCAGCTTTTTCAAGAACCCCATCGTATCGGCCGCGCAGCGCGAAGCGCTTGCCGCCCGCTATCCCGGCCTGGTGTCGTATCCGCAGCCGGACGGCGGCTACAAGCTGGCGGCTGGCTGGCTGATCGACCAGTGCGGCTGGAAGGGGCGCGCCCTCGGGGCGGCCGGGGTGCATGACCGGCAGGCGCTGGTGCTGGTGAACCGTGGCGGCGCCACCGCCGCCGACATCCTGGCGCTGGCGCGCGCGATCCAGGGCGAGGTCGCCGAACGCTACGGCGTGGCGCTGGAGCCGGAACCCGTGGTGGTGTGAGCGGACGCGCCACGAAAAAAAGGACCCTCGCGGGTCCTTTTTTGTTGGCGCGGCGGGATCAGAGACCCAGCACCGCCTGCATGTCGTACAGGCCGTTGCGCTTGCCTTCCAGGAAGCGCGCGGCGCGCAATGCGCCTTCGGCATAGGTGGCGCGGCTGGCCGAGCGGTGGGTGATCTCGATGCGTTCGCCGATGCCGCAGAACGACACGGTGTGATCGCCGACGATATCGCCGCCGCGCAGTACCGAGAAGCCGATGGTGCCGGGCTTGCGCACGCCGGTGTCGCCGTGGCGGCTCCAGGTGGCCACGTCGGGCAGCGCGACGTCCCAGGCCGAGGCGATGGTCTCGCCCATCTTGAGCGCGGTGCCCGAGGGCGCGTCGACCTTGTTGCGGTGATGCGCTTCGAACACTTCGACGTCATAGCCCGAATTCAGGATGCGGGCGGCCATGTCCAGCAGCTTGAGCGTGGCGTTCACGCCCACGCTCATGTTGGGCGCGAACACGATGGCGGTTTTCTGCGCGGCCACTTCGATGGCGGCGCGGCCGTTGTCGTCAAAGCCGGTGGTGCCGATGACGGCCTTCACGCCCAGCTTGGCGCAGGCCTGCAGGTGTTCCAGCGTGCCTTCGGGGCGGGTGAAATCGATCAGGCAGTCGGCGTTGGCCAGCGCGGCCAGGTCGTCGGTGATGGCGACGCCGGTCTGCTGGCCCAGCGGCGCGCCCGCGTCCTGGCCCAGCGAGGGCGAACCCTGTCGGTCGAGCGCGACCGCCAGTTGCAGGCCGTCGGCCTTCAGGACGGCGTCGATCAGCATCTGGCCCATACGGCCGCTGGCGCCGGCGATAGCAATACGCATGAAGAAAATCCTTGGGTTAGCGCAGCGGCTCGGGCGCGTTGCCGGGCTGGCCAGGGTACTGGGTGATGGGGTTGGCGGGCGCGGCGGCGTCGCGCTTCTTCTGCTCTTCTTCCTGCTTGATCCGGGCCTCGTCCTCGCTCAGGCGCTTGTCGGCCTTTTCGTCGGCGGTGGCGCTGGGGGTGTTCAGCTGGTAGGGCTGCAGGTCGGGCTGCTTGTCGCCTTCCCAGCGGGTCAGCCGGTCGTTCTCGAACCAGACCGTGAACTTGCGTTCCTGGGCGTCGCCGTAGCCGGGCTTGTAGTAGTAGGGGTAATCCCAGCGGTTGGCGTGCAGCACGCTGGTCAGGGTGGGGCTGCCGAGGGCGAAGCGCACCTGTTCGCGCGTCATGCCCGGTTGCAGCAGCGCGACCTGCTCCTGGGTGATCCAGTTGCCTTGCTGGACGCCGGCCTTATAGGGGAAGCCCCACTTGTCCCCCGTGCAGCCGGCAAGGGCGACGGCCAGGGCGGCGATGGCCAATCCGGTCTTGAGCGAGCGGGAAGGAATTCGTGCAATCATGGACACTACGCGCCCCTATTATTTGGAAGCAGACAAAACCGTTATCATAAAGGTTTCATAAGGATAGTTCTGCGGGGCGGCAGGAATTCTGGGAAGCCGGCTCGCGGTTACCCGGTATCCTTGCCCATGCCAACGCGGACGGAGAGCGATTACACCATGAGCGACCAAAGCGAACTGAAAAACATGGGTTTGAAGGCGACTTTCCCGCGCCTGAAAATTCTTGATATCTTCCGTAAGTCTGACCAGCGCCACCTCAGCGCCGAAGACGTCTACCGGGCCCTGATCGGCGAAAACGTCGAAATCGGCCTGGCCACCGTCTATCGCGTGCTGACCCAGTTCGAACAGGCCGGCATCCTTGCCCGCAGCCAGTTCGACAGCGGCAAGGCCGTGTTCGAGCTCAATGACGGCGATCACCACGATCACCTGATCTGCACGAACTGCGGCAAAGTGGTCGAATTCTCGGACCCGGACATCGAAAAGCGCCAGCAGAAGATCGCCAAGGACAACGGCTTCGCGCTGGAAAGCCACGCCATGGTGCTGTACGGCATCTGCGGCAGCTGCCTGAAAGGCCGCTGAGCTTTTCCGCGTTCGACCCTGACCACGGCCGCGCTCGCCGTGGTTCAGTGAAAGCAAAAGCCCCTTCTCTAAGAAGGGGCTTTTTTTATTCCCGGACTGAATCGGGGCGACAGGCTGGCGGGATATGGGCTGCCGGCGCGGGGGCAGCCCCTGGATTCGGACGACCGAAAACCGGCCTGCGGGCGGCGAGGCTGCGGGGCTGAGGCCTGGACGGCAACCGGCTCAGGCCGGCGCGCGGCCGATGCCGGCCAGCATTTCGCGGGCGTGTTCGCGAGTGGTGGCGGTGAGCTTGATGCCGCCCAGCATGCGGGCGATTTCCTCGACCCGGGCGCCGGCGTCCAGTTCCTCGATGCGCGAGCGGGTGGTGCCGCGCGATTCGGTCTTGCTGACCAGGAATTGGTTGTTGCCGCAGGCCGCGACCTGCGGCAGGTGGGTGACGCACAGCACCTGGTGACGTTCGCCCAGTTCGCGCAGCAGCTTGCCGACCGCTTCGGCCACCGCGCCGCCGACGCCGCTGTCGACTTCGTCGAAGATCAGCGTGGGCACGCGCGCGGCGCGGCTGGCGATGACCGACAGCGCCAGCGAGATGCGCGACAGTTCGCCGCCGGAAGCGATCTTGGCCAGCGGCCGCGGCGTGGTGCCGGCGTGGCCGGCCACCAGGAATTCGACCTGCTCGTTGCCATGCGCCGACGGCGCGGCCGCAGCCAGCGTGGGTTCGAACTTGCCGCCCTGCATGGCCAGCGTCTGCATCGCCTGGGTGACCTGCTTGCCGAGGTCCTTGGCGATCTTGCGGCGCGCCGTGGTGAGCTTGGCGGCGGCGGCGTCGTACTGCGCCTGCGCCGCCTGCGCCTGGGCCCGCAGCGCGTCGATGTCGGCGGCGGCCTGCAATGCGGAGAGTTCGGCGTGCAGGCTGTCGCGCAGCGCGCACAGCCCGTCGGGTTCGGTGCGGAACTTGCGCGCAGTCTCGAACACGGCGCTCAGGCGAGCTTCGAGGTCGGCCAGGCGGCGTGGATCGAGATCGACGCGGCTGACGTAGTTGTTCAGGTCGGACACGGCTTCGCTGATGGCGATGCGGGCCGACTCGAGTTCGTCGTAGATGCCCTGCAGGCCGGTGTCGTGCCGCAGCATCTGCTGGATGCGGTGGTTGGCCGAGGTCAGCCGATGGTGGGCCGAATCGCCCTCGCCGTCGAGCGCATCGAGGATCTGCGTGGCGCCGTCCAGCAGCGATTGCGAGTGCGACAGGCGCGTGTGTTCGGCCTGCAGCGATTCCCATTCGTCCGGCGCCAGGCCCAGGCGGTCGAGTTCGTCGACCTGCCATTGCAGCCGTTCGCGTTCGGTGGCCAGGCCGGCGGCATCCTTTTCGGCGGATTCGAGCTGGCGCGCCAGCGCGCGCCATTGCTTCCAGGCCTGACCGACGGCCTGGCGCAGGTCGCCGTGGCCGCCGTGCGCGTCCAGCAGGTCGCGCTGGGCTTCGGGCCGCATCAGGCTCTGGTGCGCGTGTTGGCCGTGGATGTCGACCAGGCTGTCGCCCAGTTCGCGCAGTTGCGCGACCGTGGCGGGCGTGCCGTTGATGTAGGCGCGGCTGCGGCCCTGCGCGTCGATCACGCGGCGCAGCGACAGTTCCTCGTCGGCGTCGATCTCGCGTTCGGCCAGCCAGGCGTTCAGCGCCGGCGGCGTGTCGAAGACGGCGGTGATGTCGGCGCGCGCGGCGCCTTCGCGCAGCATGCTGACGTCGCCGCGCTCGCCCAGCGCCAGCGCCAGCGCGTCGATGAGGATGGATTTGCCCGCGCCGGTCTCGCCGGAGAAGACGGTGAAGCCGGGACCGAAATGGATCTCGGTCTGCTCGACGATGACGAAGTCGCGGATGTGCAGGGTGCGCAGCATGTCGGGGCGCTTACTACTCTACGTTGTCGGTGGCTTGCGGCATCAGGTTCCAGTGCAGCTTGCGGCGCAGGGTGGAAAAGAAGCTGTAGCCTTCCGGATGCACGAAACGGATGGTGTAGGGTGCGCGCTGCACGACGATGCGGTCGCCGGGCTGCAGGTCGGACCAGGTCTGCATGTCGAAGTGCACGCTGGCGCCGACCTCGACCCGGCCCATGGCGGTGAGCGTCATGTTGAGCACGCCGCTGTCGGGGATCACGATGGGGCGGTTCGACAAAGTCTGCGGCGCCACCGGCACCAGCACCATGGCGTTCATGCCGGGGTGCAGGATGGGGCCGTTGGCCGACAGCGCATAGGCGGTCGAGCCGGTGGGCGTGGCGATGATCAGGCCGTCGGCGCGCTGCGTGTACATGAAGGCGCCGTCGAGCTCGACGCGCACTTCGATCATGCCGCCGCGCCCGGCGCGGTTCAGCACCACGTCGTTGAGCGCCGAGGCCGCGTACATCTGCTGGTCGCCGCGCCAGACGCTGCCTTCCAGCAGCATGCGTTCCTCGATCTGGAAGTTGCCTTCGAGCACGCGCGCCAGCGCGTCGTGCGCGTCCTGCACCGGAATGTCGGTGATGAAGCCGAGATGGCCGTGGTTGATGCCGACCAGCGGCACGCCGAACGGCGCCAGATGGCGCGCCGCGCCCAGCACCGTGCCGTCGCCGCCCATGACCACCGCCAGCGACGCGTCCTGGCCGATCTGCTCGTAGGTGGCGACCGGGTATTCCGTGAGCCCGGTATTGCGGGCCGTGTCGGCGTCGACGAGCACCTGCCGCCCGGCCTGCGTGAGCGCGTGCGCGAGCGCCCTTAGCGGAGTGGCCAGGCCGGCGTCCTGGTATCTGCCGATCAGCGCGACGGTAGGAAAGTGCATGGTGGCGAGGCGAATCAGAAAAAGCGAAATGGGTCCGGAATCGGGCCCGTTAGCCGATTATATGGGGCCGCATATTGGCTTGCGGGACAAAAATCGCCTTAATTGGAAAAGATTCCCTAAAATACCCGCTATGGATGACCGCGCACGCGCATTACTGAAAGCGTTGATCGAACGCTACATCGCCGATGGGCAACCAGTCGGCTCGCGGACGCTATCGAAGGTCTTCGACCTGTCGCCCGCCACCATCCGCAACGTCATGGCGGACCTGGAAGAGCTGGGCCTGATCCACAGTCCGCACACCTCCGCGGGGCGCATTCCGACGCCGCGCGGCTACCGCATGTTCGTCGATTCGCTGCTGGCGGTGCAGTCCTACCAGCTCGAGCCCCACAACATGGGCGACATGCTGGCGGCGGCCGAACCCACCCGCGCGGTCAATGCCGCGGCGGCGCTGCTGTCGAACCTGACGCAGTTCGCCGGCGTGGTGCTGACGCCCAAGCGCGCCCAGGTGTTCCGCCAGATCGAATTCATCCGCCTGTCCGACAAGCGCGTGTTGCTGATCATCGTCACCCCCGACGGCGACGTGCAGAACCGCATCCTGTTCGTGCAGCGCGACTACGCCGAGGCCGAGCTGCTGGAGGCCGGCAACTTCTTCAACATCCATTTCGCCGGCAAGTCCTTCGACGCGGTGCGGCGCACGCTGTCCACCGAGCTGGCCCAGTTGCGCGAAGACATCTCGCGGCTGATGCAGGCGGCGGTCGAGGCCAGCGCCGAAGCGGCCGAGGACGGCGACGCCGTGGTCATCTCGGGCGAGCGCAAGCTGCTCGACGTCACTGACATCGCGTCCGACATGGATCGCCTGCGCAAGATGTTCTCGCTGTTCGAGAAGAAGACCGACCTGCTGCAGCTGCTCGATGTGTCGAGCCGCGCGCAAAGGCGTGCAGATCTACATCGGCGGCGATTCGCAGCTGGTGCCGATGGAAGAAGTCTCGGTGATCACCGCGCCCTATGGCGTGGATGGCAAGGTGGTCGGCACGCTCGGCGTGATCGGTCCGACCCGCATGGCCTACGAACGCGTGATTCCCATCGTGGACATCACGGCGCGTCTGCTGTCCAACGCCCTCAGCCACAACCAGTAGTTCCATTCGAACCGACATCCTCCTTGCGGAGGAAGGGGAGTTTTTGTGTTTCTTCGCCTGTTCAAGTATCTCTGGCCTGAACGCTACCTGCCCGAAACGGAGCAGGACGACCCCTTCAATGAAGACCCGCCGCCGCGCGCGCCGGGCAAGGTCGGCGTGCTGCTGGTGAACCTGGGCACGCCCGACACCCCGGGCAAGAAGGACATCCGCAAGTACCTGGGCGAATTCCTGTCGGACCCGCGCGTGATCGAGATTCCGCGCTATCTGTGGAAGCCGATCCTGCACGGCCTGGTGCTGACGATGCGGCCCAAGAAGCTGGAGCCGCGCTACGCCGGCGTCTGGCTCAAGGACGGCTCGCCGCTGATGGTCTACAGCCGCCGCCAGGCCGAAGGCGTGCAGGCCGCGTTGACCGCGGCCGGCATCGAGGCGGTGGTGGAGCTGGGCATGCGCTACGGCAACCCGTCGATTCCCGACGCCATCTCGCGGCTGCGGGCGCAGGGCTGCGAACGCATCCTGACCGTGCCGCTGTATCCGCAATATGCCGCCAGCACCTCGGCCACCGTGGTCGACGCCGTCACGCGCCACGCCGGCCGGCTGCGCGACCAGCCGGAAATGCGCTTCATCAAGCGGTTCCATGAGGATCCCATCTATCTCGATCCGCTGGCCGCCCGCATCGAGGCGTACTGGCGCGAGCATGGCAAGCCGCAGAAGCTGGTCATGAGCTTCCACGGCCTGCCGCGCTATTCCATCGAGCTGGGCGATCCGTACTACCGCGACTGCATGGAAACCGCGCGGCTGCTGTCGCAGCGGCTGTCGCTGCCGCGCGAGCAGATCGAGGTGACCTTCCAGAGCCGCTTCGGCACCGCCCGCTGGCTCGAGCCCTACACCGAACCGACCCTCAAGGCGCTGGCCGCCTCGGGCGTCACCGAGGTGGATGTGGTGTGCCCGGGATTTGTGGCAGACTGTCTGGAAACCCTGGAAGAGATCAGCCTGGAGTGCCGCGACGCCTTTCTCGGCGCCGGCGGCAAGCAGTTCCGTTACATCCCGGCGCTCAATGACGATCCGGCCTGGATCGCGGGGTTGGCCACCCTGACGGAACGGCACTTGCAGGGATGGCCCACACATTCACGGACTTGAAGGAGAGGGCGCATGCACCATGATCCCAAGACGGGCAAGATTGTGAAAAAGGGGAGCGTCAGCACCCCGGTGGACGAGGATCAGGTCGAGCACGAGCTGGACGAGGCGCTGGCCGAGACCTTCCCCGCCAGCGATCCCATCGCGATCAACCCGGAACCCGACGACGATCCGCGTGTCGACCGCGCCCTGAAAGAGAGCTTTCCCGCCAGTGACGCCGCCGCCCCGGCGCAGCCGCACAAGAAATGATCGGTTCCTGATGGCGCCGGCTGCGTCGGAAATCCGGATTCTGGGCGGTTTTTTGCCGCTGATGCTGAGTTTTCAGTGGGTTTTGCCGGATTTTTCAGTATTGCCGCCCATTGCCGCGGCAGCGGTGCGCGGCGGGGAATATTTGCTTTCCCGGGCTTGAAATAGGGGTATTGGCCCCCATTCATGTCTGCGAAAGCCATTCTTTTTGGAGGATTCCCCATGACGGCACCCAACGAGCCTGTAGATCAGACGCCCGGATTCGGCAACGATGCCGATGCGGCCCCCGCCGCCCAGGACGCCGCGCAGGCCGAGCTGAACGAGTTGCGCGCCCAGCTGGACGCGGCCCAGGCTACCGTCAATGAGCAGCATGACCAGCTTCTGCGCATTCGCGCCGAGGCCGAGAACGTGCGCCGCCGTGCCCAGGAAGAAGTGTCCAAGGCGCGCAAGTTCGGCATCGAGTCGTTCGCGGAGAGCCTGGTGCCGGTCAAGGACAGCCTCGAGGCCGCGCTGGCCCAGGCCGACCAGACCGTGGACACGCTGCGCGAAGGCGTCGAAGTCACGCTCAAGCAGCTGGCGGCCGCCTTCGAGCGCAACATGCTCAAGGAAATCGCGCCGGTCCAGGGCGACAAGTTCGATCCGCACCAGCATCAGGCGATTTCGTCGATCCCGACCGACCAGCCCGCCAACACGGTGGTGCAGGTGCTGCAGAAAGGTTACGCCATCGCCGACCGCACCCTGCGTCCGGCCCTGGTGGTGGTGTCCGCCGGCCAAGGCTGAACGGACCGCGCGCCATGACCGATCCCAGGTTCGACCCGGCCCAGGTCTTCGCGGTGTTCGGCATGCGTCATGTCGATACCGCGGGATTCGACGCCGCCGTGGTCCAGGCGCCGGGATCGGACCTGCGCTGCGTGTTCCTGTGGGGCCAGGATTGCTATAACTGCAATCTCTTCAAGCAGGCGGCGCTGCTGCACCAGGAAACCCTGCTGGGCCTGGGGCTGAGCTGGTTCGAGGCGGATGTGTATGCCGACGAGCCGCTGGGCCGCCGCTTTTCCCTGCATGGTGTCCCCACTTTTGTGCTTTACCGGGCCGGAAAACGGCTCGGCCGCATTACCGGTTGGCCCGGATTGCCCCAGTTCACGGCGGCGATCCGGCGCCTGCAGGAAACGCCGGCGGAAAATTCCAGCCAGGCGTCTTGAAAAACCCTGCGGGCAGCCCCAGTTATGTGGGGACAGGAAATTTCTCTCCAATTTCACAGATTTATCCAAGGTAACCCGACCATGAGCAAAATTATTGGCATCGACCTGGGCACGACCAACAGCTGCGTGGCTGTCATGGACGGCGGTCAGGTCAAGATCATCGAAAACGCCGAAGGCGCCCGCACCACCCCGTCGATCGTCGCCTACATGGACGACGGCGAAACGCTGGTTGGCGCGCCCGCCAAGCGCCAGGCCGTGACCAACCCGCGCAACACGCTGTACGCGGTGAAGCGCCTGATCGGCCGCAAGTTCGAGGAAAAGGCGGTGCAGAAGGACATCAACCTGATGCCCTATGCCATCGTCAAGGCCGACAACGGCGACGCCTGGGTGGAAGTGCGCGGCAAGAAGATGGCGCCTCCCCAAGTGTCGGCCGACGTGCTGCGCAAGATGAAGAAGACCGCCGAGGACTACCTGGGCGAGGAAGTGACCGAGGCCGTCATCACGGTGCCGGCGTACTTCAACGACAGCCAGCGCCAGGCCACCAAGGACGCCGGCCGCATCGCCGGCCTGGAAGTCAAGCGCATCATCAACGAGCCGACCGCGGCCGCGCTGGCCTTCGGCCTGGACAAGACCGAAAAGGGCGACCGCAAGATCGCCGTGTATGACCTGGGCGGCGGCACGTTCGACGTGTCGATCATCGAAATCGCCGACGTCGATGGCGAAAAGCAGTTCGAAGTGCTGTCGACCAACGGCGACACTTTCCTGGGCGGCGAAGACTTCGACCAGCGCATCATCGACTACATCATCTCCGAGTTCAAGAAGGAACAAGGCGTCGATCTGTCCAAGGACGTGCTGGCCCTGCAGCGCCTGAAGGAAGCCGCTGAAAAGGCCAAGATCGAACTGTCGTCGGCGCAGCAGACCGAGATCAACCTGCCGTACATCACGGCAGATGCCTCGGGTCCGAAGCACCTGAACCTGAAGATCACGCGCGCCAAGCTGGAAGCGCTGGTCGAGGAACTGATCGAACGCACCATCGAGCCCTGCCGCGTGGCCATCAAGGACGCCGGCGTGAAGGTTTCCGACATCGACGACGTGATCCTGGTCGGCGGCATGACCCGCATGCCCAAGGTCCAGGAAAAGGTGAAGGAATTCTTCGGCAAGGATCCGCGCAAGGACGTGAACCCCGACGAAGCCGTCGCCGCTGGCGCCGCCATCCAGGGTTCCGTGCTGTCGGGCGACCGCAAGGACGTGCTGCTGCTGGACGTCACCCCCCTGTCCCTGGGTATTGAAACCCTGGGCGGCGTGATGACCAAGATGATCCAGAAGAACACGACCATCCCGACCCGCTTCTCGCAGACCTTCTCGACCGCCGACGACAACCAGCCGGCCGTGACGATCAAGGTGTTCCAGGGCGAGCGTGAAATCGCCGCGGGCAACAAGGCCCTGGGCGAGTTCAACCTCGAAGGGATCCCGCCGTCGCCGCGTGGCATGCCGCAGATCGAAGTCACGTTCGACATCGACGCCAACGGCATCCTGCACGTGTCGGCCAAGGACAAGGGCACCGGCAAGGAAAACAAGATCACCATCAAGGCCAACTCGGGTCTGTCGGAAGACGAGATCCAGCGCATGGTCAAGGATGCCGAGGCCAACGCCGAGGAAGATCACCGCGTCGCCGAACTGGCCCAGTCGCGCAACCAGGCCGATGCCCTGGTGCACGCCACCCGCAAGTCGCTGACCGAATACGGCGACAAGCTCGAGGCGTCCGAGAAGGAAGGCATCGAGGCGGCCATCAAGGCGCTGGAAGAAACGTTGAAGGACGGCGACAAGGCCGCCATCGACGCCAAGGTCGAAGCCCTGTCGACCGCCTCGCAGAAGCTCGGCGAAAAGATGTACGCCGACATGCAGGCGCAGCAAGCCGCCGGCCAGCAGCAGGCCGCCGACAACGCGAAGCCGGTGGACGACAATGTCGTCGACGCCGACTTCAAGGAAGTCAAGCGCGACCAATAATGGCCGGGCGCTGACCTGCCTCTGCCGCCCGGTAGCCGGAGAAATCCGCCTACCGGGCGAACTCATTCTGTAGCACTGAAAAGAAGGCTCTCCCCCGAGCCCACCGATCATGGCAAAACGCGACTATTACGAAGTCCTGGGCGTGGCGAAAAACGCCTCGGACGACGAACTCAAGAAGGCCTATCGAAAGCTGGCCATGAAGTACCATCCGGACCGCAATCCGGACAGCAAGGAAGCCGAAGAGAAGTTCAAGGAAGCCAAGGAAGCCTACGAGGTCCTGGGCGATGAACAGAAGCGCGCCGCGTACGACCGCTACGGCCATGCGGGCGTCGACCCCAACGCCGCCGGCATGGGCGGTGGCGGCATGGGCGGCGGGTTCGCCGATGCCTTTGGCGACATCTTCGGCGAGATCTTCGGCGGTGGCGGCGGTGGCCGCCGCGGCGGCGGTCCGCAGGTCTATCGCGGCGCCGACTTGAAGTACGCGCTGGAGATCACGCTGGAGCAGGCCGCGGCCGGCTTCGACACCGAGATCCGCGTGCCCAGCTGGGAAAACTGCGACACCTGCCACGGTTCCGGCGCCAAGCCCGGCACCTCGCCCAAGACCTGCCGCACCTGCGGCGGCTCCGGCGCGGTGCGCATGCAGCAGGGTTTCTTCAGCGTGCAGCAGACCTGCCCGACCTGCCATGGCAACGGCAAGGAGATCACCGATCCGTGCACGGCCTGCGATGGCGTCGGCCGCATCCGCCGCAACAAGACCCTGCAGGTCAAGATTCCGGCCGGCATCGACGACGGCATGCGCATCCGCTCCAGCGGCAATGGCGAGCCCGGCATCAATGGCGGCCCGCCGGGCGACCTGTATGTGGAAATCCACATCAAGCAGCACAAGATCTTCCAGCGCGACGGCGACGACCTGCACTGCGAACTGACCATCCCGTTCACCACGGCGGCGCTGGGCGGCGAACTGCAGGTGCCGACGCTGGGCGGCAAGGCCGAGATCTCGATTCCCGAAGGCACGCAGTCCGGCAAGACCTTCCGCCTGCGCGGCAAGGGTATCCGCGGCGTGCGCGGCAGCTATCCGGGCGACCTGTACTGCCACGTGGTGGTCGAGACGCCGGTGCGTCTGAGCGACGACCAGAAGAACATCCTGCGCCAGTTCGAGGCCTCGCTGAACGACGGGGGCGACCGCCACTCGCCGCAAAGCAAGTCCTGGACCGATCGCGTCAAGGAGTTCTTCAGCTGAATCGGCTGAGCTGAATCCCGCCGTACCGGCGGTTCTCGGCCCAGGCTCCGGAAGCGTCCGGAGCCTGGGCCGATTTCATTGGTCGGGCAATGGCCGAATAATGGTCAGGGCAAAAAAAACCGCGGCTTGCGCCGCGGTTTTACTGCAGGTACTGCAACTTCTTGCTTCAGACTTCGTACTGCTAACTACAGGTGCTGCATCTTCCAAAACAGACTTCTTACTGCAACTACAGGTACTGCTACTTCGCACTGCTACTGCTCCGCCGCTGTGGCCTGAAAAAACCGACCCCGAACCATGATGCCGCCCGGGGCCGGCCGGGCTACAGCAAGCAGCTCACCGGGTGATCGGCGGATATTCGAGTTCGCCGAACGTGTATTGGCCGCTGGCCTTGGCCTGGGCGAGTTCCTGCTGGACTTCGGCGCGCGTCTTGACGCTGGTCGCCGCCTTGACGGGCGGGTATTGCAGTTCACCGAAGGTGTACTCGCCGCTGGTCTTGGCTTGTTGCAGCTGGGCCTGCACTTCCTGCGCGCTCAGGCTGGCGGCCTGGGGCAGGGCGGGCGGGTAGTCCAGCTCGCCAAAGGTGTATTGGCCGCTGATCTTGGCTTGTTGCAGTTCGGTCGCCACCTGGGCGCTCGACTTGGCCTGCTCGACGCCGGCGGCCTGGGCGCCAGCGCCCACCAGGGCTAGGGAAATCAGCAGGGTAGTTGTCAGGGTTTTCATAATGACCTCCAATTCGTTTTAAACGGGGCCGAATCCGGCGGCCCTCCGTCGTGGTTCGTTGTTTGTTCCCGATGACTGAATTGTGCGCGGCATCCCACTTGGGATAAACCCTGATATCTTGAAAACATCTTTCCAAATAACCGTGTAATAAATGCCGTATAGGGATATCTCCCCGCGTATGGCATGGTCTTTCCTGTCCGACTGCGGAAGCGACCCGGGGGAGCGGAACGCACGGGCAAAAAAAGCCCCTGCCGGGGCTGGGGCTGGGGACGCCGGGAGGGCGTGGCGCTCAGGGCGCCTTTTTCTTGAAGTCGCCGGCGACGGCGGTGCTGAAGCCATCCGGGCGCAGGTACTTGCGCAGCGCCGCGTTGACCACGTCGGGCGTGAGGGCGGTGATCTTCTTGTCCATCTCGGCCGACCATTCGAACGTGCGGCCACGCTGCAGGTAGTCGAGCCAGGTGCCGGCCAGCACGTCGTCCTGGGCGCGGGCCAGGTTGCGGTAGTTCAGCAGGGCGGTGATGCCGTCGGAGATTTCCTTGTCGCTGAATCCGTCCTTGAGCACGCGCGCCAGTTCCTCGCCGATGGCCTTTTCCAGGCGCTCGCGGTTCTGCGGCGCGTAGATGGCGTACATGGTCCAGCTGGCGCTGGGCTCGAACGACGAGACCGACAGCGAGCTGCGCACGTTGTAGGACAGGCCTTCGGTTTCGCGCACGCGGTTCCACAGGCGCGAGGTTTCCGAGGCGCCGAACAGGTAGTTGGCCAGATACAGCGCGGCGTAGTCGGCATCGCTGTCCTGCAGCTTCAAGGGCATGCGCGAGATGTAGAACGCGTTGGCCTTGTCCGGGGTCTCGATGTCGAACTGCTTGGCGGGAATGTCGCGGTACGGATTGCCGACACGGGTGTAGGCGGGGGCGCGCTTCCAGCCGGCCAGGCCATCCTTGACGGCCTTTTCGACGGCCTCGGGCTCGAAATCGCCGACCGCCGAGTACTCGATCTTGCCGGCGCCGTAGAACTTGGCGTGGAACTTGACCAGCGCGTCGCGGTTCAGCGCGCGGATGCTGGCCAGCGATTCGTCGAACGTGGGCACGTAGCGCAGGTCGTCAGCGGGCCACGGATTGTCCTGGCGGGCCAGGGCGCGTCCGGCCAGGGCCTGCGGCTCGGTCATGGCGTTCTGGATCGAGGTCTCGAGCTGGCGCTGGTATTCCTCGAGCTGTTCCTTGGGAAAGTTGGCGTTGCGCACGATGTCCAGCGCCAGGCGGGTCAGCTCGGGCAGGTTTTCACGCTTGGTCGACATGGCGATCTTGAGCGTGGTGCCGCCGCCGCTGAAGCCGAGCTCGGCCTGCAGCTTGTCGAGGCGGTCCTGGATGTCCTGGCGCGACAGCTTGGCGGTGCCGCGCGTCAGCAGGTCGGCCACGGCGCTGGAATTCACGCGCTGGCCCAGCAGGTCTTTCTCGTTGCCGAACTGGATCAGCATCTGCGCCTGCACGCGGTTGCCGCGCGTGGCCTTGGGCAGCAGCGCCAGCTGTACCGGGCCGTTGGGCAGGTCGAGCGTCTTGCGCTGGGTCAGGCGGTCGATGTTCTGCGGCGTGGGGTCGAAGGCGGACGCAGCCTTGAAGTCGGGATCGCCCTTGTAGTCCTTGAACACCGCGGTCAGGTCGACGCGTTGCATCTGCGGCGCGCGCACCGGCTTGTCGGTCGGGATGTAGCGGCCCTCGATGCGGTTGCTCTGCACCAGGTAGGTGGTGGCGGCCTGCTGCACTTCGGCCAGAGTGGCCTTGCGGGCGCGGTCGCGCTGCAGGAAGAACAGGCGCCAGTCGCCGGCGGCGATGGCTTCGGACAGCGCCACGCCGACCTGCTCGGGATCGCTGTAGGTCTGCTCCCATGAGGTCAGCCACTTGCTGCGCGCGCGGTCGAGTTCCTGCTGGGTGAAGGGCTTCTTGCCGAGCGTTTCCAGCGTGGCGGTCAACGCCTTCATGGCGGCGTCCTGGCTCTTGCCCGGGGTCAGCTGGGCGGCGAACATCGCCAGGCCCGGATCCAGGTTTTCCATGGTGAAGCCGAACACGCCCGAGGCCAGCTTGGTCGGCACCAGCGCGTGGTAGAGGCGGCCCGAGGGCGTGTCGGCCAGGATGGTGGTGGCCAGGTCGAACGGCACGAAGTCGGTGCTGCCGGCGGCCGGGATGTGGTACATCGCGGCGACCAGCGGGGTGCCGCCAGTGCGGCGCAGCGTGACCGTGCGCTCGCCGTCCTGGGCCGGTTCGACGGTGTATTCCGGCGGCAGCTTGCGGTCGGGCTTGGGCAGCTTGCCCAGCGTCGATTCGATGTCGGCCAGCGTGGCCTGCGGATCGAACTTGCCGGCCACGATCAGCACCGCGTTATCGGGCTGGTAGTACTCGTGATAGAAGGCGCGCAGCTGGCCGATGTCGACGTTCTCGACGTCGGAGCGGGCGCCGATGGTGTTCTTGCCGTAGCTGTGCCATTGGAACGCGGCCGCCTGCATCTTCTGCATGAGGATGCGGAAGGGGCTGTTCTCGCCGCTTTCCATCTCGTTGCGCACGACGGTCATTTCGGAGTCGAGGTCTTCCTTGGCGATCAGGGAATTGACCATGGCATCGGCCTGCCAGCCCAGATACCACTTGAGGGTGTCGGGGTTGGCGGCGAAGCTGGCGAAATAGTTGGTGCGGTCGCTGGAGGTCGAGCCGTTGGCCTGCAGGCCGCGGCGCGAGAACTCGCCCATGGCGTTGCGGGTGGTGGAGGTGCCCTTGAACAGCATGTGTTCGAGCAGGTGGGCCATGCCGGTCTGGCCGTAGTTCTCGTTGCGCGAGCCGACCAGGTAGGTCATGTTGACCGTGGTCGAGGGCTTGGATTCGTCGGGAACCAGCAGGACGCGCAGGCCGTTGCTGAGGCGGTATTCGGTGATGCCCTCAATCGAGGCGGCCTCCGTGACGCCGGCCGGCAGGCTGGCGGCTCCGGCCTGGAAGGCCAGGAAGGATGAGAACAGCAGCGCGCCCAGCGGACGCGGCAGCTTCGATATGGACAGGCGCATGGCGGACTATTCCTTTGGCATGGCAGAATCCGTTGGAGTGTATACG
>NZ_CYTY01000031.1:17632-29558 GCF_001298995.1 Achromobacter sp. 2789STDY5608615
GGTTTCTGGGCGGTGGAAGCGCCCGGCGTGGCGCCGTTCATCGGATTCGTCGGCATCAAGGCGCTGGCGCCGACGCTGCCCTTCGCGCCGGGCGTGGAAATCGGCTGGCGCCTGGCGGCGCCCTATTGGGGCAGGGGCTATGCCAGCGAGGCGGCGCAGGCCGCGCTGCGGGTGGGGTTCGAACAGGTCGGCGCGCCCGAGATCGTGGCGTTCACGGTGCCGGAAAACGCGCCGTCGCGCGCGGTGATGCGGCGCCTGGGCATGCGTGAGGATACGCAGCGCTTCGAGCATCCGGCGGTGCCGGACGGCCATCCCTTGAAGACGCACGTGCTGTACCGGCTGGCGCGCGAGGCCTGGCATGCGCAGAAAAATGGTGACGCAGGCGCAGGCATGGGGCCGTTCGCGGCGGCATAAGCGTCGGCAGGCCGCGCCATGCCGGAATGTTGCGTTGCAACATCCTGGCGTGGCGCGGCCGATTTGAGATCGGGGCGGGCGCGGGTGTAAGCTTTGCGGAACGTAGTTGCTGTTGTCGACGGGATGCGCGACAGCCGTCTACAGGTTTCCCGTCCAACGCCAGCCGCCGCCCCGCCGGGTCGCAGACCGGCCGCATGCCGGATTGCGCCTCGCGCCCCACGGGCGACGACGGTGCTTGTTGTTCGCGCCTTCGCCGCCGGCATCCTGCCGGCGCATCTTTCGGAGGAACGACCCATGCTGACCGAGATCGTCACGCGTGCCTTGTCCCAATTGACCGGCAGCCCCATGAGCGGCGACCGCATCAAAGGGCAGTTTCAGTACGCTTATGCCAGTGATGACGGCCAATTCGTGGCCATACTGACCCATGACATGACCACCTATGTGGTGGACCTGCGCGCCCAGCGCTATTTCGCCGAGTGCGGAGGATCGCCGCGAGGCTTTGCCGGGCATGTGCTCGAGATGGAGGGCGCCGAGGCGCGCCAGCATCCGTGGCCCGCGGCCAATGACCTGTTCGACCTGGACATGGATGCGGACGAACTGTCCTGGCGCCAGTGCCCGGGGATGCGCAGCATGGCCGGCAGCGCCAACCGATCTGTGGAGAGCCGCGCCGCCTGAGAGTGGCCAGAAGCGGCAGTCCCCTCACTGAACCGGCGACATCGCCGGTTTTTTTTATCTGGCGGTCAGGGCGGCTCGCTACAATCCGCGCCATGACTACGCACGCTGACAACGGCGCCCCGCGCGGCGCCATCCTGGTCGATTGCACGCATGAACGCCATGCGGACCAGATCCTGGCCATCTTCAACGAGGCCATCGTCACCTCGACCGCGCTGTACGACTACAAGCCGCGCCCGCGCGAGGCGATGCTGGGCTGGTTCCAGGCCAAGGCGGGCGGCGGTTTCCCGGTGGTGGGGTTCGAGAACGCGGCGGGCGAGCTGATGGCGTTCGCCAGCTACGGCACGTTCCGCGCCTGGCCGGCCTACAAGTATTCGGTCGAGCATTCCGTGTATGTCGACGGCCGTTTCCGCGGGCAGGGGCTGGGCGAGGCGCTGATGCGCGTGCTGATCGAGCGCGCCCGCGCCAACCAGGTGCACGTGATGATCGGCGGCATCGACGCGGCCAACCAGGGCAGCATCAAGCTGCATGAGAAGCTGGGATTCGCGCACGCCGGCACCATCCGCGAGGCTGGCTTCAAGTTCGGCCGCTGGCTCGACCTGGCGTTCTACCAGCTGACGCTGGACACGCCGGCGCGGCCGGTCGATGGCTGACGCGCGTCGCCGCAACGGCGCCGCGGCGCGCGGCTGGCGCCTTACTTCGACAGCACCCGCATCGCCTGTTCCAGCCCCGCGACCGTCACGGGGTACATGCGGTCCTGCATGATGTCGCGCATCAGCGCGATCGACTGGCGGTACTGCCATGACGCGGTGGGCTCGGGATTGAGCCACACCGACTTGGGCCAGGCGTCCAGCAGCCGGCGCATCCACTGCGCGCCGGGTTCCTTGTTGTAGTGCTCGACCGAGCCGCCCGGCTGCAGGATCTCGTAGGGACTCATGGTGGCGTCGCCGACGATGATCAGGCGCCAGTCGGGGTTGTACTTGCGCAGCACGTCCCAGGTGTCGAAGCGTTCGTTCTGGCGCCGACGGTTGCTCTGCCACAGGCTCTCGTAGGGGCAGTTGTGGAAGTAGTAGACCTCGAGATTGCGGAACTCGCTGCGGGCCGCGGAGAACAGTTCCTCGACGCGGCCGATGTGGTCGTCCATGCTGCCGCCGACGTCCAGCAGCATCAGCACCTTGACCGTGTTGTGGCGCTCCGGGACCATGCGCAGGTCCAGGTGGCCGGCGTTGCGCGCGGTGCTGGCGATGGTGTCGTCCAGGTCCAGTTCGAGTTCGGCGCCTTCGCGCGCGAAACGCCGCAGGCGGCGCAGCGCGACCTTGAAATTGCGCGTGCCCAGCTCGACCTGGTCGTCGTAGTCCTTGAACTGGCGCATGTCCCAGACCTTGACCGCGCTGCGGTTGCCGGCCGACTGGCCGCCGACGCGGATGCCCTCGGGATGGTAGCCGCCGTTGCCGAAGGGCGAGGTGCCGCCGGTGCCGATCCACTTGCTGCCGCCGGCGTGGCGTTCCTTCTGCTCTTCCATGCGCTCCTTGAAGAGCTCCATCAGCTTGTCCCAGCCGTGCTTCTCGATGGCGGCCTTTTCCTCCGGCGACAGGCTCTTCTCGAACTGCTTGATGAGCCAGTCCAGCGGGATGTCCTTGCCGGCCGGCAGCGCGGCCTCGATGCCCTTGTAGTAGGCGCCGAAGGCCTTGTCGTAGCGGTCGTAGAGCGATTCGTCCTTGACCAGCGCGGTGCGCGCCAGGAAGTAGAAGTCGTCCAGCGTGGGCGTCATGACGTCCTGGCGCAGCGCGTCCACCAGCGTCAGGTATTCCTGCACCGAGACCGGCAGCTTGTGCGCCCGCAGGTGGTAGAAGAAGTCGATCAGCATGGCAGGCGCCGTGAAGGATGCGTCAGCGGCGCGGCGTGCCGCGGGTCATGGCGGCGAGCCGCTCCAGCAGATGCACGTCCTGTTCGTTCTTGAGCAGCGCGCCGGCCATCAGCGGCACCGCGGTCGCGGTGTGCGCGTCGATCTGCGCCGCGCTGACGTCCTCGGCCAGCAGCAGGCGCAGCCAGTCCAGCAGTTCGGACGTCGACGGTTTTTTCTTCAGGCCGGGCGCGTCGCGCAGGCTGAAGAAGGTGTCGAGCGCGGCGCGCAGCACGTCCTGCTTGAGTTCGGGGAAGTGCACCGCGACGATGTCGCGCATGGTGTCGCGGTCGGGGAAGCGGATGTAGTGGAAGAAGCAGCGGCGCAGGAAGGCGTCGGGCAGGTCCTTCTCGTTGTTGGAGGTGATGATGACCAGCGGCCGATGGCGCGCGGCGATGGTCTGGCGCGTTTCGTACACATGGAATTCCATGCGGTCGAGTTCGCGCAGCAGGTCGTTGGGGAATTCGATGTCGGCCTTGTCGATCTCGTCGATCAGCACCACCACCGGCTGCTCGGCGTCGAAGGCCTGCCACAGCGTGCCCTGCACGATGTAGTTGCGGATGTCGCGGACTTTCTCGTCGCCGAGCTGCGAGTCGCGCAGGCGCGACACCGCGTCGTATTCGTAAAGACCCTGATGCGCCTTGGTGGTGGACTTGATGTGCCACTGCAGCAAAGGACGGTCCAGCGCGCGCGCCACTTCCTCGGCCAGCATGGTCTTGCCGGTGCCGGGTTCGCCCTTGATCAGCAGCGGGCGCTGCAGCGTCAGCGCGGCGTTGACGGCGAGCTTGAGGTCATCGGTGGCGACGTATCGGTCGGTGCCATCGAAGCGTGCGTGCGGTGCGGAAGGAGCGGTCTGGGCAGCGGACATGGATCAGCGGACTTCTCAGGGTTGATGGGGATCAAGGCCATTTTCGGGTATTAATCCTAGACAATTATCGTACAATCAGGCGGTTTTGCAGTTGGGTTCGACCCGCAACGTGTTTGCCGGGGGCCTTTCCGTGTGAGCAGGCCCTAGTCCTCAAGCCATACCAAGAAGAGCCATCCCAATGAAGTTGCGATTCTCTCTGAAGTACTCGGTTTCCCTGCTGGCCGCATTGGCATCCTGTGCGATCGCCGGCCAGGCAGTAGCTGCGGATGCAGCGCCGGTCGGTAATGTCCAGAATGCCCGTGACAAGGTTTCCATGTGCATCGGTTGCCATGGCATCGAAGGCTACAAGGCGACCTTCCCCGAGCTTTATCACGTACCGATGATTGCTGGCCAGAACGCCAAGTACATCGAGACCGCCCTCAACGAGTACAAGAAAGGCGCGCGCAGCCATCCCACGATGGATGCCATTGCCGGCAGCCTGTCCGACCAGGACATCGCCGACCTGGCCGCTTACTACTCGAACCTGAAATAACCGGGGGCAATCACATGAACCGCATCATGCTTGCCCTCGCGGGCGCGACGCTGGCCATTTCGGGCGCGACTGCCCAGGCCCAGGATCTGGCGGCCGGCAAGGCCGTCTTCGACAAATTCAATTGCGCCTCATGCCACGGCGCCGACGCCAAGACGGCGGTGGACCCGGCCTATCCGACGCTGGCCGGCCAGCACGCCGACTACCTGGTGCATGCGCTCAAGGCCTATCGCCGCGGCGCCTCGGGCAGCGCGGCCACGGCCAACGTGCGCAAGAACCCCATCATGGGCGCCTTCGCCACCCAGCTGTCCGACCAGGACATCAGCAACGTGGCGGCGTGGCTGTCGGCCCAGCCCAGCGACCTGGGCGTGCGCAAATAGCGCGACGGTCCGGCCGCATGCAAAAAACCCTCGGGAGACCGAGGGTTTTTTCTTGGGCGTTCGTGTCGCGCCAGGGGCTAGCGTTCGGCGCGCTGGCGGATCAGGTCGATGTAGGTATCGCTGTCCAGCGGGGTGCCCAGGCGCTGCGCTTCCCAGACGACCCGGCCCAGGCACTCCATGATCTCGTGCGCGGCCTGGTGCGCGTCGCTGCGCGCCACCAGGCGCTGGTAGGCGCTGCGGATGCCGGGCGGATGGTCGATCGACAGCTGCTCGGCGATGGCCAGATGCATCGACAGGTGCAGGAACGGGTTGGTGCGGCCCTTTTCCACCGCGTATTCGGCGGTCATGGCCTCGGGGCTTTCGAGATCGGCGTGGTATTCCGGATGCTCGATGATCCAGTCCAGGGCCATGGCCTCCAGCGGGGTCAGGACCTCGTTGGCGCGGTGCTTGCGCCAGGTTTCGATGAAGAATTCGCGGACTTGGTCGCGGGAAGGGTTGAACATTGTCAGACGGATGCCATGCTGGCCAGAGAGGGCTTTATTTTACCGCCCGCCGGGGCGCCGCCCGCCCGCGGGCCGCAATGCGATATAGAATTGGTTGCTATCCGCTATCCAGTGTGCGTTTCGCCAGGGCCGCGCGGCCCGCGGACCACACGCCAGCCGATGCGGCGCGCGTGCAGAAAAACCACTCGGAGCAAATGGAGCATTCATGTCCTATCAACATATCAAGGTGCCCGCTGGGGGCCAGAAGATCACGGTCAACGCTGATTTCTCGCTGAATGTGCCGGATCAGCCCATCGTGCCCTACATCGAGGGTGACGGCACCGGCGCCGACATCACGCCCGTCATGATCAAGGTGGTGGACGCCGCCGTGCAGAAGGCCTATGGCGGCAAGCGCAAGATCCACTGGATGGAGGTCTACGCCGGCGAGAAGGCCACCAAGGTCTACGGCCCGGACGTCTGGCTGCCCGACGAGACCCTGGACGTGGTCAAGGACTACGTGGTCTCGATCAAGGGCCCCCTGACCACGCCGGTGGGCGGCGGCATCCGTTCGCTCAACGTGGCCTTGCGCCAGCAGCTGGACCTGTACGTCTGCCTGCGCCCGGTGGCGTATTTCAAGGGCGTGCCCTCGCCGGTGCGCGAACCCGAAAAGACCAACATGGTGATCTTCCGCGAGAACTCGGAAGACATCTACGCCGGCATCGAATACATGGCCGACAGCGAGCAGGCCAAGGAGCTGATCCAGTTCCTGCAGACCAAGCTCGGCGTCAAGAAGATCCGTTTCCCGAACACCTCGTCGATCGGCATCAAGCCGGTGTCGCGCGAGGGCACCGAGCGCCTGGTGCGCAAGGCGGCGCAGTACGTCATCGACAATGACCGCACGTCGCTGACCCTGGTGCACAAGGGCAACATCATGAAGTTCACGGAAGGCGGCTTCCGTGACTGGGGCTATGCGTTGCTGCAGAAGGAATTCGGCGCGCAGCTGATCGACGGCGGCCCGTGGTGCAAGTTCAAGAACCCCAAGACCGGCCGCGAGATCATCGTCAAGGACGTCATCGCCGACGCGTTCCTGCAGCAGATCCTGCTGCGCCCGGCCGAATACGACGTCATCGCCACCCTGAACCTGAACGGCGACTACATCTCCGACGCGCTGGCCGCGCAGGTGGGCGGCATCGGCATCGCCCCGGGCGCCAACCTGTCCGATTCGGTCGCGATGTTCGAGGCCACCCACGGCACGGCGCCGAAGTACGCGGGCAAGGACTACGTCAACCCGGGCTCGGAAATCCTGTCGGCGGAAATGATGCTGCGCCACATGGGCTGGACCGAGGCGGCCGACCTGATCATCTCCAGCATGGAGAAGTCGATCCTGTCGAAGAAGGTCACGTATGACTTCGCCCGGCTGCTGGAGGGCGCGACGCAGGTGTCGTGCTCCGGTTTCGGGCAGGTGATGATCGAGAATATGTGACCGGGCCTTATCGGTGAGTCTTTGAAAAGCCCGTAAGCCGCAAGGCTCGCGGGCTTTTTTACGGCGGTCCATGTGAAGATCTATATCGGAAATAAGGGAATTCCTTAGCGCCTCGTATACCAACACAAGACAAAACGAATCAAATTGTTATTGTTACGGCGGTATAATTTATATGTTCAGCAATGCTGCATTTTTCCCTCCACCGCTGATACTCTTGGCTCAGTTTTGCTGACCCGGTTCCGCTGATATTTCCTAGACATGGCCCAACCCGCTCCCAATATGCCGCCCTATGATGCTTCGGCGTGCGTCCGCAGCCTGCGCGATGCCGGGCGGGTAGCGCTATTGATGGCCCCGAGGCTGGGCGACACGCTGTTGATGATGACCATGGCGTTCAACCTGGTCGCGCACGGGCGCCAGGTCACGGTCTTTGGCGATTTCGCCTACGGCCTGCGCAGCTGGTTTCCCGGCATGGATATCCGGCCGTCACTGCCGCAGGAGCAGGCGTCGGCGGTGCTGGCCGACTACGATTGCGCGGCGCAGATGCACGTCGGCTGGCCATACGCCCTGCATGATTGTGCCGCGTCCTATTTCTATTACGACGCCCACGTGGTGATCACCGGCAAGGGGTTCATCAAGCTCAACCAGATCCGGGACTATTGCCGCGATGCGCTGGGGTTGTCGCTGGCGGGCACCGATATCGGCCTGCGTCCACCGATGGCGGGGCGGCATCGCGCGTTCGACAAAAGGGTTGCGGTGCATCCGTCGTCCACCGGGGCGCAGCGTTGCTGGGCGCCGCGGCATTTCGTCGAACTGGGGTTGCGCCTGCAGCGCCAGGGCTATGAGCCTGTCTTCATCCTGGCGCCTCATGAGCGCGCCGGATGGACCTGCCTGACCGAGGCCGGCCTGGCGATCCAGCAGTCCCCCTCCCTGGCCGACGTGGCCGCATTCATCCACGAATGTGGCTGGTTCATCGGTAACGAGTCCGGCATTGGCCATCTGGCCTCCAGCGTCGGCGTGCCAACCTTGACGTTGACCGGCCGGCCCACCCGGACCAAGGCCTGGCGTCCGGGCTGGTCGATGTCGCGCATCGCGTATCCCGTCTATATTCCCGGAGGCCGCTGGCGTGACCGCCTGTGGCGCGAGTGGCTGCGGCCGGGCAGCGTCATGTCGGCGTTTGAAAGCCTGACGCGGGACTACAAAAAATCCATGGCGGCTGCAAAGGTCGTCCGTTCTTGACTCCGACCCTGCGCGACGGTTTCGCGGGATGGCCTGCCGGATCCGCATAACGTGTCATAGCCTGCCGCGTCCGCCAATTCTCTCCCCTAAAGTATCACTGGTCCTGCCAAAGGCTGAACTGAATCCCATGATGTCCATTCCATGCCTGCGCGGTGTCGCGTTCCTGACACTGCTGATCCCCGCCTTGGCACTGACCAGTGCCGTGGGGGGGCCCGCCATCCTCTACCTGACTGCATTGATCGCGCTGGTGGCAATGGCGGCCAATCTTGTCCAGCACCGGGAACCTTTCGCGCTGAAGGAGATGTCGGCGATGGCCGTGGCGCTGATGGCGCCGCTCGTCGCGATGCTGATCAGCAGCAGCTACCTGGGCGTCTGGAGCTCTTCCGAAATTGAAAAGCTGCTGCGTTTCGCCCTCGCGGTGCCCGTCTGTTGGATGCTGTTGCGCGTGCCCCGCAACTGGTTGCAGCAAGTGCAGTGGAGCCTGTTGTTCGGCGCTTTTGCCGGGTCGCTCATGCTGGTGTACATCATCTACGAACCCAGCCTGGGCCGTGGCGCGGTGTCCGAGTATGGCGGCCGCTACAACGCGGTGGCATTCGCCGACTTGACGATCTTGTTTGGCTTCGCCTCCTTGCTGACGCTGCCCTGGCGCTTGTCGCCCTGGCCCAGGCTGGAAGCCGCCCTCAAGATCGCCGCGGTGCCGGTCAGCCTGTATGGCGTCTGGGTTTCACAGACGCGCAGCAGCTGGGCGCTTCTGCTGGTGTTCGGCCTGGCCTACCTGTTGACCAAACGGCAGTGGCAACGCCGTACCAAGCTCATCTTCGTGGCGGCCTTGGTCGTGGTGATGGCGGTGGGGGCAGTGCTGTCCTGGAACAGCAAGGAAAGCCGCTGGAAGAACATGGTGTCGGACGTGAGCCGCTATGAGCAGCATGACCGTGACACCTCGGTGGGCATTCGCATCCAGCTCTGGAAGGCCTCCTGGCTGATGTTCCGGGAAAGCCCGCTGGTGGGGGTGGGCGTGCCCAACTTCCGGCCGGAACTGGTCAAGCTGCAGAAGCAGGGCATCGTGACCGAGCTGGTCTCGACCGATTACGGCGAACCCCACAATGACATGCTCGGGGCGCTGGCGGGTTATGGCCTGCTGGGGCTGCTCAGCATCCTGGCGCTGTACCTGATCCCCGCCGCGGTCTTCTGGCGCCGTTCCGCCAGCGACGACCCCGTGGTGCACGTGGGCTCGCAGATCGGCATGCTGTTCTGCCTGGGCTACTTCGTCTTCAGCCTGTCGGAAATGATGTTCCGCAACATGCGCAGCGTGCCGATCTATGCGTTGACGGTGGTGGTGCTGTATGCCTTGACCTCGGCCCGCACCGGGCTGGCGCAGCAGCGCCTCGCGGCGAAACGATAGCGGATCCGGACGGCCCGTCGCGGCCGCGCCGTCATCCTGAAAAGCAAGGCCCCGGCGGCCTTGCTTTTTTTTCGCGCGCGCGTGGCGCATCCAAATGCCCGCCGGGCTTGACGTAGATCAAGCCAGCCCCCTCTCGTCGGTGAAAACCCTGTCGCTCCCCCTTATTCTGATCAGACGCAATAGATAAATCGTCACATTTCGCCGTCTTTGGTTTCGGACGCGGGTGGGCATGGAGAAAGAGGGTCTATGAAGAATTCAAGCTTGCGCAGGGAGCTGCTGTGGTTCGTGCTCGCGATCGGGGTCGCGGTGCTGGCCTTGGGGGGATGGGATGCCTGGGAACGGCGCGCCGAGATGCTGGCAGAGCGCAAGACGGAACTGCGCAATGTGCTGGACCTGGCCGCCGGCATCGTGCGCAATGGCAAGCAGCGCGCCCTCGACGAGCACCTGTCGCCCGAGCAGGCCAAGCGTAACGTGGCGCAGCGCCTGGCGCAGCTGCGCTATGGCGCGGACGGCTATGTCGGCGTGTTCGACGACAGCTATACGCTGCTGGTGCATCCCGACGCCAAGATGACCGGCACCAATGTGCGCGCGGTCACGGACAGTGACGGTCTGCCGATCTTCGAGAATCTCTACGCGCAGGGCAAGGCGGGCGGCGGCTTCGTCCAGTATCACTTTCCGCGGCCGGGGGCCGAGGAGGCGCTGCCCAAGGCCAGCTACGCCGTCTACGACCCGGAATGGGGGTGGCTGATGTTCACCGGCCTGTACGTGGACGACGTCGATGCGGCTTTTCGCGCGACGCTGTGGCGCCAGGGCGGCGTGACGCTGGCGCTGCTGGTGGCGCTGCTGGCGGCGGCGCTGCGGTTCTTCCGTTCCCACATCATCCGTCCGCTGGACGAGGCGGTGGCGGTCTGTGAGCGGGTGGCGCAAGGCGATCTGTCCAGCATCATCTCGCGCCACCATCGCGGCGAGATCGGCCGGCTGTTTGACGCCATGGCCTTGATGCAGGAACGGCTGGATGTGGCGGTGCGCACCATCGTGCATTCCACCGGTTCGATCGCGGCGGCTTCGCGCCAGATCGCCGCGGGCAGCATGGACCTGCACGACCGCACCGAGAAACAGGCGGCCGCGCTGGAGCAGACCGCGGCCAGCGTCGAGCAGATCACGGCCACCGCCAAGCAGAGCGCCGACCACGTGCGCGAGGTCAGTTCGCTGGCCGGCCAGTCGGCGCAACTGGCGCGGCAGGGCAGCGAAGAAACCCAGCACGCGATCGACGCGATGCGCGAGATCTCGCAGAGCTCGCAGCGGATCGACGAGATCATCCGACTGATCGACGAAATCGCGTTCCAGACCAACATCCTGGCGCTCAATGCCGCGGTGGAGGCCGCGCGCGCCGGCGAGCAGGGGCGCGGGTTCGCGGTGGTGGCGGGCGAGGTGCGGGCGCTGGCGCAGCGCTCGGCCACCGCCGCCAAGGAAATCAAGACGCTGATCGAGGCGTCGTCGGATTCGGTCGAACGCGGCAGCCAGCGGGTCGAGCAGGCCAGCGCCACCATGAGCAGCGTGCTGCAGTCGGCGGCGAGCAGCGCGCCGCTGATGGGCGAGATCGCCACCGCCTCGTCCGAGCAGAGCGTCGGCATCGAACAGATCAACCAGGCGGTGACGCACCTGGACAGCGTGACGCAGCAGAATGCGGCGCTGGTCGAGGAGTTCGCGGCGTCGGCCGCCACCTTGCACGATCAGGCCGACGACCTGGCGCGCGCGGTGGCGGTGTTCAAGCTGTCTGCAGCCTACTAGGCGAGCCCTGCACCACGCTCATGGCCCGCTGCAGGCGCGGGGTCAGCTCGCGGCTGGCGCTGGTCATGGGCAGGCGCAGTTCGTCGGCGATCAGGCCTTGCAGGGCCAGCGCGCGCTTGATCGGCGCCGGGTTGGGTTCGGCGAACAGCACGCGGATCAGGCCGCGCAGCGGCTCGAACAATTCGCGCGCCGCTTCGGCGTGGCCGTCGCGCGCCAGCTGCATCACTTCGACGAAGCGTTCGGGGAACAGGTGGGCGGCCGCCGGAATGGCGCCGCGCCCGCCCGCCAGGAAATGGTCGAGCAGCGCCATGTCCTCGCCGCAGAGGGCCGCCAGGTGTCCGCGCGCATTCAGCGCCATCAGCACCGGTGGATTGCATTCCTTGACGGCGCGGAAATTGGGCAGCAGCGCCAGCGATTCCATGGTTTCGACCGTCATGGTGACGCCGGCCCGCTTGGGAATGTTGTAGAGAATGATGGGACGCTCGGTGGCCCAGGCGATCTGCCGGTAATGCCACAGGATGCCCTGCTGCGACGGGCCCAGGTAGTAGGGCGGGGGCACCAGGTAGCCGGCGGGCGCGTACTTGTCCAGGCGGCGGATGGCGGCGGCCACGCCGCGCGTGTCGACGCCGCCCGCGCCGAACACCAGCGGCAGGGCGTGCGGATCGCGGCGGATGGCCTCGATCATCTCGATCTTCTCGGGAATGGAGAGCAGGTTGCCTTCGCCGGTGGAGCCGAACAGCACCAGGCCGGCCACGCCGGCGTTGCG
>NZ_CYTY01000031.1:29829-29898 GCF_001298995.1 Achromobacter sp. 2789STDY5608615
GCCCAGTTCGCGGTGCGGGGCCAACCGCACCTTCAGGGCGTCCAGCGTGTCGATCCTGACGGTCAGGGA
>NZ_CYTY01000031.1:30222-66180 GCF_001298995.1 Achromobacter sp. 2789STDY5608615
CGGCCGCGGCTGTTGGTGTAGACGGCGCGGTCGGCATTGGTGTCGATATAGGCGATCGAGACCGCCAGGCCCTGGCCGAAGTCCTTGGTCAATCCCAGTTTCCAGTCGGTGTAGGCGCCGTCGGTGACGTTGCGGACCGTCTGGCGGCCGACGTGGGCGTTGACCGTCAGGCCCCAGAACCCGGTGTCGAAGTTGCCGCTCAGATCGAAATACTGGCTGTACTTGCTGTCGGCGAAGCCGAACAGGTTGGTCATGGCGATCGAGTACTTGAACAGCACCGGGCCGTAGCCCAGGCCGGCATACAGCTCGGTGGTGTCGGGGCTGGTGTATCCCGACGGGTAGTCGCCGGGATAGTAGTACTGCAGCACACCCAGGTCGAACGGCACGTTCGGCGCCAGGTTGCCCTTGTAGCCGCCGTAGAAGTCCATCTCCACCGGCGCCGAGACCTTGCTGTTGCCGTCGTTGAGCCAGCTGATGCTGGAGTTCCAGTTGCCCAGGTACAGGCCGCTGGCGTGCGTGAAATCGAAGCCGCCCTGGATCGCGGGCTGGTTGTTGGTCTGCATCAGGCCGCGGTAACGGTACTGGCTGGCCAGCGTGACGTTGGCGGTCAGCGAGTACTCGGGAGCCGGTTCACCGGCGGCGGGCGCATCGGCGGCGTGCACGGGGGTGGCAAGGGCGAACAGCGCGAGCGCGGCCAGGGTGTTGCGGGACATGGAATTCTCCTGTGTTGGACGGGATCGCCACAATAGGAGAAGCGGCATAAACGGCGAGACAAGACTCGCGCGGCCCGCGTAAAAGGCGCATCAATGGCGCGGCATGCCGCGCCTGCCTTCAGCCCGCGAAGCGGTAGCCCACGCCGATCTCGGTCAGCAGGTAGACCGGTTGCGCCGGATCGGCCTCGAGCTTCTGCCGCAGGTGGCCCATGTAGATGCGCAGGTAGTGGTTGCTTTCCACGTGCGACGGGCCCCAGACCTCGCGCAGCAGTTCGCGGTGGGTCATGACCTTGCCGCGATGGGCCAGCAGCGCGGCCAGCAAGCGGTATTCCATGGCGGTCAGGTGCACGTGCTGGCCGCCGCGTTCGACCACGCGCTTGGCGAAGTCCACGCGCACGTCGCCGAAGCTGATCTCGGCGGCGCTGCCGGCGCCGCCGCGGGCATGGCGCCGCAGCAGCACGCGCAGCCGCGCCAGCAGTTCGCTGACGCCGAACGGCTTGGTCAGGTAGTCGTCGGCGCCGGCGTCCAGCGCCGCCACCTTGTCGGCCTCGGCCGTGCGCGCCGACAGCACCAGCACCGGCACTTCGGTCCAGCCGCGCAGTTCGCGGATCAGGGTCATGCCGTCCTCGTCCGGCAGGCCCAGGTCCAGCACCACGGCGTCGGGCTGACGGGTGCCGGCCTCGATCAGGCCGCGCTTGACGGTGTCGGCTTCGAACACGGCGCAGCCTTCGCTCTCCAGGGCCTGGCGCACGAAGCGGCGGATATTGGCGTCGTCCTCGATGATGAGAACAGTGGGCTGAAAGTCGAACATGCGATGGACTCAGGCGATTTCGGGGTGGATCGGGGGCGGCGTACCCAGGGGCAGCGTGAAGACGAATTGCGCGCCGCTGGGCTGGCCCGGCGCGTGCTCGACCCAGATGCGGCCGTGGTGCGCGCTGACGATGGCTTCGCACACGGCCAGGCCGAGGCCGACGCCGGGGGTGGCGGATTCGCGTTCGCCGCGGGTGAATTTCTCGAAGATGCGACGCTCGGCGCCGGGCGCGACGCCGGGGCCGTTGTCGCACACCGCGACGCGCAGCTCGCCGTCCTGCGCCGCGGCATGCAGGCGGATGACGCTGCCGGCCGGGGTGTACTTGGCGGCATTTTCCAGCAGGTTGCACAGCACCCGCTCGATCAGCACGCCATCGCATTCGACCAGCGGCAGCCCGGACAGGCTGTCGACCGCGACCTGGTGCGCCGCCAGCGGTTCGCGCATGGCGGCCAGCGAGGCGCCGACCAGTTCCTCGATCGACTGCCACTCCAGCCGCAGCGGCGTGTCGCGGCTCTGCAGCCGCGCCATGTCGAGCAGGTTGGCGACCAGCGCGTGCATGCGTTGCGCCTGGTCGCGCATGGCGCGGATGGTGTCCTGGATGTCGGCCGGCAGCGCGTCCTGGCGCCGCATCAGCGTGTCGGTCATGCCGACCAGGCTGGTGAGCGGCGTGCGCAGGTCGTGCGAGACCGCGGCCAGCAGCGAGTTGCGCAGCTTTTCGGATTCCATGCTGACCAGCGCCTGCTGCGCCACTTCGACGTAATGCAGGCGCTCCAGGGCGATGGCGATGAGCGTGGCGTAGGCCTCGATCTGGCGGCGCGAATCGGGTTGCGAGAACAGGCTGCGGCGCGGCGCCGCCAGCGCCAGCACGCCGCGGGTGCGCATCGGCGCCTTCAGCGGCAGGTACAGCAGGTCGCTGTTGGACAGCGTGGCGGTGCCGGCGCCGGCCGGCTGGCCGTGGTCGTAGACCCATTGGGCCAGCGCCGACTCCAGCGGCGGCATGTCGTCGGCGGCGGGCGAGGCCAGCTTGAGGCGGTCGTCCAGGCCGAGGATGTAGAGCGCGCAGCGCGAGCCGAAGGTGGCGTGCACGAAGGCGCCGGCGGACGCGACGATCTGCTCGGGCAGGAGCGCCGACGACAGCTCGCGCGCGAATTCATACAGGCTGCGCGCATCGGCCTCGCGCTTGACCGAGGCCTGGGCCTGCAGCCGCAGGCCGGCGGTGAGCTGGCCGATCAGCAGGCCCACGGCCAGCAGCACGCCGAAGGTCAGCAGGTACTGCACGTCCGACACGGCGAACGAGGCCAGCGGCTGCACGAAGAAAAAATCGAACAGCCCCACGCTGACGATCGAGGCCAGGGCGGCCGGGCCGCGGCCATGGCGCAGCGCCACCGCCACCACCGCCAGCAGGAACAGCATGACGATGTTGGTCTGGTGCAGCGCCGGGAACGCCAGCGCCGACAGCGCGGTGGCCAGCGCGCAATAGCACAGCGCCCAGGCGTAGCCGCCCAGCGCCAGCGGGCTGCGCTCGTCGCCGTTCAGGCGGCCGCGGCGGCCCAGCGTGAGCGGATCGCGGCCCGGCACGCTGGCGGCGGGCAGCGGCGGCGCGCCCAGGCGGATGATGTCGATTTCGGGGCAGCCGGCGGCCAGCATGTCGGCGAAGCTGTGGCGGCGCCACAGCCAGCCGGGGCTGATGGCCGCGGTCAGCAGCGCCGACAGCGACAGGCGCAGGCGTTGCAGGCCGCTGGCGCGGGTGCGGCCGACGATGGCCTTGGTGATGTTGTGGCGGCGCACGTAGCGCACCACCGCGTCGACCATGTCGCCGCCGGCCAGGGTCTCGCAGCGCGCGCCGAGCGAGTCGGCCAGCGCCAGGCTGCGCTGCAGCCGTTCCTGTTCGGCCTGCGGCGGCGGGGCGGCGCGCGGCACGTCGATGGTGACCACGTGCAGGTCGCATTCCAGCTGCTGGCTGAGGCGGTGGGCGCTGCGGATGACGTATTCGGCATCGGCGTCCGGGCCGATGCAGGCCACCACCGCTTCGCGCGTGCGCCAGACCGGCTCGATGGCGCGGTCGCGGCGATAGGCCTGGACGTCGTCGTCGACGTGGTCGGCGGTGCGGCGTAGCGCCAGTTCGCGCAGCGCGATCAGGTTGCCCTTGCGGAAGAAGTTGCGGGTGGCGTGGCGCGCCTGCTCGGGCAGGTAGACCTTGCCCTCGCGCAGGCGGCGCAGCAGTTCGTCGGCCGACAGGTCCACCAGGATGACTTCGTCGGCCGCGTCGAAGACCTCGTCGGGCACGGTTTCCCAGACCCGCACGCCGGTGATGCTGCCGACGGCCTCGTTGAGGCTGTCCAGGTGCTGCACGTTGAGCGTGGTCCAGACGTCGATGCCGGCCGCCAGCAGTTCCTGGATGTCCTGCCAGCGCTTGGCGTGGCGCGAGCCGGGCGCGTTGGAATGCGCCAGTTCGTCGACCAGCACCAGGTCGGGGTGGGCGGCCAGCGCGCCGTCCAGGTCGAATTCCTTGAGCGCGTGGCCGCGGTAGGCGACGTCCTTGAGCGGCAGGACCGCCAGGCCTTCGAGCAGGGCGGCGGTCTCGCGCCGGCCGTGCGTTTCTACGATGCCGGCCAGCACGCGGGCGCCTTGCGCGGCGTGGGCGCGGGCGGCCACCAGCATGGCGTAGGTCTTGCCGACGCCGGCGGACGAGCCGAAGTAGACCCGCAACTTGCCGCGCACCGCCTGGCGCGCGGCATCGTCGAGGTCTTTCAAGAGCGCGTCCGGATCGGGACGCTCGTCAGCATTGTCAGCCATGAACGCGCAAGTGAAGTGGGGGAGCGGCTGGCAATACTATACGCCGGCGTGTCATTTCAGCGGCGCCAGCTGGTCCAGCGCCAGATTGAGCTTGAGCACGTTGACGACCGGGTCGCCCAGCACGCCCAGCCAGGGCTTGGAGGTGTTGGCTTCGATCAGGGCGTCGACCTTGTCGCGCGGCAGATGGCGGGCGCGGGCCACGCGCGCGGCCTGATAGGCCGCGGCGGCGGGGCTGATGTGCGGATCCAGGCCGCTGCCCGAGGCGGTGACCAGGTCCACCGGCACCGGCGTGGGATTGTCCGGATCGGCGGCCTTGAGGGCGGCGATGCGCGCCTGCACGGCCTCGGCCAGCGCCGGGTTGCGCGGCCCGAGGTTGGAGCCGCCGGAGTTGGCGCCGTTGTACGGCATCGGCGAGGTGGCCGACGGCCGGCCCCAGAAGTACTGCGGGGCGCTGAACGACTGGCCGATCCATTCCGAGCCGACCACCTTGTCGCCCTGGCGGATCAGCGAACCCGACGCTTCGTGCGGGAACACGGCGGCGGCGATGCCGGTGGTCAGGAAGGGGTAGGCCAGGCCGGTCACCAGCGACAGGGCGGCGAACACGACCAGCGCGGGGCGCAGGATGCCGCCTTGGCGCGGCAGGGGAAGAGCTTGTTTCATGATGAGTTCCTTTCCAGTGACGGGCGCGGGTCAGACCCAGCCCAGGGCGGCCAGCACCATGTCGACCAGCTTGATGCCGGCGAACGGCACCAGCAGGCCGCCCAGTCCATAGATCAGCAGATTGCGGCGCAGCAGGATCGAGGCGCCCAGCGGGCGGTAGCGCACGCCCTTGAGCGCCAGCGGGATCAGCACGATGATGATGAGCGCGTTGAAGATCACGGCCGACAGGATGGCCGAGGCCGGCGTGGACAGGCCCATGATGTTCAGCACGTTCAGCTGCGGATACACCGTGGCGAACGCCGCCGGGATGATGGCGAAGTACTTGGCCACGTCGTTGGCGATGCTGAAGGTGGTGAGCGCGCCGCGCGTCATCAGCATCTGCTTGCCGATCTCGACGATCTCGATGAGCTTGGTGGGGTTGGAATCCAGGTCCACCATGTTGCCCGCCTCCTTGGCGGCCTGGGTGCCCGAATTCATCGCCACCGCGACGTCGGCCTGCGCCAGCGCCGGCGCGTCGTTGGTGCCGTCGCCGGTCATCGCCACCAGGCGGCCTTCGCTCTGGTAGGCGCGGATCAGCTTGAGCTTGGCTTCCGGCGTGGCTTCCGCGAGGAAGTCGTCGACGCCCGCTTCGGCGGCGATGGAGGCGGCGGTGAGCTTGTTGTCGCCGGTGATCATCACCGTCTTGATGCCCATGCGGCGCAGCTCGGCGAAGCGCGACTGGATGTCGGGCTTGACGATGTCCTTGAGCTCGACCACGCCCAGCGCGCGGTTGCCGTCGCTGACCATCAGCGGCGTGCTGCCGCGGCGCGCCACGTCCTCGGCCAGGCGCAGCACCTGTTCGGGCACGGTGGCGTCCTGCTCGGCCAGCCAGGCGCGCACCGCGTCGACCGCGCCCTTGCGGATCATGCGGTCTTTCAAGTTGACGCCGCTCATGCGGGTCTGCGCGGTGAAGGGCACGTACTCGGCATCGGCGGCGCGCACGGCCGGCGCGTGGATGGCCTTGTCGGCCAGCGCCACGATGCTGCGGCCTTCGGGCGTTTCGTCGGCCAGCGAGGCCAGGCGCGCCGCGTCCGCCAGTTCGCGCGGCGCTACGCCGGGCGCGGGCAGGAAGGTCGAGGCCTGGCGGTTGCCGAAGGTGATGGTGCCGGTCTTGTCCAGCAGCAGCACGTCGACGTCGCCGGCGGCTTCCACCGCGCGGCCCGAGGTGGCGATGACGTTGGCGCCCATCATGCGGCTCATGCCCGCCACGCCGATGGCCGACAGCAGGCCGCCAATGGTGGTGGGGATCAGGCAGACCAGCAGCGCCACCAGCACCGTGACGGTGACGGCGGTGCCGCCGCCGGCGGCCGTGACCGAATAGATCGAGAACGGCATCAGCGTCGCGACCACCAGCAGGAACACCACCGTCAGGCCGACCAGCAGGATCGTCAGCGCCAGCTCGTTGGGCGTCTTCTGGCGCTTGGCGCCTTCGACCATGGCGATCATGCGGTCCAGGAAGCTCTCGCCCGGATCGGCGGCGATGCGCACGAAGATCCAGTCGGACAGCACCCGAGTGCCGCCGGTGACGGACGAAAAGTCGCCGCCCGATTCGCGGATGACCGGCGCCGATTCGCCGGTGATGGCGCTTTCGTCCACCGAGGCGACGCCGGCGATGACCTGGCCGTCGCCCGGGATGGTTTCGCCGGCTTCCACCAGCACCACGTCATTGCGGCGCAGCAGCCCGGAGGCCCGCTTGACGGCCTGGTTGCGCCACAGCGCCGGTTCGGCGCGGGCGGCATCCTCATCGCGGAAACCCTTGAGCAGGCGCGCATCGATGGTGGTGCGCAGGCCGCGCAGGGTCGCGGCCTGCTGCTTGCCGCGGCCCTCGGCCAGCGCTTCGGCGAAGTTGGCGAACAGCACCGTGAACCAGAGCCACACGGAGATCGCGAGGATGAAGCCCGCGGGCGCCTCGGCCTGGCCGCGCAACGCCATGATCCACAGGATCGTGGTCAGGATGCTGCCCACGTAGACCACGAACATCACGGGGTTCTTGAGTTGCGCGGCGGGCGAGAGCTTGCGCAGGCTGTCCAGCAGCGCGGGGCCGACCAGCGCGCCCGACCACATGCCGAACTTGCGTTCGAGCGGCGCGGCCGACGGCGCGCGGGCGGCGCCGCCGCCGGCGCCTTGGGTTGGCATATCAATCTTGGCCATTTTCTTTCCTAGCCTGTTGCATTCAGGGTTGCAGGTGTTCCGCGACCGGGCCCAGGGCCAGCGCGGGCACATAAGTCAGGGCGCCTACCAGCAGGACCGCGCCGATCAGCAGCACCACGAAGAGGGGACCGGTGGTCGGCATGCTGCCGGGCCCGGCGGGCAGGCGGCGCTTGGCCGCCAGCGATCCGGCCATCGCCAGCACCGCGATGATGACGGCGAAGCGGCCGAACCACATGGCGATGCCCAGCAACACGTTGTAGAAGGGCGTGTTGGCGGACAGGCCGGCGAAGGCGCTGCCGTTGTTGTTGGCGGCCGAGGACAGGGCGTACAGGATCTCGGAGAAACCGTGGATGCCGGGGTTCAGCACGCCGGCCTGGCCGGCCGTCACCGACACCGCCAGCGCGGTGCCGCCCAGCACCAGCAGCGGCGTCGCCAGGATCACGATCGAGACCATCTTCATGTCGTAGGCCTCGATCTTCTTGCCCAGGTACTCGGGCGTGCGGCCGATCATCAGCCCGGCGATGAAGACGCCGAGGATGGCGAACGCCAGCATGCCGTAGAGGCCGGAGCCGACCCCGCCGTAGACCACTTCGCCCAGCTGCATCAGCAGCATCGGCGACAGTCCGCCCATGGCGCTCAGCGAATCGTGCATGCCGTTGACCGCGCCGCACGAGGCCGCCGTGGTGATGGTGGCGAACAGCGAGGTGGCGGCGATGCCGAAGCGGGTCTCCTTGCCCTCCATGTTGCCGCCCGGCGAGAGCGCGCTCATGGCGCTGTCGACGCCGGTCTGGGCGGTCATCGGATTGGGCTGCTGCTCGAAATAGGCGGTGCTCAAGGCGAACACGGCGAACAGCAGCGTCATGGCCGCCAGAATGGCGATGCCCTGGCGCCGGTTGCCGACCATCTCGCCGAAGGTGAAGCACAGCGCCGCCGGGATCACCAGGATCGCCAGCATCTCCAGGAAGTTCGACAGGGCCGTCGGGTTTTCATAGGGATGCGCGGAGTTGGCGTTGAAGAAGCCGCCGCCGTTGGTGCCCAGCATCTTGATCGCTTCCTGCGAGGCGACCGGGCCCATGGCCAGCGTCTGCGTCTGGGTGACCGCGGGGTCGGTCACGGGCTGGCCCTTGGCGTCCAGCACCGGCTGCCCCTGGGCATCCACGCGCGGCTGGTCGTAATGCAGGGCTTCGACCGTCTGCACGTCCTGGTAGGGGCTGAAGTTCTGGATCACGCCCTGGCTGACCAGCGCCAGCGCCAGCACCAGCGACAGCGGCAGCAGCACGTACAGCGTGCTGCGCACCATGTCGGCCCAGAAGTTGCCCACCGTGGCCGAGCAATGGCGCGCCAGCCCGCGGATCAGCGCGAACAGCACCGCGATGCCGGTGGCGGCCGAGACGAAGTTCTGCACCGTCAGCGCCAGCATCTGCGTCAGGTAGCTCATCGTCGATTCGCCGCCGTAGCCCTGCCAGTTGGTGTTGGCCACGAAGCTGATGGCGGTGTTGAGCGAGGAATCGGGCGAGACGGCGCCCATGCCGGCCGGGTTCAGCGGCAGCAGGCCCTGCAGGCGTTGCAGCGCGTAGACCGCCACGATGCCCAGGATGTTGAAGGCGAGCACGGCCAGCGCATAGCGCTTCCAGCCCATTTCAGCCTGCGGGTCGATGCCCGCCAGCCGGTAGATGCCACGTTCCAGCGGGCGGCCCCAGGCGGTCAGCCGGGATTGCCCGTTTTCCATGGCGATGCGGATATAGCGCCCCAGAAAGGGCGCGATCGCGAGCAGGACCACCAGGTACACGACCAGCAGTCCGACGAATTCGGCAGTCATCAGAACTTCTCCGGTTTGAACAGGGCGACCAGCAGGTACACGAACAGCAGCGCGGACGTGATGCCGCTCAGCCAGTAGAGCCAGCTCATGGTTGCTCTCCCGAGGACAAGGCTTCGCAGAACGAGACCAGGGCGTAGGTCAGCCCGGCCATGACGGCGAAGATCGCGATATAGATGGCATCCACGTTTTTCCTCCCGGGAGCGGGCTCCCTCCGAACGACGGGCCCGGGCGGCAAAAGGGGATGCGGACCGCGCGGGCGAAGTGACCAATCAGGACACCGGCAGGTTACGGAGCAGGGGGTAAAAACGGGGTATAGCTTTGGCGGGGGGGTATAAACGGAACGTAAAGACGCGCTGGCATCCTCCGGTCTGCGGATGCGCCGCGATGGCGCGGCGCGAGTGCCCGGAAGCGGGCGGCGGGGCCGGGGGGAGTTGAGGCTGGCTCAAAATCGGGGCCGCCGGCAGCCTCCGGAAAGCGGGTTTGGGTCGAAAAAATCCCAATATTTAGAACAGAGACGCCAAAATGCACTACTGTGGTGCATGGAATATGTAAATGAATGCGCCGAATTAGGGCATTCCCCTAGTGTGGCATTCCCGCATCTGGTGCAGAATCTCTTCCCATGCAGGTGAGGAGACAAAGCCCTGCATGGGCAATTACCGGCGGCACCGGTACATAAAAAAGTAGCAGTACTCAAGAAAAGCAAAACGCACAACGGCTGGCACCAGGCAGTGCCGGCCGTTGTCGCATAAAAAGCCCGTATTCCGCACGCCAGGGTTTTTTCCAGCGCCGCGTTTCGCGATATTCCCCAGGTTTCGCTCACGCTAGCTATGCCGGAATCCCGCGTTTCCTCCAAACCCGTCCCCACGCGCTACTGGCGCCGCAATGTGCGGCTGATCGTGTTGCTGCTGGTCGTCTGGGCGGCGTTGACCTTCGTTCCATCCTATTTCGCCCGCAGCCTGTCGTTCGACTTCATCGGCTGGCCGTTCTCGTTCTGGATGGCGGCCTACGGCGCGCCGCTGGCCTATCTCATCATCATCGGCATCTATGCGCGGATCATGAACCGCGCCGACCAGCGCTCGGAAGAGGCCAAGGGGGACGCCTGATGCCGTTCGGCGGAGATACCCCGCAGCAATTCAGCATCCGGCTGCGCCGCATCTACGTGCTGTACACGGCCGGCTTCGCGCTGATGATCCTGCTGATGGCGCTGGCCGAGATCCTGGGCCTGCCGCGCAACTGGATCGGCTACGTGTTCCTGTTGGTCACGGTCAGCCTGTACGCGGGCATCGGCATCGTCTGCCGCACCTCGGACCAGGTCGAATACTACGTGGCCGGCCGGCGGGTGCCGGCCTTCTACAACGGCATGGCCACCGCCGCGGACTGGATGTCGGTGGCTTCCTTCATCGGCGTCGCCGGCACGCTGTACCTGACGGGCTACGGCGGACTGGCCTACATCATGGGCTGGACCGGCGGCTACGTGCTGGTGGCGATGCTGCTGGCGCCGTACCTGCGCCGCTTCGGCCAATACACCATTCCCGATTTCATGGGGGCGCGCTACGGCGGCAACCTGCCGCGGCTGGCGGGCGTGGCCTGCGCCATCCTTTGTTCGTTCACCTACCTGGTGGCGCAGATCTACGGCGTGGGCATCATCACCACGCGCATGACCGGCATTTCGTTCGAGCTGGGCATCTTCGTGGCCCTGGGCGGCATGCTGGTCTGTTCGTTCCTGGGCGGCATGCGCGCCGTCACCTGGACCCAGGTGGGGCAGTACATCATCCTGGTCATCGCCTACCTGGTGCCGGTGGTGTGGCTGTCGATCAAGCACACCGATATGCCGGTGCCGCAGCTGTCGGCCGGCGCGGTGCTGCAGCAGGTGACCGAAAAAGAGGTCTACCTGCAGAACGATCCGGCCGAGATCGAGGTGCGCCGTCTGTGGCAGGAGCGCGCCGACGAGATGGCGCAGCGGGTGCGCGACCTGCCCGAGTCCTGGGCGCTGGAAAAGGACAAGCTGCGCAGCCGCCTGGCCCAGCTCAACGCCGGCGATGCGCCGATGGTCGAGATCCGCTCGGTCGAACGCGAACTGGCGGCGTTTCCGCCCAATGTGGAAGAGGCCAGGATCGCCTGGTCGCAGGCCAAGGCCACCTTCGAGGCGCGCGCCGCGCCGCTGACCCCGCATGCCGAGCCCTTCCCATCCGAAGATCCGGAGGAACGGCGCAACATGCGCATCAATTTCCTGGCGCTGGTGCTGTGCCTGATGCTGGGCACCGCGGGCATGCCGCACATCCTGATGCGTTCATACACCACCTCGTCGGTGATCGAGGCGCGCCGCTCGGTGTGCTGGTCGCTGCTGTTCATCCTGCTGCTGTATTTCATGGCGCCGGCGCTGGCGCTGCTGGTGAAGTACGAGGTCTACACGCAGGTGGTGGGGTCGAATTTCCTCAGCCTGCCGAACTGGGTGCACGCCTGGAGCGCGGTCGACAGCAATCTGCTGGACGTCACCGACATCAACCGCGATGGCGTGGTGCAGTTGAGCGAGATCAGCATCGGCGCGGACGTGGTGGTGCTGGCCATGCCCGAGATCGGCGGCTTGCCCTATGTGATCTCCGGGCTGGTGGCGGCGGGCGGCCTGGCGGCGGCGCTGTCCACCGCCGATGGCCTGCTGTTGACCCTGTCCAATTCGCTGTCGCACGACATGTGGTACCGGATGGTGTCGCCGCGCATGTCGGCGGCGCGGCGGGTGATGGTGTCCAAGATCCTGCTGCTGGTGGTGGCGTTCGGCGCGGCCTGGGTGGCGGCGCGCAAGCCGGCCGACATCCTTTTCATGGTGTCGGCGGCGTTCTCGTTCGCGGCCTCGTCGTTCTTCCCGGCGCTGGTGATGGGCGTGTTCTGGCGCCGCGCCAACAAGTGGGGCGCCACGCTAGGCATGGCGGCGGGCCTGCTGGTGACGTTTGCCTACATGACGCACACGCATCCGTGGCTGCGGGAATGGGTGCTGGGGATCTCGCGGACCCAGCCGGTGGACCTGTGGTGGGGCATCCAGCCGATCGCGGCCGGGGTGTTCGGCGCGCCGGTGGCGTTCCTGACGATCATCGTGGTGTCGCTGCTGACGCCGCCGCCCGACCGCGCCACGCTGGCGCTGGTGGACTACCTGCGCCATCCGGGCGCGCCGAAGCCGCCCGCGGAAAACGGCACGGCCTGAGCGTGGCGGGGGCGCCGGGCGGCCCGGACACGCGCCGGCGGCGGCCGGACCCGGGCTTGCGCCCGGGACGGCTCAGTGCGACACGGACTTCGAGAAGACGTTCATGACCACCACGCCGGCGATGATCAGGCCGATGCCGATCAGCGCGGGGGTGTCCAGGTGCTGCTTGAAGAACAGCGCGCCGACGATGGAGATCAGCACGATGCCCACGCCCGACCAGATGGCGTAGGCGATGCCGACCGGCACCTCGCGCAGCGTCAGCGACAGGAAGTAGAACGAGATCATGTAGCCGAACACCGTCACGACCGACGGCAGCAGGCGCGAAAAGCCGTCGGAGCTTTTCAGGGCGCTGGTGGCGAAGATCTCGGCAATGATGGCGATGCCCAGGTAGAGCCACTTCATTTGCGCGACCCCTCGGATTGGCGCAGCAGCACCAGCAGGGCGCCGGCGCCGCCTTCGCGCTCGGGCGCCTCGGAAAACGCCAGGACTTCAGTCTTCTGCACCAGCCAGGTGCGGGCCTTGTCCTTGAGCACCGGCTCCAGTCCTTCCGAGCCGTAGCCCTTGCCGTGCACGATGCGCACGCAGCGGATGCCGTGTTCCTGGCACTCGTCCAGGAACGACAGCATGGCGTGGCGCGCCTGCTCCACGCGCAGGCCGTGCAGGTCGAGTTCGGCGCCGGCGCGCCACTGGCCGCGGCGCAGGTTGCGCGCGGTGTCGGGCGCGGCGTCGCTGCGCACGAAGGCGGTGCCGCCTTCGGACAGCAGATGCGTGATTTCGCCGCCGTCCGAGACGCCCACATCCGCGCGCGTGGACGTTTCGCCCAGCGCGTTGGCGCGGCGCAACGCCGGGGCCGGCTGCGGCGCCGGCTTGTGCTCGACGCGCGCGGCCTGCTTGATCGGCTTGACCGACTGCATGGTGCGCCGGAACGCGGCCATGTCGTCGGCCGGATCGGTGTCCGCGCCGGGCGCCGGCGCGGTTTTCTTCAGCGCCGCCACCCGCTGGGCGAGGGCGGCGCGCTCTTGCTCGGCCTGCAGGTCTTTCTTGAGGCGTTTCAGGTCGGCCGCGCCGACCTTATTGCCCCGCATTCTCCAGCCACCGTTGTGCGTCCAGGGCGGCCATGCAGCCCGTGCCGGCGCTGGTGATGGCCTGGCGGTAGACGTGGTCCTGCACGTCGCCGGCGGCGAACACGCCCGGGACCGAGGTCATGGTGGCCATGCCGGACAGGCCGCTCTTGGTGACGATGTAGCCGTCCTTCATTTCGAGCTGGCCCTGGAAGATCTCGGTGTTGGGCTGGTGGCCGATGGCGATGAAGGCGCCGGTGACCTTCAGGTCTTCGGTGGCGCCGGTGTCGACGTGGCGCACGCGCACGCCGGTGACGCCGCTGTCGTCGCCCAGCACTTCTTCCAGCGTATGGAAGACCTTCAGTTCCATGTTGCCGTTCTCGACCTTGCTCATCAGCTTGTCGACCAGGATCGGCTCCGCGCGGAACTTGTCGCGGCGGTGGATCAGGGTGACCTTGCGGCAGATGTTGGACAGGTACAGGGCTTCCTCGACGGCGGTGTTGCCGCCGCCAACCACGACCACGTCCTGGTTGCGGTAGAAGAAGCCGTCGCAGGTGGCGCAACCGGACACGCCGCGGCCCATGAAGGCCTCTTCGGACGGCAGGCCCAGGTACTTGGCCGAGGCGCCGGTGGCGATGATCAGGGCGTCGCAGGTGTAGACCTTGCCGGTGTCGCCGGTCAGGGTGAACGGACGCTTGGACAGGTCGACCTTGGCGATGTGGTCGAACAGCATTTCGGTGTTGAAGCGCTCGGCGTGCTTCTGGAAGCGCTGCATCAGGTCCGGACCCTGCACGCCGTCGGCGTCGGCCGGCCAGTTGTCGACGTCCGTGGTGGTCATCAGCTGGCCGCCTTGGGCCAAACCTGTAACAAGGACGGGGCTCAGATTGGCGCGTGCCGCATAGACGGCCGCCGTGTAACCGGCGGGGCCGGATCCGAGTATCAAAACTTTAGCGTGCGTAGGCGTGGACATGGGCGGGTATCTTTAGGTTAACGCCCAATTATAATGAGCCGCATGCCGCGTATCTCGACTGCTTCTCCGCGCGCTTCGCGCAACACCCGCAACGGGCCTTCGCCGCTGCAGACGCGTATCTCCGCGTTGCTGCGCGAAGCCCGCTGGATCCTCTTCGCCGCCCTGGCCGCCTGGCTCACGCTGGTGCTGGCCACCTGGAGCGCCGCCGACCCGGGCTGGTCCCATTCCGTCCCCGCCGGGACCATCCATAACAGGGGCGGAACCCTCGGCGCCTACCTGGCGGACATCCTGCTGTACCTGTTCGGTTTCTCCGCCTGGTGGTGGGTCATCCTGCTGCTGCACCGGGTGCGGGCGGGTTACCGCCGCCTCGCCAGCCATCTTCGCGTTACCAATGGTAAGCAGCCGGAAGTGTTGCCGCGCGTCCACTGGGAAGAGGGCATCGGCTTCTTCCTGCTGCTGATCGGCTCGCTGGGCATGGAAGCCCTGCGTCTGGCCAGCCGCGGCACCCACCTGCCGGGCGTCTCGGAAAGCGCCAGCGGCGCCGGCGGCGTCATCGGCCACACCCTGGCCGACCTGATGGGCCGCAGCATCGGTTTCACCGGCAGCACGCTGGCCTTCCTGGTGATGCTGGCGATCGGCCTGAGCCTGTTCTTCTCGTTCTCGTGGCTGACGGTGGCCGAGCGCGTCGGCTCCTGGCTCGAAGGCCTGGTGCGCCGGGTGCGCAATTCCTACGCCGCGCGCGAAGACCGCAAGGTCGGCGAGGTGGCCAAGGCCGTGCGCACCGAGCAGGTGGTGGCCAAGCAGGAAAAGCTGGTGCACGAACAACCGGTGCGCATCGAGCCGGCGATCACCGTGGTGCCCAAGTCCGAACGCGTCGAAAAGGAAAAGCAGCAATCGCTGTTCTTCGCCCCGCCGCCGGGCGGCGAGGGCGACCTGCCGGCCATCAGCCTGCTGGATCCGCCCCTGGCCAACCAGGAAACCGTGTCGGCCGAGACCATCGAATTCACCTCGCGCCTGATCGAAAAGAAACTGGCCGACTTCGGCGTGTCCGTCACCGTGGTGGCGGCGCAGGCCGGCCCGGTCATCACGCGTTACGAAATCGAGCCGGCCACCGGCGTCAAGGGCAGCCAGATCGTCAACCTGGCCAAGGACCTGGCGCGCGCGCTCAGCCTGGTCAGCATCCGGGTGGTGGAAACCATTCCGGGCAAGAACCTGATGGGCCTGGAACTGCCCAACCCGCGGCGCCAGGTGGTCAAGCTGTCCGAGATCCTGGGGTCGCAGACCTATCACGCCAGCCATTCGGTGGTGACCATGGCGCTGGGCAAGGACATCGCCGGCAACCCGGTGGTGGCCGACCTGGCCAAGATGCCGCACCTGCTGGTGGCGGGCACCACCGGATCGGGCAAGTCGGTCGGGATCAACGCCATGATCCTGTCGCTGCTGTACAAGGCCGACGCCTCGCACACCCGCCTGATCCTGATCGATCCGAAGATGCTCGAAATGAGCGTCTACGAAGGCATTCCGCACCTGCTGGCGCCGGTGGTCACGGACATGCGCCATGCCGCCAATGCGCTGAACTGGTGCGTGGGCGAAATGGAGAAGCGCTACCGCCTGATGAGCAAGATGGGCGTGCGCAACCTGGCCGGCTACAACACCAAGATCCGCGACGCCATCAAGCGCGAGGAACCGATCCCGAATCCGTTCTCGCTGACGCCCGACCAGCCCGAGCCGCTGTCGCCGCTGCCCACCATCGTGGTGGTCATCGACGAGCTGGCCGACCTGATGATGGTGGTGGGCAAGAAGATCGAAGAACTGATTGCCCGCCTGGCGCAGAAGGCGCGCGCGGCCGGCATCCACCTGATCCTGGCGACGCAGCGTCCCAGCGTCGACGTCATCACCGGCCTGATCAAGGCCAACATCCCGACCCGCATCGCGTTCCAGGTGTCGTCCAAGATTGACTCGCGCACCATTCTCGACCAGATGGGCGCGGAGACCCTGCTGGGCCAGGGCGACATGCTCTACATGCCGCCGGGCACCGGCCTGCCGGTGCGCGTGCACGGCGCCTTCGTCAGCGATGACGAAGTGCACCGCGTGGTGGAAAGCCTGAAGGCGCAGGGCGAGCCGAACTATGTCGAGGGCCTGCTGGAAGGCGGGCTGGACGGCGACGGCGGCGAAGGCGCCAGCAGCGTCACCGGCATCGGCGGCGACGCCGAGTCGGACCCGATGTACGACCAGGCCTGCGAGGTGGTGCTCAAGCATCGCCGCGCCTCGATCTCGCTGGTGCAGCGCCACCTGCGCATTGGTTACAACCGTGCGGCGCGGTTACTGGAACAGATGGAGCAATCGGGTATCGTGTCGGCGATGCAGTCCAATGGCAACCGGGAGATCCTGGTGCCCGCCGCCGCTCGAGAGGAAGCATGATGAAGACGTTTCGTGGCCTGGCCGCCGGCCTGGCCTTCTGCCTGGTCCCGGCGTTGATGCCGGCCGCGGCGATGGCCGCCAGCGCGCAGGAACAGTTGCGCGCGTTCGTGGGGTCGGTGACGGCGGCGACGGGCGCGTTTTCCCAATACACCGTCAATACGCAGGGGCGCACGCAGCCGGCGCAGACGGGCGTGTTCTCGTTCCAGCGGCCGGGCAAGTTCAAGTGGGCGGTGCAGAAGCCCTACGAGCAGCTGGTGATCTCGGACGGCAAGCAGGTGTTCCAGTTCGATCCGGACCTGGCGCAGGTGACCGAGCGCAAGGTGGATGCCGCCATCGGGACGTCGCCGGCGGCGATCCTGTTCGGGTCGGGGTCGCTGGAGCAATCGTTCGATGTGTCGGCGTTGCCGTCCAAGGATGGCATCGATTGGCTGCGGGCGAAGCCGCGCACGGCGGATGCGGGGTTCTCCCGGGTGGATATCGGCATGAAGGACAATCTGCCGGTGCGGGTGGAGCTGCTGGATTCGTTCGGGCAGACGACGCGGGTGGATCTTTCCGGGATCGTTCCCAATCCCAAGCTTGGGGAGGGGGAGTTTCGGTTTGTGGCGCCCAAGGGTGTGGATGTCGTCAAGATGTAGTTGGGCGGTGCTTGCTGCGTAGGCCGCCCGGCACGGGGCGCGCAGGCGGTGAGCGCGCCAACGATTGCGGTCCGGAGCGTTCGCTCCGGACTTTCCCTTTGTCATCTTCGTTGTCGCCTGCGGCGACTGCCTTCAGATTCCCTCGGGCGCATCGACGGCGCGCTCACCGCCTGCGCGCCCCGCGCCGGGCTAACGGTTTCGAGAAATGCGGCGCTGCTGGACCTCGGGCGCATGGGAGAGGTTTGCGTTGCCCGCAAAAAACGGCCGCGCGGGCGGCCGTTTTTTTCATACGTGGTGTCTTGCGTCGGGGCAGATTACGGGCGTTTGTACGCTACACAATCAATTTCTACTTTCGCATCCACCATCAGCGGCGACTGCACGCAGGCGCGGGCGGGGGGGATTGTTGCCGAAGTATTCCTTGAAGACCTTGTTGAACGAGGGGAAGTCGCGGGCGTCGTCGAGCCAGACGCCGCAGCGGACGACGTGTTCGGGGCCGTAGCCGGCTTCCTTGAGGATCGCGAGGACCTGCTGGATGGCCTTGTGGGACTGGGCGACGGTGCCGCCTTCGATGACTTCGCCGTTTTCCATCGGGACCTGGCCCGAGACGTAGAGCCAGCCGTCGGCGGCGACGGCGCGGGCGAAGGGCATGTGGGAGCCGCCTTGGCCGGTGCCGCCGGCGACGCCGTAGCGGGTGATGCCGTTGTTGTCGGCGGTGGGGGTGGTGCTGCTCATGTCAGGGCTCCTGGAGGGCGGGGGTGGAGGCGGCGAAGCTGGCGCGCAGGTCGCCGTTGCGGGGCAGCCAGCGGCCGGCGCGGTCGCCGGTGGGTTGGCCGTGGCGGTAGGACAGGACGCCGTTGACCCAGACGGCCTCGATGCCGGCGGCGGTCTGGACGGGGGCGGCGAAGGTGGCGCGGTCGATGACGGTGGCGGGGTCGAACAGCACCAGGTCGGCGTGGAAGCCCGTGCGCACCAGGCCGCGTTCGGCCAGGCCGAAGCGGGCGGCGGACAGGCCGGTCATCTTGTGGACGGCCTCGGGCAGCGGGAACAGGCCGACGTCGCGGCTGTAGTGGCCGAGCACGCGCGGGAAGGCGCCCCACAGGCGCGGGTGCGGCATGGGATCGTTGGGCAGGCCGTCGGAGCCGACCATGGTGAGCCGGTTCGACAGCACGCGGCGCACGTCGTCCTCGTGCATGTTGTGGTACACGGCGCCGGCCGGTTGCAGGCGCTTCGCCGCTTCCAGCAGCGTCACGCCCCAGTCGGCGGCGATGGCGGACAGTTTGCGGCGGGCCTGTTCGGGGTGCGGCACCGACCAGGTGATGTCGATGTCGAATTCGTCGGTGACCTGCTTGAGGTCGAGCGTGGACGAGCTGGCCGAGTAGGGATAGCAGTCGCAACCCACGTGCTGCATGCGGCCGGCGTTCTCCAGCTTGAACAGCACTTCCTTGGTGCGGCCCCAGTTGCCGGCGCCGGCGCATTTCAGGTGCGACACCACCACCGGCACGCGGGCGTGCAGGGCGATGTCGAAGGCTTCCTGCATGGCTTCCAGGATGGCGGCGAATTCCGAGCGCAGGTGGGTGGTGTAGAGCGCGCCGAATTCGTCCAGGACTTCGGCCAGCAGCTTGACCTCGGCGGTGTCGGCCTCGATCGCCGAGCCGTAGGCCAGGCCGGTGCTCAGGCCGATGGCGCCGTGGGCCAGGGCTTCGCGCAGTTGCTCGCGCATGGCCAGCACCTCGTCGCGCGTGGCGCTGCGGTCGAGGCGGTCCATGTGGTTGTTGCGCAGGGCGGTGTGGCCGACCAGCGCGGCCACGTTCACGGCGGGATGCGCGGCCTCGATGGCGCGGGTGTAGTCGGCGAAGGTCGGGTAGGCGAAGTCGTCGCGCTGGCCCAGCAGGTTCATCGGGTCGGGCGGCTCGCCGCGCAGCGAGACCGGCGAGGCGCTGATGCCGCAGTTGCCCACCACCACCGTGGTCACGCCCTGCGACAGCTTGGGCAGCATGCCGGGGGTGCGGATGACGTTGGTGTCGTCGTGGGTGTGGACGTCGATGAAGCCGGGCGCGAGCGCCAGGCCGGCGCCGTTGATGATCTGCCCCGCCGGCTGGCCGGACAGGTCGCCGATCGCCGCGATGCGGCCGCCGGAGAGCGCGACGTCGGCGGTGTATTCGGCGCCGCCCGAGCCGTCGAGCACGCGGACATTGCCGATGAGGGTGTCGTACATCTTGATTTCCAGGTTCAGTCGCCCAGCGGCAGCCGGTTGGGGCCGCCGCGGTGTTCGTCCAGCGCCAGCTTGATGCGGCGCAGGCGTTCGCGGTTCTCTTCTTGGTTCAGCATCGCCAGCTCGGTCGACAGCAGGTCGATCGCCAGCATCATGGCGTAGCGCGAGGCCGAGGGCTTGTAGATGAAGTCGGTTTCGTCGGTGCGGATCGGCAGCACCACGTCGGCCAGCTTGGCCAGTTCCGAGGTGGCGTCGGTGACGGCGACGATGCGGGCGCGGTACTGCTTGACGATGCGCGCCGCGCCGACGATTTCGGGCGTCAGGCCCGAGGCCGACAGGATCACCACGGCATCGCGCTCGTCGAGCGTGGCGGCCACCATGCGCAGCAGCACGGCGTCGCTGTAGACCGCGATCGGATAGCCCAGGCGCACCAGGCGCGATTGCACTTCCTGCGCCAGCACGGCCGAGGCGCCGCCCATGCCGAACACGTAGACCATGCGGGCGCCGTCGACGATGGCGGCGGCGGCCTCGAACAGCGGCTCGGTGAAGGTCGGCAGGTGGGCGCGCAGCGTGCTTTCGATGTCGGCGTAGATGCGCGCGTAGAACGTGCTTTCCTCGGCCGGCGTGCCCTGGTCCAGGAAGCGGCTGCCCACGGTGCTGGCCTGCGCCAGCTTCATCTTCAGGTCGCGGGTGTCGTCGCAGCCCACGGTGCGGGCAAAGCGCGAGATGGTGGCGATGCTGACGCCGGCCTTGGCCGCCAGCTGGTCCACGGTGGCGCTGGCGCTCCAGATGATGTTGTCCAGGATGGCGTCGGCGACCTTGCGCTCGGTCACGCTCAGGTCGTCCCGGCGGCTGCGTATCTGGAAGACGATGTCGCGGATGATGTTCATGTGGTGTTCCTGGATCGATGCGGGCGGGGCGCTACGCGGCCAGTTCGGGATCGCCGAGGCGCGAACAAGCCGCGAAATGGCCCGGGCCGACGTTGACGTCGCGCGCCTCGGTCGTGGCGCAGGCATCGATGGCGTGCGGGCAGCGGGTGCGGAAGACGCAACCCGACGGCGGGTTGACCGGGCTGGGGATGTCGCCCTTGAGCAGGATACGCGAACGCGGCGCGCGCGGATCCGGCACCGGCGCGGCCGACAGCAGCGCGCGGGTATAGGGATGGCGCGGCCGCGCGTAGACCTCGCTGGTCGGGCCGCGTTCCATGACGCGGCCCAGGTACATCACCACCACCTCGTCGCACAGGTAGTCGACCACGGCCAGGTCGTGCGCCACGAACAGCATGGTCAGGCCCAGGTCGCGCTGCAAGTCCTGCAGCAGGTTCAGCACCTGCGCCTGCACCGACACGTCCAGCGCCGAGACCGGTTCGTCGGCCACGATGAAGTCGGGCTCGACCGCCAGGGCGCGGGCGATGCCGATGCGCTGGCGCTGGCCGCCCGAGAACTCGTGCGGATAACGGCGGCTGTGATCGGCGTTCAGGCCGACGCGTTCCAGCAGTTCGCCGATGCGGGCCTCGCGGCGGTGCTGCGCGAGTCGATGGGTGTCGAGCGCCTCGCCCAGGATCTCGGCCACCGTCATGCGCGGGTTGAGGCTGGCGTAGGGGTCCTGGAACACGATCTGCATGCGGCGGCGCCACGGCAGCATCTCTTTTTCGGACAGCTTGGTGAGGTCCTGGCCGTCGAACAGCAGGCGGCCGGCGGTGGGCGCGAACAGGCGCAGCAGAGCGCGGCCGGTGGTGGTCTTGCCGGAACCGGACTCGCCCACCAGGCCGACGATGGTGTTGCGCGGCACGTCGAAGCTGACCCCGTCCACCGCCCGCACCACCGGCGCGTTGCGCGCCTGCGAGGTGGGGAAGTGGACCTTCAGGTCCTCGATGCGCACCAGCGGCTCGGCGGCGCGCGCGGGTTGGGGGCTTGCGGTCATAGCGGGGTCACCTTGATGCAGCGGGCGCGGTGCTGGTCCTGCACCGCCACCAGTTCGGGCACGTCGCGGCGGCAGCTGTCGTCGGCCTGCGCGCAGCGCGGCGCGAAGGTGCAGCCGGCCGGCAGCGACAGCACGCTCGGCACGTTGCCCGGGATGGCGCGCAGGCGCTCGCCCGAGGCCAGCAGCGCCGCGGTCGGCAGACAGGACAGCAGGCCGCGGGTGTAAGGATGGGTGGGTTTTTCGAACAGGTCGTAGACGCCGGCGTCCTCGACCACGCGGCCGGCGTACATCACCGCCACGCGATGCGCGATCTCGGCCACCACGCCCAGGTTGTGGGTGATGAACAGGATGCTCATGTTCATCTCGGCCTGCAGCCGGCGCAGCAGGTCCAGGATCTGGGCCTGCACCGTCACGTCCAGCGCGGTGGTGGGTTCGTCGGCGATCAGCACGGCCGGGTTGCAGGCCAGCGCCAGGGCGATCATGACGCGCTGGCGCATGCCGCCGGACATCTGGTGCGGATACTCGTTGACGCGCCGGTCGGCCGCAGGGATCTCGACGCGGTCGAGCATGTCGCGGGCGCGTTTCATGGCCGCCGCGTGCGAGCCGCCCTCGTGCTGCAGCACGGCCTCGGCGATCTGGTCGCCCACCGTGTACAGCGGGTTCAGGCTGGTCATCGGCTCCTGGAAGATCATGGCGATCTCGGCGCCGCGGATGCGGCGCAGCGTGGCCGGCGAGGCGTGGGCCAGGTCGTGTTCCTGGCCGCGGCGGTCGCGGAAACGGATCTTGCCCGCTTCGATGCGGCCGGCCGGCTTGGGCAGCAGGCCCATGATGGACAGGCTGGTGACGGACTTGCCGGAGCCGGATTCGCCGACGATGGCCAGCGTTTCGCCGCGGGCCAGGTCGAAGGTGACGCCGTCGACCGATTTGGCGACGCCGTCGCGGCTGTGGAACCAGGTCTTCAGGCCTTCCACCGACAGCACGATGTCTCGGGTGCTTGCGGTCATGATTACAGCTCCTTGCGCAGGCGCGGATCGAGCACGTCGCGCAGGCCGTCGCCGACCAGTTGCAGCGACAGCACCGACAGGACGATGGCGATGCCGGGGAAGATCATGATCCAATCGGCCGAGCCCATGTATTGCTGGCCGGCGTTGATCATGGTGCCCCAGGTGGGGATGTCGGGCGAGACGCCCACGCCGAGGAACGACAGGCCGGCTTCGGCCAGGATCGCGTAGGCGAAGATGAAGGTGCCTTGCACCAGGATCGGCGACAGCAGGTTGCGCAGCACGTGCACGGTGACGATGCGCCAGGTCGACACGCCCAGCGCGCGGGCGGCCTCGACGAACGGCAGCTCGCGGATCACCAGGGTCGAGGCGCGCACGATGCGGGCCAGGCGCGGCGTGTAGACGATGCCCAGCGCGATCACCACGTTCACCAGCGACGGCCCCAGCGCGGCCACCAGCGAGATCGCCAGCAGGATGTCGGGGAAGGCCATCATGGCGTCGATCAGGCGCGACACGAACTTGTCGGCCGAGCGGAAGAAGCCGGCGATCAGCCCCAGCGCGATGCCCAGCACGCTGGACACGATCACCACCGAGAAGCCGACCAGCAGCGACAGCCGGCCGCCATAGATGACGCGGCTGAACACGTCGCGGCCGAAGTCGTCGGTGCCGAACCAGTGCACGGCGCCGGGCGCCTTGAGGCGGTTCATGATGGACAGCTTGAACGGGTCGTAGGGGCTGACCCAGGGCGCCAGCAGCGCCGCGGCCACCAGCACGATCAGCACGATCAGGCTGATCAGCACGGTCTTGCGGGACACCAGCAGGCGCAACACCTGCCAGCGGTCCGCGCCGGCGTTAACGGTAGTTGGATTAGTCATTTCGGTCGTTTCGTTCGCAACACTTCCAAGCGGGGCCACCGCGGAGCCGGCTTTGCCGGGCCGCCCGTGGCGCCTCCTTGAGGGGGAGGCGCCGAAGGCGCGTCGAGGGTGGGTTCATCATCAGTAACGGACGCGCGGATCGACCAGCAGGTACAGCAGATCGATGAACAGGTTGATGAGCACGTAGATGGCCGCGATGATCAGCAGGGCGCCCTGGATGACGGGATAGTCGCGGCGCAGCACGGCCGACACCGCCAGGCTGCCCACGCCCGGCAGGCCGAACACGGTCTCGGTGACGACGGCGCCGCTGATCAGCAGGGCGGTGGTCAGGCCCAGCACCGTCAGGATCGGGATCAGCGCGTTGCGCACGGCGTGCTTCAGGATCACGCGGGTCTCGGTCAGGCCCTTGGCGCGCGCGGTGCGCACATAGTCGTCGCGCAGCACGTCCAGCATGCTGGCGCGGATGAAGCGGGTGATCAGCGCCGAGTTCACCAGCCCCAGCACCACCGCCGGCAGGATCAGGTGCGACACGCGCGTGGCGAACGAGGCGTCCGGGCCGCCATAGCCCGACACCGGCAGCCAGCCCAGCTTGACGGAGAACAGCTGCATCAGCAGCAGGCCCAGCCAGAAGCTCGGCACGCTGGAGGTGAACATCGAGAACGACAGCACCGACTGGTCCAGCGTGGTGCCGCGCTTGACCGCCGACAGGATGCCCACCGGCAACGCGATCAGCGTGGCGATGAACAGTGACATCAGCGTCAGCAGCAGGGTCGGCTCGGCGCGGTCGGCCAGCGCCGCCAGCACCGGCTTGTTCATGAAGATGGATTGGCCCAGGTCGCCCTGCGCCAGCTTGCCCAGCCATGACACGTATTGCACGGGCAGGGGGCGATCCAGCCCCAGCTGGTGTTCCAGCGCGGCGATGTCGGCCTGGCTGGCCTGGGGGCCGAGCATCACGGCGGCGGGGTTGCCGGGCGTGACGCGGATGATGACGAACACGATGGTCGCGACGATGAACATCACGGCCACCAGCCCGACCAGCCGGTTCAAGAGATAACGCAACACAGTGGCATCCTAAAGATCGGCGCGCCGACGCGGGCGCTGGGATGGCGGCGGGGCAGGCCGGCTCGGCCCGCCCCGCGGCGCGGCTTACTTCGGCGCCTTCCAGGCGTTCCAGAAGAACGGCCACGGTGCCGGCTTGACGCCTTGCAGCGACGGCGAACGGGCGGCCTGCGCATTGAAGTCGCCGACCTTCACGAACGGCACTTCGTCATACACGGCCTGCTGCACGTCGGCCCAGCGCTTGACGCGCTCTTCCTGGGTGCGGGCCTGGTTGAAGGCATCCATCACCTGCGCGCGGCGCGGCGTGTCCCACCAGCCCGGCGCGTCCTTGGACGGGAAGTCGATCAGCGCGGGCTCGGGCAGGAACACGCTGTGGGTGATGAAGATGTCCCACACGGCCGGATCCTGGCGGCGCTGCGTCAGCGTGGCCCAGTCCACCACCTGCATGTCCACCGTGAAGCCGGCGGCCTTCAGGTATTCCGCGGCCACCAGCGCCATCTTGTAGTGGAACTCGTACTGCTGGCTGGTCAGGATGCGGATCTTCTTGTCGGCCACGTTGGCGCTGTCCAGCAGCTTCTTGGCCGCGGCGGCGTCGCCCTTGTTGTAGACCTTGCCGCCCAGCGACGTGGCCCACGGGTAGCCTTCCGGATAGAGGTCGCCGTTGAGCTTGTAGAAGTCCTTGTTGCCGAAGGCGGCGTACAGCATGTCCTCTTCGTTCAGCGCCAGCTGCACGGCCTGGCGCACCGCCAGGTTGGACATGATGCCCTGCTTGGTGTTGAGCACCAGGCGCGGCCAGCCGAAGGGCTTGAGCATCACCGGGTCGGAGCGGCCGCCCTTGAGCTTGTCCAGCGCTTCCACCGGCAGCGAGTCGACGTAATCGAACTGGCCCGCGGCGGCGGCTTCGGAGCGGGTGTTGGCGTTGCCGACCGGCACGAAGCGGATCTCGTCCAGGTATTGCTTGCGCGCGCCGCCGTAGCCGTCGGGCTCGCCTTCGCGCTGCTTGTAGCCCTCGAAACGGGTCAGCTGGATGTACTGGTCCGGCACGCGCGCCTTGAGCTGGTAGGGGCCGGTGCCGACGATCTCGGTCAGCACCGGGGCAATCTTGCCCTTGGGCATGATCACGGCGGCGGCGTTGTTCATGGCCAGCAGCGCGGTCAGCGGCGCGAAGGGCTGCTTGAGCGTGATGCGGATGGTGTTGGCGTCGGGGGCCTCGATGTTGGCGATGACCTTGGCGGCCATCTTGCCGCGCGTGGCGGTCTCGGTCCAGCGCTTGAGCGAGGCCAGCACGTCCGACGAATCCATCTTGGAGCCGTCATGGAAGGTGATGCCCTGGCGCAGCGCGATGGTGTAGACCAGGCCGTCCGGCGTCACGTCCGGCATCTTGTCGGCCAGCAGCGGCGTCAGGTTCCACTTGGCGTCGAAGGTGTACAGCGTTTCGAAGAAGTGCTGGGTCAGGATGCCCACCAGGTCGGCGGTGCTGCTCATCGGGTCGAGCGTCGGCGGCTCGCCGATGGTGGCGACGGAAATCGTGCCTCCCTTGACCGGCGTGGCACAGAGGGCGGGGGTCGACAATGCGGTCAAGCCAATTGCGCCGGCCGCGAGCAGGCTCTTCAGCCCACCGCCTCGCCGGGAGGTACGGAAGTTCATGATTCTCTCTCCAGAGGGTCAAAAACAGGTTGTCGCGTAATTCGGAAAAGGCGCCGGGTGCCCGAGTGCTGTCTTGCCCCCCCGGGACGTGGGGCTTGTTCGTATCGCAAGGGAGCCGCGCGCGGGGCACGCGGGTGCGGCGGTCAGAAGAAGGTGTCGGCCACGTCGATGACGCGGTACTGCTCGTCCACCAGCAGCACCTGGCGCCACTTGTCGAACGTCAGGCAGGGGTGGGAGGTGTCGAAAGCGATCATGTCGCCGACCTGGATGTCGTCCGCGTCGCCGATCTGCATGAAGGCGTGCTGGTCCATCATGGCGGTGAGCTTCCAGTGCGCCGGCGCGGCGCCGGGAGCGCCGTCCTGGCCGGGGCGATGGCGCAGCGACGGCGTCGGCAGGCCCGCATCGAAGGCGGCGTCGCGCTTGCCCAGGGCCACGATGGCGCGGCCCGGCTCCGGCAGCGACTGCACGTAGGCCCAGACCTGCAGCGCGGGCTGCAGGCCCGGCTCCATCTTGTGGGCCACCGGGTTGTGGGCGTTGATGCGCTCGGCGGCCGAGCGGTAGACGCCGACGTCGTGCGACAGGTAACAGCCCGGACGCAGCACGATTTCCAGCGGCGCGCCGATGTCCAGTTGCGAGAATTCCTCGGCCACCGCGTCGAACCAGGCCGAACCGGCGCCGGAGATCAGGGCGGGGCCGTGCTTGCGCAGGCGGCCGGCGGTCGCCAGGCCGCGCAGCGCGTCGGTGGCGCGGCGCAGGAAGGCGCGGATCGCGCTTTCCTCCTGCAGCACGCCTTCGTAGACTTCGATGCCGGCCAGCGCCAGGCCGGGCCAGCGGCCGATTTCCTCGACCACGGCCTGCAATTGCGCGTCGTCGCGCACGCCGGTGCGGCCGCCGGTCGGGCCCAGTTCGATCAGCACCGGCAGCACCAGGCCCTGTTCGCCGAAATAGCGGCCCAGCTGGGCGGCGTTGGCGGCCGAGTCGACGATGCAGAAATAGGTGAATGCCGGATCGCGCAGCAGGTTGGCGATCAGCGCCATGTTGGCGCGGCCGACCAGCTGGTTGGCCATCAGCACCCGGCGGATGCCGTGGTTGTAGGCCGCCACCACCTGCGGCGCCGTGGCCAGGGTGATGCCCCAGGCGCCGTTGTCGATCTGGCGCTGGAACAGCGCCGGGCTCATGGTGGTCTTGCCGTGCGGCGCCAGCTTGACGCGGTACGCCTCCATGAAGCGCTGCATCCATTGCAGGTTGTGGCGCACGCGGGCCTCGTACAGCACTGCCACCGGCAGGCTGACGTCCTCGGCCAGCAGGTTCCAGTTCAGCGCCGCCACGTCGGCGTTGGTACAGGAGGCGGGAAACGCGCCCAGGCCCTTGCCGTTGACGTCCAGGGGGGGGGCTGCGGTGATCGAGGATTGGGGCATGGCGGGCGCTCGTGGCTGGAAAATATTTACGTCAAATCCGTTTTTTTTCATTATCGTGAAAGAAATTTACAAGCGGGAGTTGGGAGTTACCCGTAGTCGGCGCTTGCCGTGGCGGTCGGCGGCCGTCGACCGCCAGGCGATCCGGCAGGCCGCTGCCCTCTCGCGGCCATTGGCGCGACAATAGGAAATCCGCGGCGCTGCCTGTTTGCCGCCCCACACAAGGAAGAGTCATGCTGAAAGTCGCTTTGGGCCAGTTCGCCGTCAGCCGCGTCTGGGAAGAAAACGCCCAGGTCTGCGTCGATCTCATGGCGCGCGCCCGCGAGGGCGGCGCCGGCCTGCTGGTGCTGCCCGAGGGCATCCTGGCGCGCGACATCACCGACCCGCAGATCGTGCTGAAGGCCGCCCAGCCGCTGGACGGCCCCTTCATGACGCGCCTGCTCGAAGCCAGCCGCGGCTCGTCGCTGGCCACCATGATGTGCGTGCACGTGCCGACCGGCGACGGCCGGGTCTGGAACACCCTGGTCACGCTGCAGGACGGCCGCATCGTGTCGCAGTACCGCAAGCTGCACCTGTACGACGCCTTCACCATGAAGGAATCCACCAACGTCACGCCCGGCAACGACATTCCGCCGCTGCTGGAGATCGGCGGCCTGAAGGTCGGCCTGATGACCTGCTACGACGTGCGTTTCCCCGAGCTGGCCCGGCGCCTGGCGCTGGACGGCGCCGACCTGCTGGCGCTGCCGGCGGCCTGGGTGCGCGGTCCGTTGAAGGAAAAACACTGGGAAGTGCTGGTGACGGCGCGCGCGCTGGAAAACACCTGCCATGTCGCCGCCACCGGCGAGTGCGGCGAACGCAATATCGGCTGCAGCATGGTGGTGGATCCGCTGGGCGTGGTCACCGCCCAGGCCGGCGAGGCCCCGGCGCTGGTGTTCGCCGACATCGATCTCGAGCGCCTGGCGCATGCCCGCAAGGTGCTGCCGGTGCTGGCCAACCGCCGTTTTTCCACGCCGGAACTGGCCTGAGGCGCGGGTTTTCCGAGGGGGCGGCGGGCAGGGCCGCCCGCGTCGGCTTCCGGTCCGGTCGACGGGGGCGCGGGGCGGCCGGACATGTTGTAATACTGGCTTGATTTTCTTGCCGTCTTCCCTCATCTGCTGCCAATGAGCAACGATCTCTTCGCGGCCGATCCCGCCCATCGGCCCTACGTGCCCCTGGCCGAGCGCCTGCGTCCGCGCACGCTGGCCGACGTCGTCGGCCAGTCGCACCTGCTGGGGCCGGACAAGCCGCTGCGCGTGGCGTTCGAGTCGGGCCGTCCGCACTCCATGATCTTCTGGGGCCCGCCGGGCGTGGGCAAGACCACGCTGGCGCGCCTCATGGCCGACGGCTTCGACGCCCAGTTCATCGCCATTTCCGCCGTGCTGGGCGGCGTCAAGGACATCCGCGACGCGGTCACGGTGGCGCAGGTGGCGCAGGGCCAGGGCCGCCGCACCATCCTGTTCGTCGACGAGGTGCACCGCTTCAACAAGGCGCAGCAGGACGCGTTCCTGCCCTACGTCGAAAGCGGGCTGTTCACCTTCATCGGCGCGACCACCGAGAACCCTTCGTTCGAGGTCAATTCGGCGCTGCTGTCGCGCGCCCGCGTCTACGTGCTGCAGTCGCTCACGCCTGAAGAGCTGCAGCAACTGGTCGACCGCGCCATCACCGCGTTCAACGAAGGCCACGACGAAGGCGCCCGCATCCTCATCGACGCCGACGCGCGCGAGCAGCTGGCGGCCTGGGCCGACGGCGACGCGCGCCGCCTGATCAGCGCGGTCGAGGTGGTGGCCGAATCGGCGCAGGCCGCCGGCCGCGACACGGTCGACGCGGCCTGGCTGGAGATCTCGCTGTCGCAGAACCTGCGGCGCTTCGACAAGGGCGGCGACGCCTTCTACGACCAGATCAGCGCGCTGCACAAGTCGGTGCGCGGCTCCAATCCCGACGCCGCGCTGTACTGGTTCTGCCGCATGATCGACGGCGGCGCCGATCCCAAGTACCTGTCGCGCCGGCTGGTGCGCATGGCGGTCGAGGATATCGGCCTGGCCGACCCGCGCGCCACCGACCTGGCGGTCAATGGCGCCGACATCTACGAACGACTGGGGTCGCCCGAGGGCGAGCTGGCGCTGGCGCAGGCGGTGGTCTACATGGCCTGCGCGGCCAAGTCCAACGCCGTCTACAACGCCTACAACCAGGCGCGCAAATTCGCCGCCGAACACGGCAGCGCGCCGGTGCCGATCCACCTGCGCAACGCGCCCACCAAGTTGATGAAACAATTGGGCCATGGCAAGGCCTATCGCTATGCCCACGACGAGCCGCATGGCTACGCCGCGGGCGAGCAATATTTCCCCGATGGGCTCAAGCCTTCCTTCTACCGGCCGACCGATCGCGGCCTGGAGGCTAAAATCCAGCAGAAGTTGGCATTTCTGCGCGAGCTGGACGCGGAAGAACGTGCCAAGAAACGGTAACGGGCCGCGCCCGTTGCTTCCCGCAATCTCACCGACATCACCATGCTAGACCCGATACTGCTGCGCAAAGACCTGCAAACCGTCGTAGACCGCCTCAAGAGCCGTGGCGTGTCCTTCGACACGGAACGGTTCAACGAGCTGGAGTCTCGCCGCAAGGCGGTCCAGACCGAAACCGAATCCCTGCAAGCCCGCCGCAACGCGCTGGCCAAGCAGATCGGTCAGCTCAAGGCCAAGGGCGAGGATGCCAGCGCCGTCATGGCCGAATCGCAGGCCGTGCCCGAGCGCCTGAAGCAGCTGGAAGAAGCGCTGGCCGCCCTGCAGCAGCCGCTCAACGAGCTGCTCATGTCGGTGCCGAACCTGCCGCACGCCAGCGTGCCGCTGGGCGAATCCGCCGACGACAACGTCGAAGTGCGCCGCTGGCTGCCCGCCGCGGCCGGCGCCGACGGCAACCCGCCGGCGCTGCCGTTCGAGGCGCGCGACCACGTCGCCCTCGGCGAACCGCTGGGCCTGGACTTCGACATGGCCGCCAAGCTGTCGGGCGCGCGCTTCTCGTTCATGCGCGGCCCGATCGCGCGCCTGCACCGCGCGCTGTCGCAGTTCATGCTTGACCTGCAGACCGGCACGCACGGCTACACCGAGTGCTACACCCCGTACATCGTCAACGCCTCGACGCTCTACGGCACCGGCCAGCTGCCCAAGTTCAAGGACGACATGTTCGCCGTGTCCAAGGGCGGCGGCGACGACGATCCCAAGGTCGACGAGCACGGCAAGCCCTTCGTGCGTGAAGACCAGTACCTGATCTCCACCTCGGAAATCACGCTGACCAGCGTGGCCCGCGACACCATCCAGGCCGCCGCCGACCTGCCGCTCAAGCTCACCGCCCACACGCCGTGCTTCCGTTCCGAAGCAGGCAGCGGCGGCCGCGACACGCGCGGCATGATCCGCCAGCACCAGTTCGACAAGGTCGAAATGGTGCAGATCACGCAGCCGGACCAGTCCTACGAGGCGCTGGAAGACATGGTCGGCCACGCCGAGCGCGTCCTGCAGCTGCTGGGGCTGCCGTACCGCGTGGTGTTGCTGTGCACCGGCGACATGGGCTTCGGTTCGGCCAAGACCTACGATCTGGAAGTCTGGCTGCCGGCGCAGAACACCTGGCGCGAGATTTCGTCGGTGTCCAACTGCGAGACCTTCCAGGCCCGCCGCATGCAGGCGCGTTTCCGCAATGCCCAGGGCAAGCCGGAATACGTGCACACGCTGAACGGTTCCGGCCTGGCCGTGGGCCGCGCGCTGGTGGCCGTGCTGGAAAACCACCAGCAGGCCGACGGCAGCATCCTGGTGCCGGAGGCGCTGCAGCCCTACATGGGCGGCCTGACGGTATTGAAGCCCTGACGCCGATACCGCGCGCAATGAAAAACGGAGCCCTCGGGCTCCGTTTTTTATTGCCGCCGCGAGGGCGGCACGCTGCTTGCTGATAACGCAAGTCGGCCACAAGGCGGATGGCGGGATAATCCGCCTTATTTATGATCGAGACATAATTCTGTCGTCTCGAGAGATTATCTTCACGACCTGAGTGCTTGATTTTGATGTGAGCAATTGTGTATTTTCAATAAAAGGGCCGGATAGTTCGGCACAATACACCTGCGTTCGACACGCATCATTCACTTATATAACAAGGAGTTGTCCATGACTTCAAGAATGATTGGAGATTTTCGTGTGAGATGCTCTGTGGCTCAGGATGACGAGCAGGGCTTTCGGGTGCAGATATGGACCCGCCGCGTAGGCGGAACCGCACCGGAAAAATGCTGGACCGTGCCGGGACAGGCGCCGTTCGCCAGCTTGCACGAAGCCGAGCAGGAGAGTCGGCAGTTGTTTGAAGAAATCAATGGTGTTCGTTTCAACGGTGAACCGGAGTTTGCTCATGCGTCCGCATAATGGCTGGTGGCGGGCCTCCAGCGCCCCGCGCCGCTGGATTGACCTCGTTCAGGAATCGTCGCGTTGGGCCGCGGGCAAGCCCGCCCCGGCGCCGCAACAACCGCCGGCCGTCGTGGCTGGCAAATCCGTTCAGGTCCCCGCGGCCTGACCCGCTTTCCGCGGCGTACCGGAAATTACGCCGCAGAAAAAAAGGCCACTCGAAGGAGTGGCCTTTGTCTTTCAGGGCGCCGGCATGACTGGCCCGGCGCGGAGCGATCAGCGGTGCCAGCCGCCGCGGCCGTGGTAGTAGCCCGGGCCGGGGCCGCGCCAGTAGCCGCCATGGTGGCCCCAGTAGCCGCCGCCGCGGATGTAGACCGGCGCCGGGTACACCACCGGGGGCGCGACGTACACGGGCGCCGGGCGGTAGTAGACCGGGGGCGGGGGCGCATAGACGGGCGCCGGCGCCACGTAGACGGGCGCGGGCGCCGCATAGACCGGCGCCGGGTACACGACCCCGGGGACGCCGATCGAGATGCCGACGTCGACGCGGGCCAACGCGACGCTGGAGATCAGCAGGCCGGCGACACCGGCCCCAGCGATTAGCCATTTTTTCATGTTGCACCTGCCTACTGCGTTATGCAGCAAAGTTGAGTATTCCGTTGAGGCTATTTTCGGTCTTTTCGGATCGGCGTGGGTAAATGACCGTCCCTCAATAGCGACAATCCGCAACGGTTGCGGATGCGTTGCGGGCCCGCATGCTGCGGCGCGGCAGGCGGATTCCACTCTGGTAAACCCTCGGCTGAAATCGACTGAAATAAGGTGGAATGCGGTGAAGTACGGCGGCCAGGTTACAGCTGCTCACCATCGCCGCCGCCAAGTTCCCTGCAGGCAACACCGGTACGCCTGCGCCAGGCGGCCAATGCGCCAGCCACGCCGCCTGCGGGCTGTCCAGCGTCGACGCTACCTAGTTTTCGTCCGGTTGCTGACAGCGGAATTCGACCACCCAGACCCACGGATTGGCGGCCCAGGCGTGCGCGCCGTAGCGCTCGCACCAGGTCAAGGCAAACGCTGTTTGCAAGGGCGCGCCTGGCAACAGCGCCGAGGCGTGATAAAGCGCTTGTGTGCCTTCGGCGCGCGCGTCGGCGTCCGACAGCTTTTGCAGGCGCTGGATGCGCACGCCGACGATGACCGCGTTGGCAAAAGGCTTGCCGGACTCGTCTTCGAGGGTGATGCTGTCTCCGGATTTACCATAGGGGCAACTGACCCAGGGAGAGGTCTTGCGCATTTCGCTCGATCCTTCCCGGACCGGACCCATGGCGACCCACTTGCCAGAGTCCGCAGCGTCGGCGTACCAGGCGGTCGTCGGTTTGGAGGGCTGCGGCTTGACGATGCGGCGGGTCTGCACCTTGGCGCCATCCAGGATGGCTTGCTTGAGCGGCTCGCTGAATTGGAGTGCCTGCCTTTTCATACCTGTGTTGTTCCCCTCGCGATCGACGCTTGCATACCCAAGGTTCTGCGGCCGAGTCGACGCGTGCCAACATGGCGGGCTCCGGAAGCCTCGCATGGAACAGTATGACGCGTCGCTGGCGCCATGTCAGGCAAAGGGTTACTTGTGTGTCTTTTTGAATACGTCGCAAGGATGTTTGTATACTCGACGCATGAATACTGACCTGCACGATCTCAAGCCCGGTTACTACTGGTACACCATGGCCAATGACCCGCTGGCCGTCATCCATATCCACGACGACGGTGGCGCCACGTTGATGGGCACCGACTATCGCCTGGGCGCCGAAGGCGTGGCGGACATGATCCGCCAGGGCCAGCGCTTCTTCTGGATCGAACCGCCCCAGCAAGGCTGAACGGACGCCGCCGCGTGCCGGCGGCGCCGGATACCTCCATGACCGACATGCTGTTAAACAACGTTCGCCTGCCCGATGGCGCGGCGGTCGACGTGCTGATTTCTGGCGACCGTATCGCCGGCATCGGCCCCAACCTGCAGGCGCCGCCCGATGTGGCGCGCGAGCAGGGCGGCGGCGCGCTGCTGCTGCCCGGCCTGGTGGAAGGCCACACCCATCTGGACAAGACCACCTGGGATTCGCCGTGGTACGTGAACCAGGTGGGGCCGGCGCTGACCGACCGCATCGACAACGAACGGGCCTGGCGCGCCGCCAGCGGCCATGACGCGGCCAGCCATGCTCGCGCGCTGGCGCTGGCCTTCCTGCGCGAGGGCGCCACCCGCATCCGCAGCCACGTCGATGTCGACACCGACGCCGGCCTGCGCCATCTGGACGGCGTGCACGCCACCCGCGAGGCCCTGGCCGGCCTGGTCGAGATCCAGACCGTGGCGTTTCCGCAGTCGGGCCTGCTGGTTCGGCCCGGCACCGCCGCCTTGCTGGATGCGGGCTTGGCCGCGGGCGCCGACGTGCTGGGCGGACTGGACCCCTGTGCCATCGACCGCGACCCGGCGCAATCGCTGGACGTGCTGTTCGGGCTGGCGGAAAAGCATGGCAAACCCCTCGATATCCACCTGCACGAGCCGGGCGACCTGGGCGCCTTCTCGCTCGACCTGATCCTGGACCGCGTGCAGGCGCTGGACATGCGCGGCCGCGTGGTCGTCAGCCACGCCTTCTGCCTGGGCGGCGTTGACGCCAAGCGGCTGGACGGCCTGCTCAAGCGCCTGGCCGCGCTGGATGTGGCGCTGCTGACCACGGCGCCGCCGTCGCGTCCTGTGCCGGCGCTGCGCGCCTGTCGCGAGGCCGGCGTGACGCTGTTCGGCGGCAACGACGGCATCCGCGATACCTGGACGCCTTACGGCAGCCCCGACATGCTGGCGCGCGCCATGATGATCGGCCTGCGCAACGACCTGCGCCGCGATGACGAGATCGGCTGGGCCTTCGACTGCGTCAGCGCCGCCGCGGCGCGCGCCTGTGGCTTCGCGGACTACGGGCTGGCGCCTGGCGCCCGCGCCGACCTGGTGCTGGTGGCGGCCAGCGGCGTGGCCGAAGCCGTGGCGCAGCGCGCGCCGCGTCGCCTGGTGATCTCTGGCGGCAAGGTGGTGGCGCGCAACGGCCAACTGAGGGCCGACCTGGCGGCATAAGGCGCGGCGGCCCCTGGCCGCATGCATGCCGCGCGGGCCGGTCAGCGCTCCGCCGCCTGGCGTTCCGCCATCTCCACGAACACCCGCATCAATTCCGAGCGCACGCCCGAGCGCGGCCAGATCGCGCCGACGCTGCGCGCCGGACAGGGGCCCGGCAGCGGCCAGCGCCTGACCGGGGCGGACGCGCCCGTGGTGGCCCAGTCCGGCAGCAGCGCCACGCCCAATCCCTCCGACACCAGCTTGGCGATCGAGTCGATGCCGTCCAGCTCGAAGCGCACGTGCGGCCGCAGGTCGCGGGCGCGCAGGTAGTCGTCGGCCATGCGGCCGCCCACTACGCTGCGGTCGTAGCGGATATAGGGCTCGCGCGCGATCACCGCCAGCGGGTCGGGCACCACCATGTCGGCAGGCGTCACCAGCACCAGCGGCTCGCGCCGCAGGTCGCGCCAGACGCAGGACTTGGGCAGCGCGAACAGCGGGTGCACCAGCAGCGCGCCGTCCAGTTCGCCGGCCAGCACCTTGCTGTAGAGCAGGGTGGTGGGCGCCGGCTCGATATAGATCTCGATGTGGGGATGGCGCGCCGCCCAGGTGCGCAGCACCGGCGGCATGATGCCGGTCAGCGCCGTGGGCGTGGCGCCCAGGCGCAAGGGGCCGGCCGGCAGGTCGGACTCGGTGGCCGCCGAGCGCAGGTCGCGCAGATCGCGCAGCACGTTGCGGGCGCGTTCCAGGATGCGAGTGCCGGCCGCGGTCGGCTTGACCGTGCGGCCCGAGCGCGCGATCAGCGCGCTGCCCATGTCCGCTTCCAGCGCGCGCAGGCGCTGCTGCACGGTGGCCGGCGTCAGCCCCTGGTGGCGCGCGGCCTGCGCGATCGAGCCCAGCTCCACCACGTGCACATAGGTCTGCAGGAATCTCGAATCCATCGTCTGGCGCCCTGGGAAGATGTTTTTTCCATATTCTAAATATGGATCAAGATAATTGTTTGTTTCTTTGGCGGCGGCAAGAATGCGCTTGAGCGTTGCGCCGGCGCAAGGCGCGCCGGCAGCGCAAC
>NZ_CYTY01000031.1:66458-80126 GCF_001298995.1 Achromobacter sp. 2789STDY5608615
GCTGGGCAAGGACTCGCACGCGGTCGAAGGGTTGTGGCAGGCCATGTATCAGGAAGCCCTGCTGCAGGGGCGCCAGGGCACGGTGATGCGCGCGCTCAGCGCGCTCGACATCGCGCTGTGGGACCTGAACGCCAAGACCGCGGGGCTGCCGCTGCACAAGTTCCTCGGCGCGGTCGAGCTGGAGTCGGTGCCGGCCTACGCCAGCGGCGGCTACTACCTGGACGGCAAGACGCCGCAGCACCTGGGCGAGGAAATGGCCAGCTATGTCGCCAAGGGCTTTGGCGCCGTCAAGATGAAGACCGGGCGCCTGTCGCCGCGCGAGGAAGAGGCGCGGCTGAAGGCGGCGCGCGAGGCCGTCGGGCCGGACGTCGAGCTGATGATGGACTGCAACAACGCCTGGCAGGACGTGACCCAGGCCATGCAGTACATCCGCCGCTTCGAGGAGTACGAGCCGTACTTCATCGAAGAGCCGTTCGGCCCCGACGACATCGACAGCCACGCCAAGCTGGCGCGCCTGACGCACCTGCCTATCGCCACCGCCGAGATCGGCTACGGCCGCTGGTATCACAAGGAGCTGCTGGACAAGGGCGCGGCCGGCATCCTGCAGACCGACGCGGCGGTGTGCGGCGGCATCACCGAATGGAAGCGCATCGCGGCGACCGCGGCGAGCTACGGCGTGGTGGTGTGCCCGCACTGGTTCCACGACGTGCACGCGCCGCTGGTGGCCGCCACGCCCAATGCGCGTTATGTTGAATTTTTCTGGGACGACCAGGTCCTGAATTTCCGCAAGCTGGTGGACCGCCAACTGACCCACAAGCAGGGTCGCGTGGTGTTGCACCAGGAGCCGGGGTTGGGATTCGGTTTCGATGAACGCATGGTCGAACGCTACGGCAAGTGGACCCGTATCGGCCGCTGACAGGAGAGTCTTCATGAGCACACGAGCCGCGGGCCGGCCGCAAGGCGTCTATTCCCCGGTCCTCACGCCCTTCAACGCGGATCTGTCGCCCAGCGCGCCGCGCTTCGTCGGGCATTGCCGCGCGCTGCTGGAACAGGGCGCGGGGCTGGCGATCTTCGGCACCAACTCCGAGGCCAATTCGCTCAGCGTGGCGGAAAAGCGCCATCTGCTGGATGCCTTGCTGGATGCCGGCCTGCCGGCCGCGCGCATGATGCCCGGCACCGGCGCCTGCGCGCTGCCCGACGCGGTGGAGCTGACCCGCCACGCGGTCGGCGCCGGCTGCGGCGGGGTGCTCATGCTGCCGCCGTTCTACTACAAGGGCGTCAGCGACGAGGGTCTGTTCCGCGCCTTCGCCCACGTGATCGAACGGGTCGCCGACGAGCGCCTGCGCATCTACCTGTATCACATCCCGCCGGTGTCGGGCGTGCCGATCAGCCTGGGCCTGATCGACCGGCTGCTGGGCGAATTTCCCGGCATCGTCGCCGGCATCAAGGACAGTTCCGGCGACTGGGCCAACACCCAGGCCATGCTGCGCGACTTCCAGCCGCGCGGCTTCGACGTGTTCGCCGGCACCGAAACGGTGTTGCTGGAAACCATGCGGGCGGGAGGCGCGGGCTGCATCACCGCCACCGGCAACGTCAATGCCGGCCCGATCGTCGCGCTGTACCGGTCGTGGCGCGAGGCCGGCGCCGAGGACCGGCAGCGCGCCCTGAACGAGACCCGCGCCATCTTCCAGTCGTACCCGATGATCCCGGCCATGAAAGCCGCGATCGCGCAGCGGCGCAACGATCCGGTCTGGGCCACGGTCCGGCCGCCGCTGGTGGAGCTGGACGCCGCGCAGTCGGCGCAACTGGCCCAGCGGCTGGCGGCGCCCGCGGCCTGACCGCGTCAGCAGGACCCGCAGGACGCCGCGGCCCAGCCGGCCGCGGCGGGCAAGGCTTACCAACAGTCGCCGGGCATGGACCCGGCGCGCGAGGAGACAACCATGCAACGTAGGGAATTCATTACCGGCGCCGCGGCGCTGGGGGCGGCGCTCGTCCTGCCATCGGCCAGGGCGCAGCAACCGCTGCCGCCGGGGCCGGTCAAGATCGTGGTGGGATTTCCGGCGGGCGGCGGCACCGATGTGCTGGCGCGCCTGCTGGGCCAGAAGCTGGGCGTGATGTGGGGCATCCCGGTGATCGTCGAGAACCGCGCCGGCGCGGCCGGCATCATCGCCGCCGAGCAGGTGGCGCGCCAGCCGCCCGATGGCAACACGCTGCTGATGGCGCATGTCAACAGCCACGGCATCGCGCCGGGCCTGCAGCCCAAACTGGCCTATTCGGCCGAGCGCGATTTCTCGCCGATCGCGCTGGTGGGCAAGACGCCGACGCTGCTGATCGGCGGCGCGGCGCAGCCGGCCAAGACGCTGCCCGAGCTGGTGGCGCTGTGCCGCGCGCAACCCGGCAAGATCATCTTCGGTTCGGCCGGCAGCGGGTCGGCGCAGCACCTGGCGCTGGAGATTTTCAAGGCCCGCGCCGGCATCGACGTGCTGCACGTGCCCTACAAGGGCTCGGCGCCGCTGATGAACGATCTGCTGGGCGGCCACGTGCAGTATTGCTTCGAGGGCATGACCACGGCCACGCCTTTGATCCAGTCCGGCAAGGTGCTGGCGCTGGCGCAGACGCTGCAGCAGCGTTCCAAGAGCCAGCCCGACGTGCCGACGGTGGCCGAGCAGGGCTACCCCGGGTTCGAGGCCAGCATCTGGTTCGGCATGGTGGGTCCGGCCAAAATGCCCGCCGACATGATCGCGCGCATGAACCAGGACATCGACCGCGTCCTGGCCATGGCCGACGTGCAGGAAAAGCTGGCGCAGGTTGGCGCGGAAGACGGCGGCGGCAGCGTGCAGCGCTTCGCCGACTTCATGCGCGACGAGCAGCGCAAGTACGCCAAGACCATCCAGGACGCGAAGATCGTGGCCGAGGGGTAGGGCGGGATTAGGGGAAAATACCGCGGCAAGCGTGCAAAGAAAAAGGCCAATCCCGAGGGATTGGCCTTTTTTGAATACTGGCGGAGAGGGTGGGATTCGAACCCACGGTACGGGGATACCGTACGCCTGATTTCGAGTCAGGTACATTCGACCACTCTGCCACCTCTCCGTGGCTGGGTTCCGCAACGGTGAAATTCCAGTGACCGGTATCAGGGGCGAGCCCATCAGCGGTTCCTGGTTTCCCACGATCAGATTCCTGGTCGGAAGAATCTGCGTTGTCGGAGCAGCGAAGCCCGCAATTCTACAGCAAAAAAAACTTTTGTGTAAAGCCTTTCGATGTCGGGCGCTTCAGACGGTTTCCCCGGCTTTCCCGTTGGGCAATCTTTGCGCAGAATCGGACTGTCTCGATCCGCACGCCTCGCGCCGATGAATCTGATCCTCATCCTGTTGCTTGCCGCCGTCCTGTGCGTGCCGCTGACCCAGCGGCTGGGGCTGGGCGCGATCCCGGGCTACCTGCTGGCCGGCGTGCTGGTGGGGCCGTCGTGCCTGAAGCTGGTGACCGACGTGGGCGACATGGTCAATGTGTCGCAGTGGGGCGTGGTGATGATGCTGTTCATCATCGGCCTGGAGCTGGCGCCGCGGCGCCTGTGGGCCATGCGCCACGAGGTGTTCACGCTGGGGGCGTCGCAGATGCTGGCCTGCGGGCTGCTGCTGGGGCTGGTGTTCGGCGCCGCGCTGCGCCACCTGGCCGGCATGGGCTGGCAGGCGGCGGTGCTGTGCGGGCTGTCGCTGGCCCTGTCGTCCACCGCGGTGGCCATGCGGCTGCTGGAAGAGCGCGGCCTGACGCGCACGCCGATGGGGCGCTCGGCGCTGGGGGTGCTGCTGTTCCAGGACATGGCGGCGATCCCGATGCTGGTGGCGGCCGGGCTGCTGGGCAGCGGCCAGGCGTCGGAGCCGTCGTTCAAGGAGGCGCTGGTGGCGGTGGCGGTGGTGGCGGTGGCCTACCGGCTGCGGCTGCTGGGCTGGGCGGCCAAGGCGCAGTTGAAGGAATTGTTCACCGCGGCGGCGCTGCTGATGGTGATCGGCGCCGCCCAGCTGTTCAACTACGCCGGCCTGTCGGCGGGCCTGGGCGGCTTCCTGGTGGGGGTGCTGATGGCCGAGTCGCGCTATCGCGACGAACTGGAAAACGCCATCGAGCCGTTCAAGGGGCTGCTGCTGGGCCTGTTCTTCGTCGCGATCGGCATGTCCGTGAACCTGCACGTGGTGGCGGATCACTGGGCCTTCATCCTGGCGGGCGTGACGGCGCTGCTGCTGGTCAAGGCGCTGGTGCTGTACGGCTTCGCGCGGTTCCTGGGCCTGCCGCGCTATCACCGCCTGCTGTTCGCCATGGTGCTGGCGCAGGGCGGTGAATTCAGCTTCGCCATCTTCAACGAGGCCTGGAGCAACCGCCTGATGGACCTGGACCAGCGCGACGTGCTGGCGGTGGTGGTGGCGGTGTCGATGGGCGTGGTGCCGATCCTGATCAAGCTGCTCGAGCGCGTGCCGGAGCGCCTGGGGGGCATGGCGGACCTGCCGGCGCCGCCGCCCGCCGAGACGGCGCAGGACCGGTCGGATTCCGCGCCGCCGCCGCGCCAGGCGGAGCCGCCGGATTCCCCGTCGCCGCGTCCTTGACCCCGCGCCGCGTGGGGGCATGGCATGATGGGCGCCTTGCCGGGCAGCTACACTTGACGCTGTTTTTCAGCCCGTGTTTCGCCCACGGCGCCGGCCGGCGCGTTCCGGCCGCCGCCCGCCTTCCGCGCCCCGCCACAGGAGAACATCTATGCTCAAAGGAAAAGTCGCAGTCGTCACCGGTTCCACCAGCGGGATCGGCCTGGGTATCGCCACCGCGCTGGCCGCGCAGGGCGCCGATATCGTCCTGAACGGCTTCGGCGACGCCGCCGAGATCGAAAAGGTGCGCGCCGGCCTGGCCGCCCAGCATGGCGTCAAGGTGCTGTACGACGGCGCCGACCTGTCCAAGGGCGAGGCCGTGCGCGGCCTGGTCGACAACGCGGTGCGCCAGATGGGCCGCATCGACATCCTGGTCAACAACGCCGGCATCCAGCACACCGCGCTGATCGAGGACTTTCCCACCGAAAAATGGGACGCCATCCTGGCGCTGAACCTGTCGGCCGTGTTCCATGGCACCGCCGCCGCGCTGCCGCACATGAAGAAGCAGGGCTTCGGCCGCATCATCAACATCGCCTCGGCGCACGGCCTGGTGGCCTCGGCCAACAAGTCGGCCTACGTCGCCGCCAAGCACGGCGTGGTGGGCTTCACCAAGGTGACCGCGCTGGAAACCGCCGGCCAGGGCATCACCGCCAACGCCATCTGCCCGGGCTGGGTGCGCACGCCGCTGGTCGAAAAGCAGATCTCGGCGCTGGCCGAAAAGAACGGCGTCGACCAGGAAACCGCCGCGCGCGAACTGCTCAGCGAAAAGCAGCCGTCGCTGCAATTCGTCACGCCCGAACAACTGGGCGGCACGGCCGTCTTCCTGGCCTCCGATGCCGCCGCGCAAATCACCGGCACGACCGTCTCCGTCGATGGCGGCTGGACGGCGCGCTGATCAAAGGAATCTCCGAATGCTGTTTCTGCTTTCCCCCGCCAAGAAGCTGGACTACGACTCGCCGGTGCACGTCGAGACGCACACCCAGCCGCTGTTCGTGGACCAGGCCGCCGGCCTGATCAAGGTCCTGAAGACCAAGACCGCGGACGACATCGCCGAACTGATGAGCCTGAGCCCGGCCCTGTCCGAGCTCAACGTGCAGCGCTACGGCCACTGGAAGCGCACCTTCACGCAGGCCAATTCGCGCCAGGCCGTGCTGGCCTTCAATGGCGACGTGTATGAAGGCCTGGAGGCCTCGACGCTGTCGGCCAGGCAGCTGGACTGGGCCCAGGAACACGTGGCCATCCTCAGCGGCCTGTATGGCGTGCTGCGGCCGCTCGACCTGATGCAGCCGTACCGCCTGGAAATGGGCACGCGCCTGGAAACGCCCAAGGGCAAGAACCTGTACGAATACTGGGGCAGCGGCATCGCCGACTACCTCAACGAGCGCCAGGCCGGCCAGAAGGCGCCGGTCATCGTCAACCTGGCGTCCGAAGAGTATTTCAAGTCGGTCGACCTGAAGGCGCTCAAGGCGCGCGTGGTGCAGTGCGTGTTCCAGGACTGGAAGAACGGCGCCTGGAAGATCATCAGCTTCCACGCCAAGCGCGCGCGCGGCCTGATGGCGCGCTACGCCATCCTGCACAAGGTGTCCAAGCCCGAGGGCCTGCACGGCTTCGACCTGGAAGGCTATCAGTACGACGCCTCGGCCTCCACCGAAAACAAGCTGGTGTTCCGCCGCAAGCTCTGAGCGATCCGGACGCGCCAGGTAAAAAGCCGGCCCCTGATTGGGGCCGTTTTTTTTTGTGCTGGAAACGCGCGTGGATGCGTCAGGCCGGCGCCGCCACCGGCGGCGCGTGCTGCGGATCGGCCAGCGCGTGCAGCTCCTGGCGGATCATGTGGGTGGCCTTGAGCATCTGCTTGACCGGATAGACCAGCGCCGCCTGTTCGCCTTCGGTGTCGAACTGGGTGGGCAGGTCGGCGGGCGCCTGCGCGCGGTTCTCGTCCAGCAGGTCGACCATGCCGGCCAGCGCCCGCTGCACCGCCTCGGGCGTGGCCGGCAAAGCGGCCAGGATGGGAATGGCGGCGGTGATCTGCGAGGCCAGCACGTGGTTCTGGATCAGCAGGTTGTTCAGTTCTGGCACGCTGACCTGGTGCGACTTGGGCTCGCTCATCATGCGGTAGAAGGCCTCGGCGAAATTGCTGAAGGCGATGTGCACGTTCTTGCGCGCCAGGCGCCAGGCCAGGTCGGCGTCGGTGACCGCGGGCGTCGCGTCGGCGGCCGCGCCCACCGGCGCGCCATGCGTCTGCATCGCTTCCACGTAGCGCATGCCGGCCATCAGGTATTCCCGGTTGGCGCGGGTGGCGGCCGCCGCCAGCGGCTTGAGGTAGCGCGCCTCCCACCACGGCAGGATGTAGCTGCACACCAGCGCCAGCGCGCAGCCGATCAGCGTGTCGATGGCGCGTTCGCCGATCACCGACATCGACACCGTGCCGGGCGAGACGAAGTGGAACACCAGCACCACGAACAGCGTGTTGAAGATGGCGCTGGCCATGTAGTTCAGCTGCACCATGCTGTTGCCCATGATGCAGGCGCCCATCAGCACCGCGAACAGGATGGCGGGCTTGTCGGTGACGTTGAACAGCAGCAGCGCGCAGATGCAGCCGATCAGCGTGCCCATCAGGCGCCAGCCGTTGCGCTGGCGGGTCAGCGCGAAGCCCGGCTTCATGATGATGACGATGGTCAGCATGATCCAGTAGTTGTGCGCCGAGAACGCCGGCGACAGCCAGCGGCTGGCCAGCGTCATGGCGATGGCGGCGGCGGCCGTCACGCGCAGCGCATAGCGGAAATGCGGCGAATCCAGCCGCAGGTTGCTGGTCAGCAGGCCGACCCGGAATTCCTGGCGCGAGATGAAGCGCGTCAGCGACTTGTTGATGCGCAGCACGTCGGTGGGCTGGGCGTGGGGCGAGGCGGCGGTGTGGTCGGCCAGCCGGTCGACGATGCGGGCCGAGTTGCGCAGCCGCCGCAGCACCTGCACGATCAGCGCCAGCATTTCCGGCTCGCGCTCGCCCAGGCCCTGCTGCTTGAGCTGTTCGATCTCGTATTCGATGGCGCGCAGCTCGGCCTTGGCGCTGCTGCGGTACTGCACCTTGCGGCCGCGCGACACGTCCAGCGCGATGCGGTTCAGCTCCAGCGACATCTTCACCAGCGCGTCGCGCATGAATATCAGGCAGTCGTTGCCGGCCAGCGCGCGCCGCAGCGCGGCGTAGTCGGTGTGGGTGGCCACCAGCGTGTCGAGCAGTTGCAGCATGTCGACGAACATGTTCCAGATCATCACGCGGCGGCGGTCGCCCAGGCCCTTGCCGCGGGGCAGGGCGCGCAGCACCATGTCGCGCGCGGCCTGGTGCTTCTCGGTCATGATCGACTGGCGCTGGATCAGGTTGCGGTAGGCCTCGTCCAGGTCGGCGGTCTCGTCGTAGAACGCGGCGCGCGCGGCGACATAATCGGCGGTGGCGAACAACGCCACCGACATCGCCTGCTGCTCCTCGCGCAGCCAGAACAGGCGCGAGAACCCCAGGCTGAAGGCCACGTAGAACAGCGCCCCGCCCAGGGTCGCGGCGGCGTGCGCCAGCACCTCGTGGGCCTCGAGCGGCGAATGCATGGTCAGCGTCATCAGCAGCAGGCCGGCAAAGCCGATCAGGCCGCCGCGCTTGCCGAACACCGTGAACATGGAATAGACGAAGCACTGCGCGATGACCACCAGCCAGATCAGCACGGGATGGGTCGAGGCCAGGCCGGTGATGATGACGGTCAGCGTGCCCAGCGCCGCGCCGCCCAGCATCTCGTTGGTGCGATGCCGCTGCGGGCCGCCGGGCTGGTCGATGATGGCCAGGCACTGGGCGCCGAAGGTGGCGACCAGGCCGGTGGTGTAGTGGCCGAACAGTCCGCCCAGCACCAGCACCGGCAACAGCATGCCGACCCCCTGGCGCACCCCTCCGAAGAAGTAGTGGCTGTAGAGGAAGCGGCGAATGCTGGCAATGCGCAGATCCATGGGCGGCGGGGCTCGGTTCCGGGTGACGCGTCAAGTATAGAGAGGCTGGCGGCGTTTTAGGGGTCGGATGGTTACCAGACTTTCCCGCAGTGGCCGGCGCGACTTCCGTGCAACGTCCGCGAAACCTCGATTTGCTAGCTTTGACGCAACGCGGTAAATTGCTCCACTTGCGCCGGTCTGCCTATCCGAAACCGGTGCGATGAGGCGGATGGCCAGGGTCACCTCCCAGCCATCCTGCAGCAGATACATTTGCCGTTGGCCGCGCCACAAGCGTGTGTTGCCAAGGCTTCCATTTCGACCTCCAGCGTCCCCCAGGGGCGTTAGCACTGCGTTCTGTCGAGCGTGTGCCGGGTCGGCAGGGTGTCCGGGTGGCGTGGCTCCGTGAGCCGCTAAGCGCCGGATCATGTTGCCGTAGCCGGTATGGGTTCAGTTGCCGCCGTATCCGGGCGCGCAGCAGTCAGGGTTGCAGGGCCGGTTTTGAAAGGAAAGACAACATGGAAATGAATGGCGCCGATATCGTCGTGCGCTGCCTGGCCGATGAAGGCGTGGAACACGTTTTCGGCTACCCTGGCGGCGCGGTGCTCTACATCTACGACGCGATTTTCAAGCAGGACAAATTCCAGCATATCCTGGTTCGTCACGAGCAAGCCGCCGTGCACGCGGCCGATGCCTACTCGCGCTCGTCGCAGAAGGTCGGCGTCTGCATCGTGACCAGCGGTCCGGGCGTGACCAATGCCGTCACCGGCATCGCCACCGCCTACATGGACTCCATCCCCATGGTCATCATCAGCGGGCAGGTGCCCACTGCGGCCATTGGCGAGGACGCCTTCCAGGAATGCGACACCGTCGGCATCACCCGTCCCTGCGTCAAGCACAACTTCCTGGTGCGTGACGTCAAGGACCTGGCCGAAACCATGCGCCGCGCGTTCTACATCGCGCGCACCGGCCGTCCCGGCCCGGTGCTGGTGGACATCCCCAAGGACATCACCGTCGCGCAGTGCAAGTACACCCCGCCCAAGGGCGAGATCTCGATGCGTTCCTACGCGCCCGTCAACAAGGGCCACCAGGGGCAGATCAAGAAAGCCGTGCAGATGCTGCTGGCCGCCGAGCGGCCGATGATCTACACCGGCGGCGGGGTCATCCTGTCGAACGCCGCGCCCGAGCTGAACAAGCTCGTGTCGCAACTGGGCGCTCCCTGCACCAGCACCCTGATGGGCCTGGGCGGCTTCCCCGCCAGCAGCGGCCAGTTCGTCGGCATGCCCGGCATGCACGGCACCTACGAGGCCAACATGGCGATGCAGCACTGCGACGTGCTGCTGGCCATCGGCGCCCGTTTCGACGACCGCGTGATCGGCAATCCCAAGCACTTCGCCCAGAACGCCCGCAAGATCATCCATATCGATATCGACCCGTCGTCGATCTCCAAGCGCGTGCGCGTGGACGTCCCGATCGTCGGCAACGTCAAGGATGTGCTGGCCGACCTGAGCGCGCAGTACGAGGCCGCCGCCGCCGAGCGCAAGCCGGCTTCCATCGCCAAGTGGTGGGAGCAGGTCGAGACCTGGCGCGGCAAGGAATGCCTCAAGTTCGCCAATTCGGACGAGGTCATCAAGCCGCAGTACGTGGTGGAAAAGCTCTGGGAAGTGACCGGCGGCGACGCCTTCGTCACCTCCGACGTGGGCCAGCACCAGATGTGGGCGGCGCAGTACTACAAGTTCGACAAGCCGCGCCGCTGGATCAACTCCGGCGGCCTGGGCACCATGGGGGTGGGCCTGCCCTACGCCATGGGCGTGCAGATGGCCAATCCGGGTCATGACATCGCCGTGATCACCGGCGAGGCCTCGATCCAGATGAACATCCAGGAACTGTCGACCTGCGCCCAGTACCGCCTGACGCCCAAGATCGTCTGCCTGAACAACCGCTTCCTGGGCATGGTCCGGCAGTGGCAGCAGATCGACTACGGCTCGCGCTACTCCGAGTCGTACATGGATTCGCTGCCCGACTTCGTCAAGGTGGCCGAGGCCTACGGCCACGTGGGCCTGCGCATCGAGCGCCCGGCCGACGTCGAGCCGGCGCTGCGCGAAGCGTTCAAGAAGCACAAGGAGCGCCTGGTCTTCCTGGACTTCATCACCGACCGCACCGAAAACGTGTGGCCGATGGTCAAGGCCGGCCGCGGGCTGACCGAAATGCTGCTCGGCTCTGAAGACCTGTAAGGAGGCCACCATGAAGCACGTGATTTCCGTCCTCCTCGAAAACGAGCCCGGCGCGCTGTCGCGCGTGGTCGGCCTGTTCTCGGCGCGGGGCTACAACATCGAGACCCTGACCGTGGCGCCCGCCGAGGACGCCACGCTGTCGCGCATGACCATCGTCACGACCGGCTCGGATGAAGTCATCGAGCAGATCACCAAGCACCTGAACCGCCTGGTGGACGTGGTCAAGGTCGTGGACCTGACCGAAGGCGCGCACATCGAGCGCGAGCTGATGCTCGTGAAGGTGCGCGCGGTCGGCAAGGAACGCGAGGAAATGAAGCGCATGGCGGACATCTTCCGCGGGCGCATCATCGATGTGACCGACAAGTCCTACACCATCGAATTGACCGGGGTGCAGGAAAAAGTACAGGCCTTCCTGGAAGCCCTGGACCGCAGTGCCATCCTTGAAACCGTGCGCACCGGCGTGTCCGGCATCGGCCGCGGTGAACGGATTCTGAAGATTTGACCGGCCTTCCAGGCCAAGCCGCACCCTACATACGAACCAACGAATATCCAAGATATCTGGAGCACCCCATGAAAGTTTTCTACGACAAAGACTGCGATCTCTCCCTCATCAAAGGCAAGACCGTTGCCATCATCGGCTATGGCTCGCAAGGCCACGCGCACGCGCAGAACCTGCATGAGTCGGGCGTGAAGGTCATCGTCGGCCTGCGCAAGGGCGGCGCCTCGTGGAACAAGGCCGCCAACGCCGGCCTGGAAGTCAAGGAAGTGGCGGACGCCGTCAAGTCGGCCGACATCGTCATGATGCTGCTGCCCGACGAGAACATCGCCTCGGTCTACAACAAGGAAGTGCACGCCAACATCAAGGCGGGCGCCGCCCTGGCCTTCGCCCACGGCTTCAACGTCCACTACGGCCAGGTCGTGCCGCGTGAAGACATCGACGTCATCATGATCGCCCCGAAGGCCCCCGGCCACACGGTGCGCAACACCTACAAGCAGGGTGGCGGCGTGCCCCACCTGGTGGCCGTGTACCAGGACAAGTCGGGCGCCGCGCGCGACGTGGCCCTGTCGTACGCCAGCGCCAACGGCGGCGGCCGTGCCGGCATCATCGAAACCAACTTCCGTGAAGAAACCGAAACCGACCTGTTCGGCGAACAGGCCGTGCTGTGCGGCGGTACCGTCGAACTGATCAAGGCCGGTTTCGACACGCTGGTGGAAGCCGGCTACGCGCCCGAAATGGCGTACTTCGAGTGCCTGCACGAACTGAAGCTGATCGTCGACCTGATCTATGAAGGCGGCATCGCCAACATGAATTACTCGATCTCGAACAACGCCGAGTTCGGCGAGTACGAAACCGGCCCGAAGATCGTCACCGACGAAACCCGCAAGGCCATGCGCCAGTGCCTGACGGACATCCAGACCGGCGAATACGCCAAGAAGTTCATCCTGGAAAACGCCGCCGGCGCCCCGACGCTGACCTCGCGCCGCCGCATCAACGCGGAATCGCAGATCGAAGTGGTGGGTGGCAAGCTGCGCGCCATGATGCCCTGGATCGCCGCCAACAAGCTGGTGGACAAGTCCAAGAACTGATTCCGGTTTCCGCGCGGGGCTTGCGCCCCGCGCGCACCGGCCGAAAGCGGCATGCCTCGCGAGGGCATGCCGTTTTTATTTGCGCAGAAAGTGCGCGAAGGCGGGCGCGCCGCCGGGGCGCGGGCGGGCTTTTCGCGCCGGCGGGGCCGGATCGCGGCGGGCATGCCCCTTGCTGCGGCCCGTTGTGGGGCCAGATGAGTTAACCTTTCAATGTCTGTCGTAAGTAATTGAGACCATGCCCAATTTTTCCATGCGCGATTCCGAGAACCGCCACCGAAGCATCTACCTGCTGCCCAACGCATTCACCACCGCGGCGTTGTTCGCGGGGTTCTATGCCGTGGTGCAGGCCATGAACAACCGCTTCGAGGTCGCCGCCATCGCCATTTTCGTGGCCATGGTGCTGGACGGCATGGACGGCCGGGTGGCCCGCCTGACCAACACCCAATCGGCCTTCGGCGAGCAATACGACTCGCTGTCCGACATGACCTCGTTCGGCGTGGCGCCGGCGCTGGTGATGTACGAATGGATCCTGAACGACCTGGGCCGCTGGGGCTGGCTCGCGGCGTTCGTCTACGTGGCCGGGGCCGCGCTGCGCCTGGCGCGCTTCAATACCAATATCGCGGTGGTCGACAAGCGCTACTTCCAGGGCCTGCCGAGCCCGGCCGCGGCGGCGCTGGTGGCCGGCTTCGTGTGGCTGGCGGTCGACAACAAGCTGCCGATCCACGACAGCGTGATGGCCTGGGTCGCGTTCACGCTGACCATGTACGCCGGCATCACCATGGTGTCCAACGCCCCGTTCTTCAGCGGCAAGAGCTTCGCCCTGGGCCGCAGCGTGCCGTTCTGGGGCATCCTGCTGGTGGTGGCGGTGTTCGTGTTCGTCTCCAGCGATCCCCCGGTGGTGCTGTTCGGCCTGTTCGTGCTGTACGGCTTTTCGGGCTGGGTCATCTGGGCCTGGCGCTGGAACCGCGCCCGCCGGCTGCAGCAGGAACGGCGTGGCCAGTCGTCCTGATCCGGCGCTGCCAAGAAAAAACCCGCCTTTCGGCGGGTTTTTTCTTGGGCGGCCCGGGAAGGATCAGCGCCACATGAAGCGGTCGTCGTCGTACATCGGGTCCGGACCAGGGTGGAAGTGGGTCACCCCGGTGCCGTCGCGTCCCATGTAGACATACATCAGTGAATTCCAGACGCTGTTCTCCTTGTAGCGGTACGACCAGATGACCTCGCGCTTCTCGCCCAGGCCGGCCTGGTCGATGCGGGCCGGG
>NZ_CYTY01000032.1:0-78927 GCF_001298995.1 Achromobacter sp. 2789STDY5608615
TGCTACCGGCTGATGGATGACGACGTCCCTACCCCAGCACCCTCCCACTGCGGAAGGCGCATCTACACCATACAAGGATGACGAAGGGGCAGTCCGGAGCGAACGCTCCGGACCGCAATCGTAGCCCCGCCATCCCCCGCCTGCCCCGACACCCGCGGCTAAAGAACCCAACCCGCCGCAAAAAGAACTCTAAGCAAGTTCCTTCAACAACAACTCCCAAAACTTCAACCGCTGCTCCAACGTAGAAACCAAGATGTACTCATTCAACGTATGTGCGCCGTCTCCGTCCGCCCCAAGGCCATCCAGCGTCGGAATCCCCATGGCCGAGGTGAAGTTGGCGTCGCTGCCGCCGCCGGTCATCGGCGCGTCTTCCAGCAGGAAGCCGGCGCGTTCCGCGTAGCCTTGCACCAGCGCCAGCAGCGCGGCGGCTTCTTCGGTCTTCACCATCGGCGGGCGGTTCAGTTCCACGTCGATGTCCAGTTCCACATCCGGGCCCACCGCGCACAGCTCGCGCATGCGGCGCAGCACGTCTTCGGCCGCGCCCATGTCGGGCACGCGGAAGTCCACCACGCAGCGGCACAGCGCCGGCACGGTGTTGGTCACCGTGCCGCCGGCGATGGTGCCCACGCTCACGGTGATGCCGCGCTCGTAGTCCGTCATCGCTTCCAGCGCCAGCACCTGGTGCGCCATTTCGCGGATCGCGCTGCGGCCCTTCTCGTGCCGCATGCCGGCGTGGGCCGGGCGGCCCTTGACGTTCAGGTTCAGCATGCCGGTGCCCTTGCGCGCCGTCACGCACTTGCCGCCGTTGGGGCGGGCCGGTTCGCACACCAGCGCGTACTTGGCGTTGGCGGCGAAGCGCTCGATGTGCACGCGCGAGGCGTGGCTGCCGGTCTCCTCGTCGGGCACCACCAGGAAGTCCACCGGCAGTTGCGTCGCGCCGGGGCGGGCCACGCTGGCCAGCGCCGTCAGCGCCAGGTAGATGCCGGCCTTCATGTCATAGCTGCCGGGGCCGTAGAGGCGGTCGCCGTCGATGCGCACCGGATTCTCCAGCAGCGTGCCGACCGGATGCACCGTGTCCATGTGCGCCAGGATCAGGATGCCGGGGCGGGTGTCGCCGGGGGCGCGGTTGGTGGCGTACAGCAGCGGGCCGGTGGTGGGGCCGAGGGACGACAGTTCCACCGTCAGGCCGGCCGCGGCGGCGTAGTCGGCGATGATGCGGGCCATCGCGGCGATGCCGTCGGGGAAGTTCGAGGGCGATTCGCATTGCAGCCAGCTCTGGATGCCGGCGACGAGTTGTTCAGTGCGGGAAGTGGACATGGCGATTCTGCTAGCGGGAATGAAAGGGAACGTTCAGGCGACCTGCTGGCCGGCCAGGCGGGCCAGCTCGGCATCGCTCGGCATGGCGCCGTCGAACCACAGGCTGGCGCAGACCGCGGACATGGCGCGGCCGTCGTGGCCGATGCCGGGCACCACCTGCAGCGTCCAGTTGAACGGCACGCCGCGGCGCTCGGCTTCCTTGCGGCCGGCCTCGAAATAGTTGTGGGCGCGAGCGAAGCGGTGCGGGCCCTGGCGCATGGCGGCCGGTTCCGACGGCAGGTTGGGATCGTCGGTGGCGATGTCCTGGTCGCCGGCCAGGATCGTCATCGGGTACGCCAGCAGTTTGACCAGGTGGTCTTCGGTCAGGCCGACGCCGTCCATGCCTTCGGGGAACGGATGGTCGAAGGTCGGCAGCGTGTACCAGCCCGGGTTGCCGGCCGCCACGGCCTTGAACGGCGCGTGCGACTGGCTGCTCATCAGGCGGTGCACGAACTGGCCGCCGGCGGAGTGGCCGAACAGGTAGACGTTCTGGCCGTCGGTGATCTCGGCGTCGATCATGTCGCGGATCACGTTGCCCACCAGCGCGTAGGTCCAGCCGTCGATGTGGCGCGGGTTGCCGCCGGCCGAGAACACGCGGCCGTTGTTGTAGCTCTCGACGCCCGGCCAGATCTCGTTGGAGAAGGTCAGCGCCACGATCAGCAGCTTGTGCTTGTCGGCGGCCTCGACCCAGAAGTCGCGGTATTCGTCGCCGTTGCGCAGCACGCCGTGCTGCACGATCACCACCGGACGGTCCGGGGTGTAGCCGTAGGGGCGATAGGTCTGCAGCTTGAACGGGCGATCGGAATTGCGATCCTCGTCGATATAGGCGATGGCGTTGCGGCCGGCATGGCCCATTTCGATGGCGATGCGGTCCACGTTGGACATGTCAGAGGGTTTCATGGCGTTCAGGCGGTGGCTTCGTTCAGATGGCAGGCCGACCAGTGGCCCGGAGAGATTTCCTTCAACGTCGGCGCCTGCTCGCGGCAGCGCGGCATGGCGTGCGGGCAGCGCGGGTTGAAGGTACAGCCCGACGGCGGGTTCAGCGGCGACGGGATTTCGCCCTTGATGGGCGTGAACTTGCGGCCGCGGCGGGCCACGTCCGGCACCTCGGCCATCAGGGCCTGGGTGTACGGATGGTTGGCGCGCGCGAAGATCTCGGCCGAGGTCGAGATCTCGACGATCTTGCCCAGGTACATGATAGCCACGCGATCCGAGATGTGGCGCACCACGCCCAGGTCGTGGCTGATGAACAGGTAGGTGAAACCGTGCTGCTCGCGCAGGTCCATGAACAGGTTGATGACCTGCGCCTGGATCGACACGTCCAGCGCCGCCACCGGTTCGTCGCACACCAGGAACTTGGGCGCCACCATCAGCGCGCGGGCGATGCCGATGCGCTGGCGCTGGCCGCCCGAGATCTGGTGCGGGAAGCGGTCGCGGTACTCGGTGTCCAGGCCGACTTCGGTCAGCGCCTGGTCGATGCGCGCGGGAATCTCGGCCGACGGCGCCAGCTTGTGCACCTTGAGCGATTCGCCCAGGATCTGGCGCAGGCGCTGGCGCGGATTGAGCGAGGCCTGCGGATCCTGGAAGATCATCTGCACGCCCAGCGTATAGGCGAGCTTGTCGGCGCCGCGCAGGCGGCGCGCGTCCTGGCCCTGATACAGCAGGTCGCCTTCGGTCTGGCGGTGCAGGCCGGCGACGACGCGGCCCAGGGTGGACTTGCCGCAGCCGGACTCGCCCACCAGGCCGACGACTTCGCCGCGGCCGATGCGCAGGTCGACGCCGTTGACGGCATACACGGTGCGGCGGTCGATCGGGCGGCCGCCCAGGGCCAGGATGCGCTGGGCCAGGTCGGGACGCTGTTCGAAGCGCTTGTGGACGTTCCTGAGCTCGATGACAGGGGTATCGGCTTGACTCATGCTTGCTCGGCCTCGCGGGCGATCGGGACGTAACAGCGATAGCTGCGCGAACCTTCGGTGGTGACGGTGGGGGCTTGCTCGGTGCAGCGCGTGACCGCGTGGGTGCAGCGCGGCCGGAAGGCACAGCCCGACGGGCGGCCGGCCAGGCTCGGCGCCATGCCGTTGATCTGGTGCAGGCGCGCGCCCGGCGTGGTGGCGCCAGGCATCGAGTCCAGCAGGCCCCGGGTGTAGGGATGGCGCGGCGCGTCCAGCACCTGTTCGACCGGGCCGCTCTCGACGATGCGGCCGGCGTACATGACCGCGACGCGGTCGGCCAGCTCGGCCACCACGCCCAGGTCGTGGGTGATCCAGATCAGCGCCGTGTTGTGCTCGCGGCAGATCTCCTGCATGCGGTACAGGATCTGGCCCTGGATGGTCACGTCCAGCGCCGTGGTCGGCTCGTCGCAGATGATCAGGTCGGGCTTGTTGAGCATGGCGATGGCGATCGCCACGCGCTGGCGCATGCCGCCCGAGAATTCGTGCGGGTAGCTCTTCAGGCGCTTCTCCGGCGACGGAATGCCGACCATGGCCAGCGCCTCGCGGCAGCGTTCCATGGCCTCGGCGCGCGGCACGTCCTCGTGCGTCAGGATGGCTTCCATCATCTGCTCGCCGATGCGCAGGACCGGATTGAGCGTCATCAGGGGGTCCTGGAAGATCATGGCGATGCGGTTGCCGCGCAACTGGCGCATCTGCTCTTCTGAGAGCTTGCGCAGGTCGTTGCCCTTGAACTTCACTTCGCCGTCGACGACTTCTCCGGGCGGATCGATCAGCCCCAGCAGCGAGAAGCCGGTGACCGACTTGCCCGAGCCGGACTCGCCGACCAGGCCCACGATCTCGCCGCGGCGCACGGTCAGGTCGACGCCGTCGACCGCCAGCCAGGCGCCGGCCTCGGTATGGAATGCGGTGCGCAGGCCGCGCACATCAAGAAGGACGTCACTCATCGCTTGGGGTCCAGGCTTTCGCGCAGGCGGTCGCCGACGATATTGATGGAAAGGATAAGCAGCAACAGCGCAATGCCCGGGAACAGACTGATCCAGTAGTCGCCCGACAGCAGGTACTGGAAGCCGTTGGAGATCAGCAGGCCCAGCGAGGGTTCGGTGATCGGCACGCCGACGCCCAGGAACGACAGCGTCGCTTCCAGCGCGATGGCAGTGGCGATCTGGATGGTGGCGAACACCATGACCGGACCCAGGCAGTTGGGCAGCAGGTGGAACACCATGATGCGCCAGGCCGGAAAGCCCAGGTTGGCGGCGGCCTCGACGTATTCCTTGCGGCGTTCCTGCAGCGCGCGGCTGCGCATGATGCGGGCATAGTGGCCCCACTGCACCAGCACCAGCGCCAGGATCACCTTGTCGACCCCGCGCCCCAGCACCACCAGCAGCACCAGCGCCACCAGGATGGTCGGGAAACCCAGGATGAAGTCGACGATGCGCATCAGCACGGTGTCGACCAGGCCGCCAATATAGGCGGCCACCAGGCCGACCGCGCCGCCCACGGCGGTGGCCAGCACCACGGCCGACAGGCCCACCATCAGGCTGATGCGCAGGCCATAGAGAATGGCGCTGAGCATGTCGCGGCCCTGGTCGTCGGTGCCGAGCCAGGCGATGCTGCCGTCCATCAGCGCCTGGCGCGGCGCCAGGCGGCCGTCCATCAGCGACAGGTTGGCCAGGTCATAGGGATTCTGCGGCGCGAAGTAGGGCGCGAACACCACCAGCAGCACCAGGATGGTGAGCGCGATGACCGAGCCGCGCACGGTCGGCCGGGCCCGCAGTTTCTTCAGGATCGAGGCGCGCTTGGGCGTATCGGCCAGGGGCTGGACGGTACGGGTGCGGCCGGTATTGGGAGATTGAGCCATGGCGATTATTGAGCGGGGGTCACGAGCTGCACGCGCGGATCGAGCGCGGCGTACAGGATGTCCACAACCAGGTTGATGACCACGAAGATCAGGGTGACCAGCATCACGTACGCGACCACCACGGGCCGGTCGAGCTGGTAGACGCTGTCGATCAGCAGCTTGCCCATGCCGGGCCACGCGAACACGGTCTCGGTGATGGTGGAATAGGCGATCAGGCTGCCGAATTCCATGCCGATGACGGTGACCACCGGGATCAGGATGTTGCGCAGGATGTGGCGGCGCACGATGCGGCCGGGCTTGATGCCCTTGGCGCGCGCGAACTTCACGTAGTCCTGGCTGCGGGCCTCGACCACGCCCGAGGCGGTCAGGCGCAGCACCAGCGCGATGTTGGCCAGCGCCAGGTTGATCGCCGGCATGATCAGGTGCGACCAGCCGTCGGCCGTCAGGATCGACAGGCGCACGCCGAGCACCGTCACGGTGTCGCCGCGGCCGGTGGCGGGCAGCCAGCCGAGCCACACCGCGAACAGCAGGATCAGCATCATGCCCTGCCAGAAGTTGGGCAGCGAGAAGCCCAGCACCGACGACGCCATGATGCCGCGGCCCAGGGGTGCATCGCGGTACAGGCCGGCCACCAGGCCCAGCGGAATGCCGATCACACAGGTCAGGCCGATGGCCACGATCACCAGCTCGAAGGTGGCGGGGATGCGTTGCACGATCAACTCGATGGCCGGGATGCCGTGCACGAACGACGTGCCCAGGTCGCCGTGCAGCGCGCGCCACAGGAATCCTGTGTATTGCTGCCACACGGGCAGGTCCAGGCCGAGGCGGGCGATCATCGCCTCGCGCGCCGCCTGGCTGGCTTCGGGGCTGACCAGCAGTTCGATCGGGTCGCCCACGGCATACACCGCGAAGAAGACCACGACCGAGACGGCCAGCAGCACGAACAGACTCTGGATCAGTCTGCGTAGGATGAAAAGGGCCACGTGATATTTCCTTGGTGGGCTCGGGGTTGCAGGCGCCGGAAACGGCGATCTTAATTAGCGGGCTTGGCCGACATGGCCAGGGTGTATTGGTCGGCGCGGCCTTCGTACGTCAGGCCCTTGCGGAACGCCCAGATGCTGCTCTCGAAATGCAGCGGAATGCTGGGCAGGTCGGCCAGCGCCAGGGTCAGGGACTCCTGCAGCAGCTTTTCGCGCACCGCCGGATCGACGGTGGTCAGGGCGCGCTTGAAGACCTTGTCGAAGGCCGGATTGTTATAACCGCCGTAGTTGCTGGTGCCCAGGCCGTGTTCCTTGTCGAAGGCGCTGACCCAGTACTGCAGGAACGACGAGGCCTCGCCGGTTTCCGACGACCAGCCGCCCATGGCGAAGCTGAACTCGCGCTTGGCGCGCTTGGGGAAGTAGACCGAGCGCGTCATGGCGTCCACGGTCGTCTTGATGCCCACGCGCGACAGGTACTGGGCCACGGCCTGCGAGATCTGCGCGTCGTTGATATAGCGGTCGTTGGTCGACGAGATGGTCAGCTCGAAGCCGTCCGGGTAGCCGGCCTCGGCCAGCAGCTTCCTGGCGGCGGCCGGATCGTACTTCAGTTCGGGCGGCGGCTGCAGCGTGCCGAACATGCCGTCGGGCAGGAACTGGTTGGCCGGGGTGGCGGCGCCGTCCATGATGCGGTCGGTGATGGCCTTGCGGTCGATCGCCATCGAGATGGCGCGGCGCACGCGCACGTCCTGCAGCGGGTTCTTGCCGTCGGCGGCGCGCACCATCGGGCTGGGGCTGCGCGCCACGTCGAACTGGAAGTACACCACCCGCACCGACGGCGTGATGACGTAGCCGAAGCCCGGCGTTTCCGAGATGCGCTTGACGTCGCGCGCGGCGGGGTTCTCGATCAGGTCGAAGTCGCCGGCCAGCAGGCCGGTCAGGCGCGGGCCGGCGGCCGGCACCGGGATCAGGCGCACGTTCGGCCAGGCCGGCTTGTCGCCCCAGTAGGCGTCATTGCGCGCCAGCTCGATGGCGCTGCCCTTGACATAGGACTTGAGCGTGTACGGGCCGGTGCCGATGGCGGACTTGCCGCTGTTGAAGTCGCTGATGGTCGGCCAGGGGCCGGTCACGCCGCAATTGTTCTTGGGCTCGAAGCGGATCGGGCCATGCTCGACGATGCCGCTCCACAGCATGGCGTTGCGGGTCAGGTCGTTGGGCAGCAACGGGTAGGGCAGGTGGGTCTTGATGACCAGCACGTTGCCGTCGCGCACGTCGATGCTGGCCAGCTTCTGCACCACGCTCAGGTACGAGCCGCCGATCGACTGCTCGTTGTGGAACGCGCGGCACAGCGTGAAGATCACGTCCTGCGGCGTGAACGGCTGGCCATTGGAAAATTTCACGCCGTCGCGCAGCGTGAATTCCCAGGTGGTGTCGTCCACCGCCTTCCAGGCGGTCGCCAGCCGCGGCACCAGGTTCATCTTGGCGTCCTGGCCGATCAGGGTCTCGAAGATGTGCGAGGTCATCGCGTCGTTGGGCGTGACCTGGTGGTAGTGCGGGTCCATCGCCGTGGGTTCGGACGACAGGCCGATCCGCAGCGTCTGCGGGGCCGTTTGGGCCATGGCGCCGGGCGCCCCGGCGGCCAGGGCGGCCGCCAGCGTACAGGTCGATAACGCGCTGCGGATGAAAACGTTTGCGGACATGCTGCTTCCCTTGGTGGTTTTTTATAGAAGGCGGCGCGCCGTCGAGGGCGCGCCGCGCAATGGCTCTAGCCGATCGGTTGCGCCAACCGCACCACCGTCACCCCGGCCCGCAGGTTGGCGGTCGACGGCATGATCAGGACGCAGTTGTCGTACGGCGTGGTCACGGCCTCGCCCTCGGACCAGCCGATGACGGTGCCGGCGCGCGCCAGCGTCTCCAGGCCCTTCCAGGGCTCGGCGAAACGGAAATCTGCGCTCTTGGCGGCGATCGCGTGGGTCACGCGCAGCGCGCGCTGGGCGCTGGCCTGGGGGGCGAACCAGGCAGCGGGCAGGTCGGCCTCGTCCACCGTGCCGGCCGCCACCAGGAAGCGCGCCATCTGGTCGAGCGCCACGCCGCGCGCCTCGGGCGCGCCATGGAAGCCGCATTCGATCAGCAGCGAGCGGGTGCCGTTGTCGCCGGCTTCGCCGAAGCGGCCGTAGTCGCGCATGCGCACGCCTGCGGCGTGGCCGGCGTCGGCGATGATGGTGGCGGGGTTGCCCAGCGACAGGGCCAGGTCGATGTTGCGCTGTTCCATGCCGGTCAGCTGCAGCGGCACGTCGGAATTGCTCATCGAGTGGAAGTCCAGCAGCCAGTCGGCCTGCGCCACCCACGGACGCAGGGCGGCGGCGCGGCGGCGTTCCTGGCTGATGGGCTGGGCCAGCTTGTCGTCGCTCCAGACCCGGTTCATGTCTTCGTCGACGAAGCGCGCCGGCGCGTAATTGGCGGGATCGAAGCGGTCGAACGCGGCCAGGTTGCAGAACGCCAGCGTCAGCGAACCGCGGCGCGGGCGCAGGCCGGCGGCCAGCGCGTCCTTCAGGGCCCAGGCGCCGCACAGCTCGTTGCCGTGGACCAGGGCGCTGAGCATCACGCGCTTGCCCGGCACGCCGGAGTCGAAATGCCAGACGCCGGGGGTATCCGTGTTGCCCACGCGCTCGGCCGCCAGATCCGGACAGGCGAGAAGGAAGGGACGCGGACGGGGCGCGGGAGAGGACGAGGACATGGGAACTCCGATCAAGCGAGGGGGATTGTATAAGGGATGGCGCCCGGAGGCGGTCAGGTGGCGGTCAGGCGCCCGCGTTGCGCGGCCACGGCCGAGCCTTGCTCGCCCAGGTCCCAGAACAGGCCGGCCATCACGGCCGCGCCCTCGCGCGCCACCGAGGCGAGCAGATGTTCGTCGGGGCCATGCTGGCAACAGGCGGGATACGAGTGCGGCACCCACACGGTGGGCAGCCCCAGCACGTCCGAGAAGGCGTCGTTGGGCACGGTGCCGCCCAGGTTGGGCAGCAGCGCGGGCGTCTTGCCGGTGGTGGCGGCCAGCGAGGCCACGGCCCAGCGCGCCCACGGATCGTCCGGGTCCAGCCGGGTGGCCGGCGTGCCGCGCCGCACGCGGACCTGGACCTGCCGCAGGCCCCGCGCGTCCAGGTGCCGGCGCAGGATGCCCTCGGCCTGGCGCCAGTCGGTGCCGACCACGAAGCGCAGGTTGCAGGTGGCGCTGGCGCGCGGCGGAATCGCGCCCACCGGGTTGTCGGGGTTGCCGGTCTTGTAGGCCAGCACTTCCAGCGTGTTCCAGCCGAACAGGCGCTCGGCCAGCGACAGGCCGGGCTCGCCCCAGTCCGGGTCGATGTCGGGGGCGTCGTCGTCCTGGCCGACCTGGATGTCCGCCAGCGCCTGGCGCACGGCGGGCGGAATCGCCGGCGGACGCAGGCCGTCCACCAATAGCCGGCCGCGCGCGTCCACCAGGCTGGCCAGCGCGTTCGCCAGGATGATGCCGGGATTGGGCAGCACGCCGCCCCAGTTGCCGGAGTGGTGGGCGTGGCCGCGCAGGTCCACCGTCAGGTCGAACAGCAGCGTGCCGCGCGACCCCAGGAACAGCGTCGGCAGGTCGGCCGCCAGCCGCGGCCCGTCGGAGGCGATGAAGAAGTCCGCCGCCAGCGACTCGCGCCACGCGGCGCAGGCCTGGTGCAGGCCGGGCGAGCCGACTTCCTCGCCGCATTCCACCAGCATGCGCAGATTGAAGCCCAGGCGTCCGCCGCGTTCGGCCCGCACCTGTTCCAGCGCGGTCATGTTGACGCAGTACTGTCCCTTGTTGTCGGCGGTGCCGCGGCCGTACCAGCGGTCGCCCTCGGCGGTCAGCCGCCAGGGCGCCAGGCCGTCGCGCCACTGCTCGTCGTAGCCGCGCACCACGTCGCCGTGGGCGTACATCAGCACGGTGGGCAGGGCGGGGTCTTCGATGCGCTCGGCCAGCAGGAACGGCGGGCCGCCGGCGACGGGGGTGTCCTCGACGCGCCAGGAACAGCCCAGCGCTTCCAGGCGCGGGGCGACCGCCGCGCGCAGGTAGTCGTAGAGCGCGGCGCGCTGGTCCGGGTTCTGGCTTTCGGTGCGGTGCGCGACCAGCTCCGCCAGGTCGCGCTGCAAGGCGCCGCTATCGGCGTACGCGACCGCGCGGCCGATGGCGGCGGCGCGGCTGGCGCTCGTGACTGCTGCTGGCACGGACTTCCCCTTGTCTGGCGGGGCGCGTCATTGCGCACCCTGCTGAATCGTTGCGCAAATTCTAGGATCAGGGAAGCTTTCTCTACAATTAGAATATTTATCGGAAGCTTTGCAAAAAAGGCAAAGCTATTTTCATCGGCGTCAGGCCCCAGCGAGGGGGAAACATGCACAGCATCGCCCTGCGTTACTTTGTCGAGGTTGCCCAGGCGGGCAGCCTGAGCGGGGCGTCCGAACGCCTGCACGTGGCGGTGTCCGCCATCAGCCGCCAGATCGCCAAGCTGGAGGAAGAAGCGGGCGCGCCGCTGTTCGAGCGCGCCGCGCGCGGCATGGTGCTGAGCGAGGCCGGCCGGCTGCTGCTGACCCATGCGCGCCGCACGCTGCTGGAATCGGATTCGGTGCTGCAGGAGATCGCCGCGCTCAAGGGCATGGCGCGCAACGAGATCCGCATGGCGGCCGTCGAGGGCGTGGCGCGCATTTTCCTGCCGTCGGCCATGGCGCGCTTTCGCCGCGACTGGCCCGAGGTGCGCTTCGACCTGCACGTGGGCACGCCGGCCGATGTCGCGCGCCGCGTCGCCGAAGGCAGCGTCGAACTGGGCATGACCTTCAACGTCGAGCGTCTCAGCGGCGTCAGCGTGCGTTATTCGCGGCGCGCGCCGGTGCACGCCGTCATGGCCGCCGGCCATCCGCTGGCCAGCCGCAAGAGCGTCAGCCTGCAGGACCTGGGCCGCTATCCGCTGGCGCTGACCGGCCCGGGCACCACCACCCGCCACCTGTTCGAGATGGGCTGCCTGCTGGAGTCGGTGCAGCTCGAACCCACCCTGACCTGCAACGATTCCTCGCCGCTGCATGGTTTCGTGTTCGGTTCCGACGCCATCATGCTCAGCGGCTACATCTCGGTGGCCTGGAGCCTGAAGCGCGACGAACTGGTGGCGGTGCCGATCTCCAACGCGCAGTTGCAGTCGCGCACCTTGCAGCTGCACGTCATGCAGGGGCGTCAGCTGCCTTCCAAGACGGAAGCCTTCATCGACCTGTTGTCGCGCGAGCTGGACGTGCTGCTGGCGCAAGGGCCGGGCGCCTGAGGCGGCCGCTGGCTCGCGACGCCAGCCGGGGGCGCTGCAGGCGCGCAAAGAAAAACGGCTGCCCGAAGGCAGCCGTTTTCATAGGGCGCGCGCCGGATTACTTGGCGTCGGGCTTGACCGAGGTGGCCAGCGTGAACTGGTCGCGGCGGCCTTCATAGGAGATGCCCTTGCGGAAGGCCCAGATGCTGCTTTCGAAGTGCAGCGGGATCAGCGGCACGTTGTCCAGCGCGATCTGGGTGGCTTCCTGCAGCAGCTTCTCGCGCTTGGGCGCGTCGACCGTCACGATGGCCTGCTTGTAGACCTTGTCGAAGTCGGCGTTGGTGAAGCCGCCGTAGTTGCTGGTGCCCAGGCTGTTGGGCGAGTCGAGCGAGGCGACCCACAGCTGGAACAGCGCCGAGGCTTCGCCCGTTTCCGCCGGCCAGCCGCCCATCGAGAAGCTGAACTCGCGCTTGGCGCGCTTGGGGAAGTAGATCGAGGCGGTCATGGCGTCGACGTTGGTCTTGATGCCGACGCGGGCCAGGTACTGGGCCACGGCCTGCGCCACCTGGCCGTCATTGACGTAGCGGTCGTTGGTCGACGACAGCGTCAGCTCGAAGCCGTTGGGGTAGCCGGCTTCGGCCAGCAGCTTCTTGGCGCCTTCCGGGTCGTACTTGATTTCCGGAGCCTTGGGCAGCGCGCCGAACATGCCGTCCGGCATGTACTGGTAGGCCGGGGTGGCCATGCCGTCCATGATGCGGGCGGTGATGGTCTTGCGGTCGATGGCCATCGAGATGGCCTTGCGCACTCGCAGGTCCTGCAGCGGGTTCTTGCCGTCGGCGCTCTTGACGAACGGGCTCGGGTTGCGCGCCACGTCGGGCTGGAAGAACACCAGGCGGGTCGAGGGCGTGGCCACGAAACCGAACTTGGGATTGTCCTTCAGGCGCTGCAGGTCGCGCGCGGCGGGGTTCTCGATCATGTCGAAGTCACCCGACAGCAGGCCGGTCAGGCGCGGGCCGGCGGCCGGCACCGGCACGAACTTCACTTCCTTCCAGTAGGGCTTCGGGCCCCAGTAGTTCTCGTTGCGCACCAGTTCGATGCCGGTGCCCTTGACGTAGGACTTCAGGGTGTACGGGCCGGTGCCGATGGCGTCCTTGCCGTTGTTGAAGTCGGCCACCGTCGGCCAGGCGCCGGTCACGCCGCAACCCTTCTTCGGGTCGAACGTCAGCTTGCCGTGCTCGACGATGCCGTTCCAGATGATCGGCAGCGAGCGCGCCATTTCGGCGGGCATCAGCGGGAAGGGGGCGCCGGTCTTGATGATGACGGTATGCGCATCCGGCGTCTGCACGTCGGTGATCAGCTTGGTCGTGTCCATGTAGGACTGCGACACGTTGGTCTCGTTGTTCAGCGTGCGGCAGATCGTGAACAGCACGTCTTCGGACGTGAACGGCTTGCCATTGGAGAACTTGACGTCGTCGCGCAGCTTGAATTCCCAGGTCAGGTCGTCCAGGTTCTTCCAGGACGTGGCCAGCGCGGGCACCAGCTTCATGTCGGCACTGCGGCCCACCAGCGAACTGTAGACGTGCGCGGAGAACGCGTCGTTCTGCGTCATCTTGTGGTAGTGGGGGTCGGCCGAGGTGGGTTCGGCGGACAGGCCGATCTTCAGCGTCTGGGCCTGGGCAGCGGCCAAGGGAATGGCGGCGGCCACGAGGGCCAGGGTGGTGCGCAACTTCATGGTGACAACTCCGGATGGGGAACGAACCGGATCGTGCTGGCGGCGGGGAACAGCGGGCGGGCCAACCGGGGAAACGCAACGTCGGCCGGGGGGGGGCTTGCGGTGTTTTTGGCGCCAGGCACGACGGCAAGGGGCCGATTATCGGTAGGGGGTTCGCGCGCTGTCAATGCGCGCCGGGCCGACGCTAGGGTAAACGCCGAGAGGGGAGAATGCCGCCGTTGCCGCGCACAAAATGACCATCGCCCCGGTGCGAGGCGGTCCCGCTTCGGGACGGCTTCGCGCTGGGGCGACAGGGGTATTGCGTCGTGGAGGGCGTCGCGGGGGCCCCGTGAAGGGGCCGGCGCGGCGCGATGGCGCCCGGTGAGGGGGAGGGCCCGAGGCCCCGGGCGCCGGGTCCGATGCGACGGGCGCCGCGTGGGCGGCGGGCGTCACACCGGCAGCGCGCCGGGCCGAATCGCGGGAGATCGGTCGCGACTCAGCCTGGCACGGCTGGTCTTACCACTGCGAACCGGAGAAGCGCGAGCTGGCGGCGCGGGCCTTGTTCATCGATTCGTTGACTTCGTCGATGAAGGCGAACACGCCAGCAACGGCGGCGGCGATCGCCTGGCCAGCCTTCTTCAGGTTGGTCAGCGGGTGGGAATTCGGTTGGTTCTCGAGGGCGCCGCGGAGCAGGTCACGCTCCAGCGCGTCGGTCAGGCGGGCAGTGTGGTTCAGGGTCAGTTCGCTCATGGTTGGCTCCAGTCCGTTTCGTCTTGGGGTAAACCATTATAGGGATAACCCTAAATCAAAAGCAACGCGTTTTTAGGGGAAAACCCTAGTATGTTGTAAAAATGTATTTGCCCCGGGGACTTAGGCCTGCGGACCGCCATTGCGCAGCTCCCGGGCGGCGTCCGCCAGCTCCCCGGCGGTCAGCCCGATCGGCCCGATGCCCCGGGCCACCAGGGCGTCGGCGGCAGCGCCATGCAGCCAGACCGCGCCGGCCACGGCCTGCGCCAGCGGCAGGCGCTGGGCCAGCAGCGAGCCCAGGATGCCGGCCAATACGTCCCCGGTTCCGGCCGTGGCCAGGCCAGGGTTGCCGCTGGTGTTGCGGCGCCACGTGCCGTCCGGGGCACAGACCACGGTGCCCGCGCCCTTCAGGACCACCCAGGCGCCAAATCGTCGCGCCAGCGCCTGGGCGGCGGCGGGGCGGTCGGCCTGGATGCCGGGGGTGTCCAGGCCGAGCAGCCGGCCGGCCTCGGCCGGGTGCGGGGTCAGCACCACCGGGCCGTCGCCCCAGTTGGGCTGGATGCCGCCGTTGGCCAGCAGGTTCAGGCCGTCGGCGTCCAGCACCAGCGGCGCGCCGCCGCGCAGCACGAACAGTTCCGACAGGGCGTTGGCGGCGGCCGCGCCGGCGCCGATGCCGCACCCGGCGACCCAGGCGGTGACGCCCCAGTCCGCCTCCAGCAGCGAGCGCGCGTCGCGCAGCATCAGTTCGGGTTGCAGTGGATCGCAGGGCAGCGGCGCCGTTTCCTGGGCGAAGCCCACCAGCACCTTGCCGGCGCCGGTCTTGAGCGCGGCGCGCGCGGCCAGCAGCGCCGCGCCTTCCATGCCGCGCCCGCCGCCCACCACGCCGACGGTGCCGAAACTGCCCTTATGGGTGTCCGGGTCGCGCACGGCGAACAGGGCTGGCAGGTCGTCGCGGCGGATCTCGCCGGCAAAGGAGGGGGCGGGGGTGTTCATGGGCTGAGGCTCCGGGATCGGCGGGGGCGTCGGGGCAGGGGCTATCCACTATAGTGCCCCAAAACGCGCGGCCTTCCGCCCGCGCCACCGGAGACGACGATGACCGATATCACGCTGGAACACTATTCCGCCTACGAGTCCCTCAAGCTGCGCCGCCATCCCAACGGCGTGCTGGAACTGATCATGGGGTCCAAGGACGGCAAGCCGGGCAAGCTGTCCACCGCCGACGACCGCATGCACCGCGAGCTGGCCGACATCTGGCGCGATATCGACACCGACCCCGATACCCGCGTGGTGGTGATCCGCGGCGAGGGCAAGGGTTTCTCGGGCGGCGGCGACCTGGACCTGGTGCAGCAGATGGCGGACGACTTCGACGTGCGCACCCGCGTCTGGCGCGAGGCGCGCGACCTGGTCTACAACATCATCAACTGCAGCAAGCCGATCGTGTCGGCGATGCACGGCGCCGCCGTGGGCGCCGGCCTGGTGGCCGGCCTGCTGGCCGATATCTCGATCGCCGCGCGCGACGCCCGCATCATCGACGGCCACACCCGCCTGGGCGTCACGGCCGGCGACCACGCCGCCATCGTCTGGCCGCTGCTGTGCGGCATGGCGCGCGCCAAGTACTACCTGATGCTGTGCGAAACCGTCAGCGGCGAAGAGGCCGAGCGCATCGGCCTGGTGTCGCTGTGCGTGGACGAGGCCGAGCTGATCGGCCGCGCCTTCGAGGTGGCCAACCGCCTGGCGGCCGGTTCGCAGACCGCGATCCGCTGGACCAAGTATTCGCTGAACAACTGGCTGCGCATGGCCGGCCCGACCTTCGATACGTCGCTGGCGCTGGAGTTCATGGGATTTGGCGGCCCGGACGTGCGCGAAGGCGTTCAGTCGTTGCGCGAGCGGCGCGCGCCGAACTTCCGGCCCGACTCGCCGTTCTGAGGGGGCGGCTGCCGACCGCATCCGGCCGCGCGCCGGGCCGGATTCACTTCTTGAAGAACGCCGCGAACGCGGCTTGCGCTTCGTCTGTCTGCAGGCGGGCGCGGAACTGCTGCGCCTCGTAATCGAGCGTGTCCTGGATTGCTTGCCTGTCCGGCCGCTTGAGCATGGCCTTGGTCAGCCGCAGCGCGGCTGGCGGCTGCCTGGCGAGGCTGGCGGCGGTGGCCTGCGCGGCCGCCAGGGCGCCGCCCTTGGCGGTGACCGCGGTGGCCAGGCCGGCGTCGCAGGCTTCCTGCGCCGAGAACGCCTTGCCCTGCAGCAGCCATTCGGCGGCGCGGCGGGCGCCGGCCAGGCGAGGCATCAGCAGGCTGGACGCGCCTTCCGGACAAAGGCCCAGCGCCACGAACGGCATGCGCAGGGTGGCGCCCTCGCCGACATAGACGAAGTCGCAATGCTGCAGCAGCGTCACGCCGATGCCGATGGCATAGCCCTCGACGGCGGCGATGACCGGCACGTCGGCCTGCGTCAACGCGCGCAGGAAGGTCAGGCCGGCGCTGTCGCCGGCGCCGCGCTCGGCCTGGAAATCGCGCAGGTCGTTGCCGGCCGTGAAGTGTTCGCCGGCGCCGGCCAGGATCACCGCCGACACGCCGGTGTCGGCGGCGGCCAGCGAGAGCTGTTCGGTCAGCGCGGCGTAGGTGGCCGTGTCGAGGGCGTTGCGGCGGTCCTGGCGGTCGATCACCAGCGTCAGCACCGCGCCGTCGCGCGTGACCCGCAGCCCGGCGCTCATGCGAAGGTCCTGGCGGCCAGTTGCGTCCGGGCCTCGGCGTACTCGCGGCGCAGCGTATCGACGATCTGATGCGTCGGCTGCACGCTGCCGATGTTGCCCACGCCCTGGCCCGCGCCCCAGATGTCCTTCCACGGCTTGACGCGGCTGGAGCCGAAATTGGAGGCGCCGCTGTCCGGCTGCGGCAGGTTGGCCGGATCGAGGCCGGCGGCGCTGATGCTGGCCTTCAGGTAGTTGCCGGGGATGCCGGTGAAGAACGGGGTGTAGAGGATGTCGGAGGCGCTGGCCTCGACGATGGCGGACTTGTAACCCTCGCTGGCGTTGGCTTCCTCGCTGGCGATGAAGCGCGTGCCCATGTAGGCGAAGTCCACGCCCATGGCGAGCGCGGCCAGCACCTGGGCGCCGGAGGTGATGGCGCCCGACAGGATCAGCGGGCCGTCATAGAAGCGGCGCACTTCGGATACCAGCGCGAACGGGCTGAGGGTGCCGGCATGGCCGCCCGCGCCCGCGCACACCAGGATCAGGCCGTCCACGCCCGCTTCCAGCGCCTTTTCGGCGTGGCGGATGGTGGTGACGTCGTGGAACACCTTGCCGCCCCAGTCGTGGACGCCTTTGACCAGGTCGCCGGGGGCGCGCAGGCTGGTGATGATCAGCGGCACGCGATGGCTGGCGCACACCGCCAGGTCCTGTTCGAGCCGGTCGTTGGACTGGTGGATTATCTGGTTGACGGCATAGGGCGCGACCGCGGCGCCGGGGTTGGCCTCGCGGTACGAGGCCAGGCCGGCCTGGATCTCGTCCAGCCAGTCGGTCAGCAGGCTCTGCGGGCGCGCGTTCAGCGCCGGAAACGAACCGACGATGCCGCTCGTGCATTGCGCGACGACCAGCTTCGGGTTGGACACGATGAACATGGGGGCGCTGATGACCGGCAGGGACATCTGGCCATACAGATCTGTCACTAGGGAGTGGGGCATAACGGCGTCACGTGTGGTTTCGGGTTGAGCGCCCAAGCCGCGCTTGCATGGCGGAAAGGGATGTGCCTACAATTACCTACCGACCGTCCGGTAATTAATTAATCTTTATTTAACGGCAAGCGTCGAACCGCTGTCAATGGAACGGAACCGCCCGTGGTCCGGCATTGGCTTCCTCGACGTCGCCCCAACCAGGCCTGCCCATGGCGACTTCCCCTGCCCCCGCTTCCAAACGCGCCCGCGCCGGCCGTCCGCCGACCCTGGCGGCGCCGCGCGAACGCATCCTGGCCGAAGCCGCCAAGCTGTTCGCGCGCAGCGGCTACGACGGCAGTTCGGTGTCGGACCTGGCGGGCGCCATCGGCGTGTCCAAGGCCGCCATCTATCACTACTTCACCACCAAGCAGGACATCTACGACGCCATCATCCTGGCGGTGCTCAATGGCCTGAACCAGAGCGTTGGCCAGGACGTGGCGCGCGCCGAGGGCGGCGCCGCCCGCCTGCGCGCCTTCATGGTGGGCCACGCCCGCTATTTCGAGCAGCACCACGCCGAGTTCGTCACCATGCTGATCGGCTATTCCGGCATGGCGCTGCCCGAGCGCGAGGACGCTGCGCGTCTGCGCGACGGCTACGAGAAGCGCCTGCGCGACCTGATCGCGCAGGGCGTGACCGAAGGCGCGTTCCGTCCGCTGGACGTGCCCGCCACCGGCCGCGCCGTGCTGTCGATGCTGAACTGGATGGTGCGCTGGTACAAGCCCGGCCAGGGCGACAGCGCCGAGGCCATCGCCGCCGGCTATTTCGATTTACTGGTTGGCGGCATGCGCCCCTGAGCGCCGCCGCCCCGCACACCCGAGAGACTCAGATCATGGCCCTGGATACCGAAACCCTGACCCTGTTGCTGGACGCCGTGCGCCGCTTCGTGCACGAACGCCTGATTCCCGCCGAGGACGAACTGGCCGCCAGCGGCCAGGTGCCGCCGGACATCGTGGCCGAAATGCGCGAGCTGGGCCTGTTCGGCCTGTCGATCTCGCCCGACCACGGCGGCCTGGGCCTGACGATGGAAGAAGAAGTGAAGGTGGTGTTCGAACTGGGCCAGACCTCGCCCGCGTTCCGTTCGCTCGCCGGCACCAACATCGGCATCGGCTCGCAGGCCATCGTGCTGGCCGGCACCGACGAACAGCGCGCCCGCTACCTGCCGCGCCTGGCCAGCGGCGAGCTGATCGGCTCGTTCGCGCTGACCGAGCCCGACGCCGGCTCCGACGCCATGGCGCTGCGCCTGTCGGCCGAACGCGATGGCGACCACTACGTGCTCAACGGCACCAAGCGCTACATCACCAACGCGCCCATCGCCGGCCTGTTCTCGGTGATGGCCCGCACCGCGCCCGAGCGCCGCGCCAATTCCATTTCGTGCTTCCTGGTCGAAGCCGGCACGCCGGGCCTGATCATCGGCAAGCCCGACAAGAAAATGGGCCAGGCCGGCGCGCTCACCAGCGACGTGGTCTTCGACAACTGCCGCGTCCCCGCCTCGGCCCTGCTGGGCGGCGAGGAAGGCAATGGTTTCCGCACCTCGATGCGCGTGCTGGACAAGGGCCGCCTGCACATCTCGGCCCTGTGCGTCGGCATCGCCGACCGCCTGCTGCGCGACGCCGTCAAATACGCCACCGACCGCAAACAGTTCGGCCAGCCCATCGCCGAATTCCAGCTGATCCAGGCCATGATCGCCGACAGCCAGGCCGAACTCTACGCCGCCCGCTGCATGGTCCTGGACGCCGCCCGCCTGCGCGACCGCGGCGAGAACACCACCATGCAGGCCGCCTGCTGCAAACTCTACGCCACCGAAATGGTCGGCCGCGTCGCCGACCGCGCCGTCCAGATCCACGGCGGCGCCGGCTACATGTCCGAATACGCCGTCGAACGCTTCTACCGCGACGTCCGCCTGTTCCGCATCTTCGAAGGCACCTCGCAAATCCAGCAACTGGTCATCGCCCGCGAGGTCATCAAGGCCAACAGCTGAGCAGGGCGACGGCGTGGCGGGCATCGACCGCCACGCCCGATACCGGAACCTCATCAATAGGGCAGGGCGCCATGCATCATGTGCCGCGGGCGCCCATGCAACCTGCAGGTCCTCCACCCACGCGCAGCATCATTAATCAAACGCAAGAGCCCATGTAAGCCAAAGAAGGCTGCCCGCGCAGCCGCCTTTGGCGGGCCCCGCACTACCTCTCCACCCCCCGATGGTCGTCACCAGAATGCCAAGCACACCGTCCGTCCCAGCACCCGCCATGAGCCTTCAGCGCAGCCCTTTGCTGTGGGGCGCGGGGTGCGGGGGGCGTGTAGATGCGCCCGACGGAATCCGAAGGAGTCGCCGCGGGCGAGGACGAGGATGAGGAAGGGGCAGTCCGGAGCGAACGCTCCGGACCGCAATCGTAGCCCCCCGCACCCCGCGCCCCACAGCAAAGGGCGTCCCAAGAACCCAGACGCGTCCGCCCACCGACCACCCCAACACACCCAAGCCCCCACCGGCTAATATCCCCACTGACCTAATACTCTTTGGCGAAAAGATAAAAGATGTCGCAACGTCCCGCTCCCCTGACAGGCATCCGCGTCCTGGACCTGACCCGCGTCCTCGCCGGCCCCTGGTGCACCCAGAACCTGGCCGACCTCGGCGCCGAAGTCATCAAGATCGAGCGCCCCGGCGCCGGTGACGACACCCGTGCCTGGGGCCCTCCGTACCTGAAGGACGCGGCCGGCGACGACACCACCGAAGCGGCCTACTACCTCTCGGCCAACCGCAACAAATTCTCCGTCGCCCTCGACATCGCCTCGCCGCGCGGCGCCGAACTGGTGCGCGAGCTGGCCTTGCAGAGCGACATCCTGGTCGAGAACTTCAAGGTCGGCGGCCTGGCCAAGTACGGCCTGGACTACGCCAGTCTCAAGGAAGTGAACCCGCGCCTGATCTACTGCTCCATCACCGGCTTCGGCCAGACCGGCCCCTACGCCAGCCGCCCCGGCTACGACTTCATGATTCAGGGCATGGGCGGCCTGATGAGCATCACCGGCGAGCGCGACGACCTGCCTGGCGGCGGTCCGCAGAAGGCGGGCGTGGCCGTGGCCGACCTGATGACCGGCATGTACTCCACCGTCGGCATCTTGGCCGCGCTGCACGAGCGCTCGGTCAGCGGCCTGGGGCAGCACATCGACATGGCGCTGCTGGACTGCCAGGTCGCCATGCTGGCGAACCAGAACCTGAACTTCATGACCTCCGGCAACGCACCGCGCCGCGCCGGCAACGCGCACCAGAACCTGGTGCCGTACCAGGTCTTCGCCGCCAGCGACGGCCACCTGATCGTCGCGGTCGGCAACGACAGCCAGTTCCGCAACTACTGCGGCGCCATCGGCCTGCCCGAGCTGTCGGCCGATCCGCGTTTCTCCACCAACCCGCAGCGCGTCAAGAACCGCGAGGCGCTGGTGCCGCTGCTGGCCGAACGCATGGCCACCGGCGCGCGCGACCATTGGCTCGCCTCGCTCGAGGCCGTCGGCGTGCCGGCCGGCCCGATCAATACGCTCGACCAGGTCTACGAAGACCCGCAGGTGCTGGCGCGCGGCATGAAGCGCGAGCTGCCGCACCCGACCGCGGGCACCGTGCCGATGGCCGCCAGCCCCCTGAAGTTCTCGGGCAGCCCGGTCGAATACCGCCGCGCGCCGCCCATGCTGGGCGAGCACACCGCGCAGGTGCTGACCGAAAAGCTCGGGCTGTCGGCCGCGGAAATCCAGGCGCTGGCGCAAAGCCCGTCCTGATTCGCCGGCGCCATCCGGTCGCCGCGCCTGGCGCGGCGCACACACCATTCCAATGACAGGCAGGAGAAGTTGATGACGGAGATTCAAACCATCGGCGTCGTGGGCGCCGGGGCCATGGGGCGGGGCATCGCCCAGATCGCGGCGCAGGCCGGCCTGCGCGTGCGCCTGTACGACACCAGCGCCGACGCCGTGGCCGCCGCGCGCGAGTCGCTGCGCCAGACCTGGGACAAGCTGGCCCAGAAGGGCAAGCTGACCGCCGCCGACGCGCAGGCCGCGCTGGCGCGCGTCGAGTCCGCCACCGCGCTGACCGACATGTCGCAATGCCAGCTGGTGGCCGAAGCCATCGTCGAGCGCCTGGACGTCAAGCGCGACCTGTTCGCCGCCCTGGAGGGCGTGGTGGCCGACGACTGCATCCTGGCCTCGAACACCTCGTCGCTGTCGATCACCGCCATCGCTGCGGCCTGCAAGCTGCCGCAGCGCGTCGCGGGCTATCACTTCTTCAACCCGGTGGCGCTGATGAAGGTGGTCGAGGTCATCGACGGCCTGCGCAGCGCGCCCGAGACCGGCGACGCGCTGGCCGAGCTGGCGCGCCGCATGGGCCACACGCCGGTGCGCGCCAAGGACATGCCCGGCTTCATCGTCAACCACGCCGGTCGCGGCATGAACACCGAAGGCCTGCGCGTGGCGCAGGAATCGGTGGCGAGCTTCGCGCAGGTCGACGCCATCATGCGCGAGCAGGCCGGCTTCCGCATGGGCCCGTTCGAGCTGCTGGACCTGACCGCGCTGGATGTCTCGCATCCGGTGATGGAATCGATCTACCGCCAGTTCTTCGACGAACCGCGCTTCCGTCCGTCGCCCATCACCACCGTGCGCCTGGCCGGCGGCCTGATCGGCCGCAAGGCCGGCGAGGGCTTCTACAAGTACGTCGACGGCCAGAAGCAGGTGCCGGCCGAGCCGCCCGTGCCGGCGCTGCCGGAAGGCCTGAAGGTCTGGGTCAGCCCGCGCCACCCTGAGGGCTACGCGCGCGCCATCGCGCTGCTGGAAAAGCTGGGCGCGCCGCTGGTGTCCGGTTCCACGCCGGCGGCCGACACGCTCATCATCGTCACGCCGTTCGGCGAGGACGTGTCCACCACCGTGTCGGCGCAGGGCCTGGATCCGGCGCGCTGCGTCGGCCTGGATACCCTGTTCGCCTTCGACAAGGCCGCCCGCCGCACCGTCATGGCGTCGCCGGCCACGCAGGAAAAGTGGCGCGACGCCGCGCATGCGCTGCTGGCGGGCGATGGCGTGCCGGTCTCGGTGATCGAGGATTCGCCGGGCTTCGTGGCCCAGCGCATCATGGCCATGATCGTCAACATCGCCGCCGACATCGCGCAGCAGCAGATCGCCACGCCGGAAGACATCGACCGCGCCGTGACGCTGGGCCTGGGCTATCCGGTGGGACCGCTGGCCCTGGGCGACGCGCTGGGCGCCGAGCGCATCCTCGAGATCCTCAAGAGCCTGCAGCGCGTCACGGGCGATCCGCGCTATCGCCCCAGCCTGTGGCTGCAGCGCCGCGTGCAACTGGGCATGTCGTTGCTGAAGACGTCCGCGGCCGATTGAGGCCGCGCCAAATGAAAAGCCCCTCGATGCATCGAGGGGCTTTTTTTCGCCTGCGCGGCGTTGGGGGCGCGCGGCGGGAGAGCGGTGCGCGGCTTACTTGGCCGCGTCCACCATGTACTGCACGGCCGCGCGGATGTCGTCTTCCGAGGCGTTGGCCGCGCCGCCCTTGGGCGGCATGGGCGGCTTGCCCTGCATGGCGACCTTGACCATCGCGTCCATGCCCGTCTTGATGTACGGGTCCCAGGCGGCCTTGTCGCCGAACTTGGGCGCGTTGGCGACGCCGGTGGCGTGGCAGGCGAAGCAGACGCTCTTGTAGAGCTTCTCGCCGGCGGGATTGACCGCGGCGGCCTGTTGCGGCGCGGGCGCGGCGGCGGGCGCCGGTGCTGCTGCGGCCGGTGCGGCCGCGACAGGAGCCGGGGCGGCCGGGGCAGCCGCCGCGGGGGCGGCAGCAGCCGGCGTGGCAGCGGCCGGCGTGGCAGCGGCCGGCGTGGCGTCGGCTTCCTTCTTGGCGCCTTCTTCAGCGGGCGCGGCCGGTTCGGGCAGCGAGCCGCCGGACTTGTTGGCCATGTAGACCACGGCGCGGGCGACTTCGAAGTCGGACAGCGTCGGGTTGCCGCCCTTGGCCGGCATGCCGCCCTTGCCGTGCAGGGCCACGTTCATCATGGCATCGAAGCCCGACTGGATGAAGGGCGCCCAGGCGGCGCTGTCGCCGATCTTGGGCGCGCCGGCGACGCCGGCGGTATGACAGGCCGTACAGACGGCGGTGAAGACTTGCTCGCCGGTCTTGAAGACCTTGGGCGCGTTGGCGTCGACGAGGGCGAAACCCGCGACCGGGGCAATGCGTTTAGTGACGGCTTCGCTGGACAGCGTATCCGAGCCGGCGCCCACTTTGGTGCCCGAGGTCACCATGTTCACCAATAGGATGATGATGGCGATGGGAACCACGAAGGCCAGAACGACCGTGACGATCAGTTGCTTCGGGGTCTTGATGGGGGAGGAGTGCTCTTCTATGTGTTCCTGCTCGTTGCTCATGACCAAATCCTGCTAACGGGTACCGGGGCGCCTGGCGGCGGCAACAGAAAATCAGTACTGCACAAAGGGCGGCAAAAAGCAGACCGCCTTGCAAGCAAACGCTGGATTATATAACGGTGTCATGGACACTCGTCCAACGGCCGGACAGGGGTTTTCGATGAGTTTGCGGCCGGATTTGATCCACTTCATGCAGACCGCATAAAACTAGGTACAATACCGCCTCCTTGCGCTGCGCCCGTAGTTCAATGGATAGAATGAGAGTTTCCGAAGCTCTTGATACAGGTTCGATTCCTGTCGGGCGCGCCAATTTCAGATAAACCCGTCAAAAAAACCGCCGCAAAGTCGCTGCGAAAGCGCGCCCAAAGCGCCGCGGACAAGGATAGCGTCGGGCCATGCTGGTTCAATAACCGGTCATCCAATCAGCCCATGCGCCTGCGGTCGCCAAGCTGCCTCGCCTGCTGGCGGGTTTTCTTCCCTTCAGTTCTTCCCTTCAGTTCTTCCCTGCGCTGACGGCATGGTCCGTTGCTTTCGTCTCGCCATGGCGGCGTCGCGCGGATGGTCATGCCAGGGGCGTGGTCCGCTTGATCTGATCGATGAAGTGGCGCACGGCCGGTGAGCGCTCATGCCGCCGGTAGAGCGCGGCGACCTCCGAATCGATGGCGGCCCCCGCCAGTTCCCGAAAGACGACGTTCGGCAGTTTCACGACCTCGACCAGCACGCTCGGCACGACGGCCACGCCCATGCCGAGCGAGACATGCGTCAGCACGGTCAACAGGCTGCCGGGAGTCGAGGCTACGCCGGGCGTGAATTTTCCGCGCCGCGCCACTTCCAGCAGGCCCAGGATCTGCTCGGGCACGATGAAGGCTTCCCTGGCCAGTGAACGCGCGGTGATGGCGCCCGTCGCCGATGCGAGCGGATGGTCGCCGGGCAGCGCGACGCAGAACCGGTCGCGGATCAGCATGTGGCTGGCGATCGACGGCGGCAAGGTGATCGGCATGCGCACGAAGGCGATGTCGATGCGGCCGTCCTCGAGCGCGCTCGCCAGTTGGTCCGTGGGCATTTCGCGGGTCTGCACCAGGACCTCGGGCCAGGCCGCGTGGAACCGCCGGCATTGGTCCTGCAGCACGCCAAAGAACACCGCCGAACCCACATAACCGATTTCGACTCGGCCCAATTCGCCACGCCCCGCGCGCAGCCCGACGTTGAGGGTGCGCTCGAGTTGTTCGAGCGTGTTGCGCGCCTCGATCAGGAAGACCTCGCCGGCCGAGGTCAGCGCGACGGACCGTTTGGTGCGGTTGAACAGGCGGACCTGCAGCGCGCGCTCCAGTTCCTGGATATGGGCGGTCAGCGTGGGCGCGGACAGGTCGAGCTGTTCGGCGGCCTGCGCGAAGTGCAGCGTGCCGGCGAGCGTCACGAAGGCCTTCAGATGGCGGATCTCCATGCGCTGGCCCCTGCCGCGTTGGTGGAAGTGACGCCATCATATCGCCTGCCCGGCCCGCCACAACCTGGCCTGGCATGACGACATGACACTGGGCGACACGGCGCGACACCGTGCGCTCAGCGCGCGGGGCGGGCGTCGCGCATCAACAGTTGGACCGCCAACGCGCAAGCCGCGGCCATGGCCGCGGCCAGGGCGAAGGCGCTGGCGAAGCCGACGGCGTAGCTGTCGCGGGCGATGGGCATCAGTACCGCGGCCACCGCGGGGGAGTAAGCCGCCATTGCCCGGTCGAGATCGCCAGCGATGATCTGGTCGTAGTAGTTGGCGGCAACGTGCAGGCCGGCGCGCTGCGTCGCCGCTTCGGCGTAGTGATGAATGCTGCTCGCCAGCACCGCGCCGAAGCCGGAGAACCCCAGCAGGATGCCGGTGAAGCGGGACGTGGTGCTGATGCCCGACGCCATGCCGGCGCGGCCATGGGGCAGGGTGCTCATGATGGCCTTCTGCGTCTCGCCGTTGAGCAGGCCGCCGCCCATTCCCAGGATGGCCATGCTGCCGATCAGCGGATAGCCGCTGGCCTGCCGGGTCGCCAGGATCATGAGCAGGTTGCCGATCGCCACCACCGCGAGGCCGATGCTGAGCACGCCGCGGGAATCCAGGCGCGCCGACAGTCTGCGGCCGACGTGGGGAAACACCAGCATCGCCAGCGCGAAGGGCAGCATGCTGGCGCCCGCCGTCAGTACGGTCTGTCCGCGCGCGTTCTGCAGGTACATGGGAAGCACCGATGCCATCACCTGCGCCGTCGAGGCGTAGGCGAACATCGCGATGACGGCGCCGACGAACGGCTTGCTGCGGAACAGTTCCAGTTCCACCAGCGGATGGGGATTGCGCGATTGCGAACGCAGGAACGCGCTCAGGCACAGCAGGCCGAGGACTGCGACGATGGCCACCGTCGGGCTGCGCCAGCCGATGGCCGGACCCACGATCAGCAGCCAGGTGGCGGAGAACATGGAGCCGGTGAAAAACAGGATGCCGACCGTGTCCAGCGGGCGGTTGTCCGGCTCCCGCGATTCATCGATGCAGCCGCAAGCCGCCAGATAGAGGATGACGCAAATCGGCAGGTTGATATTGAAGGCCCAGCGCCAGCCCAGCAGGCTGCCGATCAGGCCGCCCAGCAACGGCGCCAGCACCATCGTCAGGCCCATCACGCCGCCCCAGGCGGCCCAGGCGCGATTACGCGCCTCGGGCTGGTGGAACGCATTGCCGATGACGGCCAGCGCGGGCGCCAGGAGAAAGGCCGCGCTCAGGCCCTGGCCGGCCCGCGCCAGGTACAGCACCGTGGCCGAGGGGGCCAGGCCACAGAACAGCGAGGTCGCGGCAAATGCCAGGATGCCCAGTTTGAACACACGCTTGCGGCCGTACCGGTCGGCAATCGAGCCGGCAGGCAGCAGCATCGCCGCGAAGCACAGGACGTAAGCGCTGATCACCCACTCGATGTCGGCGAACGAGGCGTTCAAATCGCGGGCAATGGCCGGCAGGACCACGCCGACGACATTGGCGTCCAGCACCGTCATCGCGCAACCCGCGGAGGCGACGAGCAGCACGGCGCGGTCCCGGGTGGGGGATGGGGAGAGGGCGGAAGAGGGCAGCGCGGTGGGCAAGATGATGTCCTGTAAGCGTGGGAGGCGGTGGACCCGCCGCGCTCATTTCAGCATCGCCGTCTGCGAGGTTCAATACGCGAAAACCGATGAATAATTCGGATTTTCCGAATGCCGAATTCAGTGCGAATCCCCCATTCGCTCGGTTGGGCGGCCATCAACGGCGCCGCTTTTCTGGGCACATTGCGATGACTGGCCGTGGCGCGAGGGCGATGTCCGGGCGGTTGTCGGCTTCCCGACACGGATACGTCTGATTTCGGTCGAGCGCCGGGTCAATGCTGATAGCGCTCAAAATGGTTGAGTTGCAGCGTTCCTAGAATCGGTTCCAGTCATGCGCGGAAATGGCCGCCCGTGTGGCGTGCCGATCCGCATGCGCATGTCTTGTCAATCAACGGGAATCTGTAATGAAAAAAGCTCTGCTCGTCACTGCTCTGTTCGCCGTGCTGTCCGGCGCGGCGCAGGCTGAAACCGCGGTGACGCTGTATGGCCTGATCGACACCGGCGTGGGCTTCCAGCGCATCAAGGGTAACGACGGCTACAAGGAATCGAAGGTCGGCGTGGCCAACGGCGTGTCCAGCGGTTCGCGCTGGGGCCTGCGTGGCGCCGAAGACCTGGGCGACGGCCTGAGCGCCGTGTTCACGCTGGAGAGCGGCTTCAACTCGGCCAACGGCCAGTCGGGCCAGAGCGGCCGCCTGTTCGGTCGCCAGGCCACCGTCGGCCTGAAGGGGGATTCTTGGGGCCTGCTGGAATTTGGCCGCCAGACCAACGTCGCCTCGAAGTACATCGCCGCGATCAATCCGTTCGGCACCAGCTACGGCCAGGCCAGCGTCGGCACCGCCTTCAGCGCCGCAAACACGGTCCGCCACGACAACATGGTCATGTACCAGACCCCGTCGTTCAGCGGCTTCCAGTTCGGCCTGGGTTATTCGTTCAGCGCTGACGACACCAAGAATGGCGCCGCCCAGTTCAATGCCGATGGCACGCGCAAGAGCAACCCGTCGCAGACCGGATTCCGTACCGCCAACAACACCCGTGCCATCACGGCAGGCCTGCGCTACGTCAACGGCCCGCTGAACGTGGCCCTGACGTACGACCAGCTGAATCCGGCCAACCAGCTTGGCACTGACGGGAACCCGAAGCAGTGGATCCTTGGCGGTTCGTACAACTTCGAAGTGATCAAGCTGGCGCTGGCCTACGGCCAGACGCGCGAGGGCTGGTTGACCGGGCGGTCGCTCAACGCCTTCGGCAGCGGCAGCCCGGTCGCCAAGAGCTTCGGCAGCAACATCGTTGCGAAGGATTTCAAGTCGAATTCGTACCTGGTCGGCTTGTCGGCTCCGGTCGGCGGCGCGGGCAGCATCCTGGCCTCGTGGCAGCGTGCCGACGCCAACAACACCAAGCTGACCGGCGACGATGCGACCATGAACATCTTCAGCCTGGGCTACACCTACAACCTGTCCAAGCGCACCAACCTGTACGCGCTGGGTTCGTATGCCACGAACTTCGCGTTCATCGACGGTGTGAAGAGCACGGTCGGTATCGTGGGCGTGCGTCACCGCTTCTAAGCGGCGACCCGCTGTCCGGCGGCGCGTGCGGGTTGCGCGTCGCCGGACGCCGCGGTTGCATTGAGCGGACTGGGCGTCTTACCCGGCCACAGACGCGAAAAAAGCGGCCACCTCCCTAGCTCCACTCTCAGTCCGCTCACCCCAACCCTGTGTGGGATGAGCTCCCCGAAGCGGCATGTGCGCCGCCGGCATGCAGATGCCGGCGGCGTTTTGCTTTGCGCGCGGCGCTCAGTCGTCGAGTGACGGCACGGTGCCGATCTGCGCGAGGATGCGCGGCGATTCCATGTCGCCGGTCTCCTTGTCGATCATGACCTCGTAGGCGGCCACGCCGGCAAACTTGGAGGCCATGGAGTTGGCGATGCGGATGGCGCCGAACTCGCTGCTGGCGGGGCGGATTTCGCCGGGGGCGACGCCATTGGCGGCGGCGCGGTAGGGAATGACGATGTATTGGACGACGTGGGTCTGGGCGATTTGAGCGGCTTCGGACACAGGAGTCTCCTGGACGACGTTGTGCGGGCGAGCGAAATGTAGCATGTTGCACTGTGTTTTTGTACAGTGTTTTTCGTTGTTCCACAAATATTTTCGGGATGGGGCAGTCGCTCCAGGAAAACCCCTAGCGCGCAAAGATTGCCCAAATGCCTGCTCGCCTCTAATATTTTCGAAAATCTTCTGATTTTTATAAAAAAGAGGCAAGGGATGGAAGCGAACAGGTACGACGCCTATCGGGAAGACACCGCCGGCCGCGCCAATGTGGCGGACTCGCCGGAACGCATCGCCTACTACAAGGAGCTGGCGCGGCTCGAGACCGGCGCGCTCTGGACGGTGGCCAACAAGATCGAGCCGTGGGCGCCGCGCTCGGCGTCGGTGCCGGTGGTCTGGCGCTACCAGGAACTGCGCGGCCATGTGTTGCGCTCGGCCGAGCTGGTGTCGCCCGAGGAAGCGGGCCGCCGCGTGATCTACCTGAACAACCCGGGCCGGCGCGACGTCGCCGCCGCGGTCGGCTGGCTGTATTCGGGCCTGCAGGTGATGCGGCCGGGCGAGCTGGCGTCGGCGCACAAGCATTCGCATTCGGCGCTGCGCTTCATCATGGAAGGCAAGGGCGCGTTCACGGTGGTGGACGGCCACAAGATGACGCTGGGCGCGAACGACTTCGTGCTCACGCCCAACGGCACCTGGCACGAGCACGGCGTGGCCGAGGACGGCACCACCTGCATCTGGCAGGACGGCCTGGACATTCCGCTGGTCAACGCGTTCGAGGCCGGCTTCTACGCCGTGCATCCCGACCTGAACCAGACCGTGACGCACCCGGTGGACGACACCAGCGCGCTGTGGGGCAGCGCGGCGTTGCGGCCGCAGACGACGGGCTGGACCAAGCCGTATTCGCCGCTGTTCAAGTACGAATGGGAGCCCACCTACGAAGCGCTGCGCCGTCACGCTCGGGTGTCGGCGGGCAGCCCCTATGACGGCATCCTGATGGAGTACGTCAACCCGGCCACCGGCGGCCCGGTCATGCCGACCATCGGCGCCAGCATGCAGTTGCTGCGCCCGGGCGAGCACACCAAGGCCCACCGCCACACCGGCAGCTTCCTCTACCAGGTGGCCAAGGGCAGCGGCTTTTCGGTCATCGACGGCAAGCGCTACGACTGGACCGAGCGCGACATCTTCTGTGTGCCGTCGTGGGCCGTGCACGAGCACGCCAACCTGTCGTCCAACGACGACGCCTGCCTGTTCTGCTTCAACGACCTGCCGGTGATGCGATCGCTGGCGCTCTACCGCGAGGAAGCGGTCAAGGACAACGACGGCCACCAGAAACTGATCTAGCGGCTGGCGCCAACCCCCCACTGAATTTTCATCCGCCGCCCGGCGCAGGCCGGGCGCCTGTCTCAACTCGTCTTGAATTTCCTGGAGTTCCTATGCGCTTGGTAACTTTTCGCGCCCATCCCGCCGCCGCCGCCCGCCTGGGCGCGCTGGCCGAAGGCTATGTGATCGACCTGGCCCTGCTGGGGCAGGCCGGCGGCGTGGCGCTGCCGGACGACATGCTGGCCTTCATCGACCTCGGCCCCGTGGCCGTGGCGCAGGCCTCGAAGCTGATGGAGTCGTACCGCGGCGCCTGGCCCGTGGGCGCCGCGCTGCCGCAGGAGAACGTCAAGCTGCTGGCGCCGATTCCGCGTCCGCGCAAGAACATCTTCGGCATCGGCCTGAACTACGTCGAGCACGTGGCGGAATCGAGCCGCACGCTCGATACCTCGGCCGACCTGCCCAAGCAGCCGGTGATCTTCTCCAAGCCGCCCACCACCGTGATCGGCCCGGGCGACGCCATCGAGCACAACGCCAAGATCACCCAACAGCTGGACTGGGAAGTCGAACTGGCGGTGATCATGGGCCGCCGCGCCACGCGCGTGGCCGAGGCCGATGCGCTGTCGTACGTGTTCGGCTACAGCGTGATGCTGGACATGAGCGCGCGCGACTGCCGCCGCGCCGGCCAATGGATCTATTCCAAGGGCCAGGACACCTACGCGCCGTTCGGCCCCTGCATCGTCACGGCCGACGAGATCCCCGATCCGCAGGTGCTGGACTTGTGGCTGACGGTCAACGGCGAGAAGAAGCAGGGTTCGAACACGCGCCACATGCTGTTCAAGGTGCCGTTCCTGATCTCGGACATCAGCGCCGGCATCACGCTGGAGCCGGGCGACATCATCGCCACCGGCACGCCCGAGGGCGTGGGCGCGGGCCGCAAGCCGCAGGAGTGGCTGTGGCCGGGCGACGTGGTGGTGGCGTGCGTCGAAGGCATCGGCACGCTGCGGCATCCGGTGGTGGCGGTCTAGGCGAAATTCCAGCGCCCGCCACGAGACGGCGGGCGCGGCGGTCTCCAAGGGGAAAACAATGATCAAGCAAACCATGTTGGCGGCGGGCCTGGCCTGGACGCTGGGGGGCATCGCGCACGCCGCGGAGCCGGTCAAGATCGGCTTCATCGCCACGCTGTCGACGCCTGCCGGCTACATCGGCGAGGACGAGCGCGACGCCTTCAATCTGGCGATCAAGCAGGGCGGCGGCAAGCTGGGCGGGGTGCCGGTGCAGCTGGTGATCGAGGACGACGGCCTCAAGCCGGCCAATGCCAAGCAGGCGGCCGACCGCATGCTGCAGTCGGGCATCAAGCTTTTCACCGGCGTGAACTTCTCGAACGTGCTGGCGGCGGTGGCGCCGGGCGTGGTCAAGTCGGGCGCGTTCTACGTCAGCCTGAACCCCGGCCCGTCGAGCTTTGCCGGCGAGAAGTGCGACCCGAACTATTTCGTGGCCTCGTACCAGAACGATGCCTTCCACACGGCGGGCGGCGTGGCCGCCAATGAGCTGGGCTACAAGCGCGTGGCGCTGCTGGCGCCCAACTACCAGGCCGGGCGCGACGCCATCGAGGGATTCAAGCGCACCTACAAGGGCGAGGTCGTCGCCGAGATCTACACCAAGCTGGACCAGTCGGACTTCTCGGTCGAACTGGCGCGGGTGCGGTCGCTGGCGCCCGACGCCGTCTACCAGTTCCATCCGGGCGGCACCGGCATCAACTTCGTCAAGCAATACGCCGCGGCCGGCCTGAACAAGACCGTGCCCATGCTGATGCCGAGCTTTTCGATGGATGCGCGCATGATCAAGGCCACCGGCGACGCGGCGCAGGGCGCCTACATCACCGGCATCTGGTCGCAGGACTTCGACAATCCGCAGTCCAAAGCCTTCGTGCAGGCGTTCAAGGAAGCCTATGGCCGCGTGCCCACCGATTACGCCATGCAGGCCTATGACACGGCGCAGCTGATCGGCGTCGGCCTGAAGGCCACCGGCGGCGATCTGTCGCGCCAGGCCGAGTTCCGCGCCGCGCTGCGCAAGCCCGAGTTCGCCTCGCTGCGCGGCAAGTTCAGCATGAACACCAACCAGCATCCGGTGCAGGACCTGTACCTGATGCGCATCGACAAGGACGCCGACGGCGGCCTGTCGCCGCGCCTGGTGCGCAAGCTGGTGTCCGATGACAAGGACGCCTACGCCCAATTCTGCAAGATGCCGTCATGACATTGCTCTTCGAACAGTTGCTCAACGGGCTGCAGTTCGGCGCGATGCTGTTCCTGCTCGCCGCCGGGCTGACCCTGATCTTCGGGATCATGGGCGTGGTGAACCTGACCCACGGTTCGTTCTACATGGTGGGCGCGTACTGCGCGGCCTACGCCATCGGCACCACCGGCTCGTTCCTGGCGGGCGTGCTGGCGGCGTTGCTGGGGGCGGGGCTGTATGGCCTGTCGGTGGAAGTGCTGGTGATCCGCAAGCTGTACAAGCGCGACCACCTGTACCAGGTGCTGGCCACCTTCGGCCTGCTGTTGTTCTCGAACGAGGCGGTCAGCCTGATCTTCGGTCGGCGGCCGCCGCTGGTGGGCATCCCGTCGTTCCTGGAGGGCGCGGTGACGCTGGCGCCGGGGTTCCAGTATCCGTTGATCCGGCTGTCGTTCATCGCGGTCGGCGCGCTGGTGGCGGTGGGGCTGTGGTGGCTGGTGAACCGCACCCGCATCGGCATGCTGATCCGCGCCGGCGCCGACGACCGTGAAATGGTCGATGCGCTGGGCGTGGACATCAAGAAGCTCTACACCCTGGTGTTCGGCCTGGGCGCGCTGCTGTGCGGACTGGCGGGCGTGATGGCGGCGCCGTTGCTGGCCGTCGAGATCGGCATGGGCGAGCGCATCCTGATCACCACCTTCGTGGTCATCGTGATCGGCGGCGTGGGCTCGGTGCGCGGCGCGCTGGCGGGCGCGCTGCTGGTCGGCATGGTCGACAGCATGGGGCGGGCCTTCCTGCCGCAGTTGCTGGGCGCGGTGTTCTCGCCGGCCACGGCGGATCCGCTGGCGGCGGGCCTGGCCTCGGCCAGTATCTATGTGTTGATGGCGATCGTGCTGATCGCCAAGCCGGGCGGGCTGTTCCCGGCGCGAGGATGATGATGGCAAAGACACTTTCGAATCGCGCGCGCTGGGGGCTGGCCGGGTTGATCCTGCTGCTGGCGCTGCCGGGCGCGGCGGCGGCCACCGACACGCCTTTCCTGATCGGCGTGGTGACGCGCTTCCTGATCTACGGCCTGGCCGCGGTCAGCCTGGACCTGGTGATCGGCTATGGCGCCATGGTCAGCTTCGGCCACGCGATGTTCTTCGGGTTGGGCGGCTATGCGGTGGGCATCATCGCCTTCCACACCACCGAAGCCGGCCCGTTGTTCGGCTGGGCCGGCAGCAACGCCGCGCTGGTGGTGTGGCCGATCGCCATGGCGGTGTGCGCGCTGGCGGGCTGGCTGTTCGGCTACCTGGCGCTGCGCACGCGCGGCGTGCAGTTCATCATGATCACGCTGGCGTTCGGGCAGATGGTGTACTTCATCCTGGTGTCGCTGCAGTTCTACGGCGGCGACGACGGCCTGATGATCTCGCAGCGCAACGTGCTGCCGGGCCTGAACCTGGAGAACCCGCTGACGTTCTACTACGTCTGCCTGGCGCTGCTGACGGCCTGGACGCTGCTGTGCATCCGCATTACCAACTCGCGCTTCGGCATGGTGCTGCAGGCGCTGCGCCAGAGCGAGCGGCGCGCCATCAACCTGGGCGTGGCGCCCACGCCGTACCGCCTGAGCGCCTTCGTGCTGTCGGCGGTGGGCACGGGGCTGGCGGGCGTGCTGTGGGCCAACTATGCCGGACTGGTGACGCCGGACATGGCGGCCTGGACCAAGTCGGGCGAGCTGATGGCGATCGTCATCCTTGGCGGCGTGGGCACGCTGCTGGGCCCGATCGCGGGCGCGGCGGTGTTCCTGGGGCTGGAGCAGCTGCTGTCGTCGCTGACCGAACATTGGCTGCTGTACATGGGGCCGGTGCTGGTGCTGGTGGTGCTGTGGGGCCAGAAGGGCCTGTTCGGCCGCCTGTTGGAGACGCGCCATGCGGATTGAGCCCACCCCCGAGGCGCTTCGCGCTTCCCCCTCCAGGGGGCATGCCGACGGACCGGCGGAGCCGGATCCGTGGCATCCCGATAGTAAGCCGACACCAGGAATGAACGAGACGAAAACCCTGCTGCGCCTGACGCAGCTGCGCAAGGCCTTCGACGCGGTGGTGGCCACCAACGGCGTCGACCTGGACGTGCGCGCCGGCGAGATCCACGCCATCATCGGCCCGAACGGCGCCGGCAAGTCGACGCTGATCGCGCAGATCTGCGGCGAGATCCGGCCCGACTCGGGCGCCATCGAACTGGACGGGCGCGACGTGACGGCGCTGCGCGCCTTCGAGCGCGCCCGCCTGGGGCTGGGCCGCTCGTTCCAGATCACCGAGCTGTGCCAGGAATACACCGCGTTGGAAAACGTCATCCTGTCCAGCATGCTCAAGGGCGGCCGCGCCTTTGGCGCCTGGTCCGATCCGCGCCGCGACGCGGGCCTGAAGGCGCAGGCGATGCAATGGCTGACCCACGTAGGCCTGGCGGACCGGCGCCACGTGCGCACCGCCGACCTGGCGCACGGCGAGAAGCGCCAGCTGGAACTGGCGGTGGCCCTGGCGCGTTCGCCGCGCCTGCTGCTGCTGGACGAGCCCATGGCCGGCATGGGGCCGGAGGAATCGGCGCGCATGACGCGGCTGCTGCTGGGCATGAAGGGCGACTACGGCATCCTGCTGGTCGAGCACGACATGGACGCGGTGTTCGCGCTGGCCGACCGCATCAGCGTGCTGGTCTACGGCAAGGTGGTGTTCAGCGGCGCGCCCGACGAGGTGCGGCGCCATCCGGAAGTGCGCGCCGCCTACCTGGGAGAAGAACATGTTGAAGGTTGAGGGCCTGACCGGCGGCTACGGGTCGAGCAAGGTGCTGTTCGGCATGGCCTTCGAGGCCGCCGAGGGCGAGGTGATCTCGTTGATCGGCCGCAACGGCATGGGCAAGACCACCACCATCAAGACGCTGATGGGCATGCTGCCGGCCACCGGCGGGCAGGTCCAGTTCCGCGGCCAGACGCTGTCGCGGCCCGCGCCCAGCGTAGTGGCGCGGCTGGGCGTGGGGCTGGTGCCGGAAGGGCGGCGCGTGTTCGGCTCGCTGTCGGTGGAAGAGAACCTGGTGGCGACCTCGCGCGCCGCGCCTGGCGGCTGGGACCTGGCGCGGGTTTACGCGCTGTTCCCGCGCCTGAAGGAGCGCCGCGCGCAGTCGTCGCGCACGCTGTCGGGCGGCGAGCAGCAGATGCTGGTGGTCGGCCGCGCGCTCATGACCAATCCCAAGCTGCTGATCCTGGACGAGGCCACCGAAGGGCTGGCCCCGCTGATCCGCCAGGAAATCTGGCGTTGCCTGCGGGCGCTGAAGGCCGAGGGCCAGACCATCCTGGTGATCGACAAGAACCTGCCCGAGATGGCGACGCTGGTGGATCGTCACTACATCGTCGACAAGGGCCGGGTGGCCTGGTCGGGCGCGCCCGTGGAACTGTCCGCGCAGCCCGACCTGGCGCAACGTTATCTCGGCATCTGACCGCAATAGGAGCACACGCATGTTGAACCTGCCCGTTTTCAAGGCCGCCGCCGTCCAGGCCGCCCCGGTGTTCCTGGACACCGACGCCACCGTCGACAAGACCTGCGCGCTGATCGCCGAGGCCGCCGGCAACGGCGCCAGCCTGGTGGCCTTTCCCGAGGTGTTCATCTCGGCCTATCCCTACTGGAGCTGGGTGATGAACCCGGTGCAGGGCAGCCCGTGGTTCGAAAAGCTCTGCAAGAGCGCCATCGAACTGCCGGGGCCGGAGATCCGCCGCATCGCCCAGGCCGCGCGCCAGCACCGCGTCAACGTGGTGGTGGGCGTGAACGAGCGCAGCCGCCATGGCGTCGGCACGATCTACAACACCATGGTCTTCATCAACGAAGAGGGCCGCGTCCTGGGCCGCCACCGCAAGCTGGTGCCGACCTGGGCCGAGAAGCTGACCTGGGCCCACGGCGACGGCGAGTCGCTGCGCGTGTATGACACGTCCGTCGGCAAGCTCGGCGGCCTGGCCTGCGGCGAGAACACCAACACGCTGGCGCGCTTCTCGCTGCTGGCGCAGGGCGAGATGGTGCACGTCGCCAGCTATATCTCGCTGCCGGTGGCGCCGCCCGACTACGACATGGCCGAGGCCATCCGCCTGCGGGCGGCGGCCCACTCGTTCGAGGGCAAGGTGTTCACGGTGGTGTCGTGCTCGACCATCTCCACCGAGATCCAGGACGCCATCAGCGCCAGCCATCCGGAAGCGCGCGAGATGCTGGCGCGCCGCAACAGCGCGTTTTCGGGAATATTGGGGCCGGACGGCCGCGTCATCGGCGAACCGCTGATCGACGACGAAGGCATCGTCTACGCCGACATCGACCTGTCGCGCTGCATCCAGCCGCGCCAGATGCACGACATCGTCGGCCACTACAACCGCTTCGACGTGTTCGACCTGCGCGTGAACCGGCGGCCGCTGCAGGCGGCGCGCTATGACGACCAGGACGGACCTGCCGGCGACGAGGCGGGCTGGGACCTCGATCCGCAGCCGGAAACGGCGCGCGAGGCGCGCGGGTGAGCAGGGCCGGGCCGGCGGGTAGAATGGGCCGCCTGAGCGCCGGCTGGCCCCGGGGCCGGCCAGCCGGCCGCTGATATCTGGAGAGCAAGTTGAAGCCAAGAATCAAAGCTTCCCGCCAGGACGAGCCCGGAGCCGACGGGAACGCCGAGGTAGAGGAAATCACGCTGTCCGAGCAGGTCTACCGCCTGCTCCGGCGCGACATCATGAGCGGCGCGTTCGCGCCGGGCCAGTCGCTGCGCCTGGAATTGCTCAAGCAACGCTACGGCAGCAGCTTTTCCCCGATCCGCGAAGCCCTGAACCGGCTGCGCAGCGAACGCATGGTGATCACCACCACCTCGCGCGGTTTTCGCATCGCGCCGCTGTCGGTCGAGGAAATGTGGGACGCCTGCGAAACCCGCATCCTGATCGATTGCGACGCGCTGCGGCGCTCGCTGGCCAACGCCGATGACGCCTGGGAGGCGCGGCTGGTCGGCGCCTACCACGCGCTGACGCTGGCCGCGCAGCGCGCCGGCGAGGCCGTGCCGCCCAGCCAGGAGCTGGAGGAATCGCTCGAGGCGCGCCACCTGGACTTCCACCACGCGCTGATCGGCGCCTGCCGCTCGCACTGGCTGCTGGACCTGTCCACGCAGCTGTACGCGCAGACCGAGCGCTATCGGCGTCCGGCGCGCGCCGGCGCCACCGCCTACGGCCCCGAACGCAATGTCGACGACGAGCACCGCCAGCTGCTCGATGCCGCGCTGTCGCGCGACGTCGAGCGCTCGGTGGCGATGCTGGCGGCGCATTACCGCAAGACGGCGCAGTTCATCGAACACATCATTTCCCAGGACGACAGGCAGGCCATTCATGCGTGACGCGGACATCGATCTCTTTTTCCCCACCATCGCCGAGCGCGAGGTGCAATACAACGCCCGCGAGTCGGTGGCGGACTTCGACGCCTGCGTGCGCCGCTACGCCGAGTCGGCCGCCGCGGTGAAGTCGCGCCGTCCCGGCCTGCTGAACCTGCGTTACGGCATGGGCCAGGACGAGCGGCTGGACCTGTTCCTGCCGGCGGCGAACCGCGGCCCGGCGCCGCTGTTCGTGTTCATCCATGGCGGCTACTGGCGCGCGCAGCGCAAGGAAGACGCGCCGGTGATGGCCGAGGCCTTCAACGCGGCCGGCGCGGCGGTGGCGGTGCCGGAATACACGCTGGCGCCCGAAGCAACGCTGCCGGAAATCGTGCGCGAGATGCGCTCGGCGCTGGCCTGGCTGTATCACAACGCGGCGGCCTACGGCGTCGATCCCGAGCGCATCTACGTCGGCGGCAGCTCGGCCGGCGGCCACCTGGCCGCGATGCTGGCCGCGCCCGCCTGGCCGGCGAGCTACGGCGTGCCGGACGACGTGGTCAAGGGTACGCTGGCGCTGAGCGGCCTGTTCGACCTGCGGCCGCTGTGCGACGTCCTGCCCAACACCTGGTTGCAGCTGACGCCGGAGCAGGCGGCGCGCCACAGCCCGATCTTCAACCTGCCCGAGCGCGCCGGCCCCATGCTGCTGGCCGTCGGCGGCCTGGAGACGCAGGGTTTCAAGAACCAGACCGAGGCCTTCGAGCGCGCCTGGACCGGCGCCGGCCTGCAGGCCACGCGTATCCAGACGCCGCATTGCAATCACTTCGACCTGGTGAACGAGCTGGAGGATCCGGCCAGCGACCTGACCCGCGCCACCCTGGCGATGATGGGCCTGGCGCAAGCCTGAGCGCGTTCACGGAGACGGGCGCGCCATGGCCGACCTGAAGCTGCTCGAAGACCTGATCGCGCTGGCGCAGAGCGGCAGCTTCGTGCGCGCCGCCGAGGCGCGGCACGTCACGCATCCGGCCTTCGGGCGCCGCATCCGCGCCCTCGAGGCCTGGGCCGGCGCGCCGCTGGTGGAGCGCCAGCGCGTGCCGGTGACGCTGACCGCCGAGGGCGAGGCCCTGCTCAAGACCGCCACCCAGGTGGTCGAGCAGATGGGGCTGGTGCGCCACCGCATCCGCAGTTCCGGCGCGGGCGGCGAGGCGGTGCTGCGCATCGCCACCGGCCGCAGCCTGTCGCGCACCGTGGTGGGCGACTGGATCGCGCGGCTGCGCCATCGCGCGCCGAAGGTGCTGGTCGAAGGCACGCAGCTGGAGATCTCCACCGGCAAGATGGAAGACATGGCCATGCGGCTGGAGCAGGGCAAGGTCGACCTGCTGTGCTGCTACGAGCATCCGGCCCTGTCGATGCAGCTCAACCCGGTGCGCTACCGCTACATGACCCTGGGCACCGACAAGCTGGTGCCGGTGAGCCAGGCCGACGGCCGCGGCCGCGCCCGCTATGTGCTGGGCGAGGGCGGCCATCCGGTGCCGCTGATCACTTACGCCGGCGGCCTGTCGATGGAGCGCATCCTGGGCGACCGGCTCGAATCCACGCCCTATGCGCTGACGCCGTTCGTGCGCATCGATTCGCTCGATGCCGCGCATGGCGCGGCGCTCAAGGGCCTGGGCGTGGCCTGGCTGCCGTGGTCGATGGTGGCGGCCGACTGCCGTCGCGGCACGCTGGTGTCGCTGGGCGGGCGCAGCGACGAGATCGCCTTCGAGGTGCGGCTGTACCGCTCGCGGGCGCGGCTGGCCGAGCTGGCCGAGGCGGCCTGGGAAGCCACCGCCAATCGCAAGGCTTGACGCGGCCCATCGGTGTCCGCGCGGGTGGATTTGGCGAGCTGAATTAGCACGGCAATGTGCCGACTCGGCACGTCATGCCGCCCGCCCACGCGCAGAATGTCTCCCGAAACTCGAACGAGACGGCGCCGCCGTCCGCCTCAGCACCCCAGGGAGAAACTCATGAAATCCGTTCCGCACGCCTTGCGCGGCGCGTCGGCCGCGCTCTGTGCCGCCGCCGCGTTGATCGCCTCGCCGGCCATCGCCGCCGGTTATCCCGACCATCCGGTTTCGCTGATCGTCGGCTATCCGGCCGGCGGCAGCGTCGATCTGACCGCGCGCCTGTTCGGCGAGGAACTGGCCAAGCGCATCGGCCAGAGCGTGGTGGTCGAGAACGCCGGCGGCGCCGGCGGCACCATCGGTGCGCAGCGCGTGGCCCGCGCCACGCCGGACGGCTACACGCTGCTGCTGGGCTCGACCAATGAAATGGTGGTCGCCCGCATGATCAACAACGCCGTCAAGTACGACGGCGCCAAGGACTTCACCGCCCTGGGCGTGATCGCCACGCAGCCCATGATGCTGGCGGCCAGCAAGAATTCCGGCGTGAAGAGCGCCGCCGAGTACCTGCAGAAGCTGCGCGCCACCGCGCCGGGCAGTTTCAATTACGGCTCGTCGGGCGTCGGCACCACGCTGCACCTGGCCGGCGAGATGATCAACCAGGAGACCAATACGCGCGCGGAACATGTCCCGTACCGGGGCGTGTCGCCGCTGGTGACCGACCTGATGAGCGGCCAGCTGGATTTCGGCGTGCTGGTGTTGTCCTCGGGCCTGCCGCAAGTGCGCGCCGACAAGATCGTGGCGCTGGGCGTGACGCAGCCCAAGCGTTCGGCGGTGGCGCCTGACATCCCGGCGCTGGCCGAGACGCCGGGGTTCGAGGCGGTCGACCTCAGCATCACGTTCTCGCTGTACGGCCCGGCCGGCCTGCCGGAGCCGGTGGCCGCCAAGCTGCGCGAGGCGCTGGCCGATACGCTCAAGTCGGAACAGTTCCGCGCCAAGATGCTGGAGGCCGGCGGCGTGCTGGCGCAGCCGGGCCTGGATCCGGTGGCCTCGCAGGCCGCCGAGACGCGCAAGTACGGCGCGCTGGTCAAGGCGGCCAAGATCGAGGCGCAGTGATCATGGATTTCACGCTGCCCGTTCCCGACCTCGCCGCCGAGCGCCTGGGCAATACCGACACGCCGGGCGTCTGGCATTTCGACTCGGGCCTGCCCGGCCGCGGGCTGATGCTGTCCGCGCTGGTGCACGGCAACGAGCTGTGCGGCGCCTGGGCCCTGAAGGACCTGCTGGCGGCGGGCCTGCGCCCGCGCCGCGGCCGGCTGACGCTGGCGTTCTGCAACCTGCCGGCGTTCGACCGTTTCGACCTGGCGAGGCATGACGCCTCGCGCTTCGTCGACGAGGACATGAACCGCGTCTGGAGCGCCGAGCGCCTGGATCAGCCCACCAGCAGCGACCGCCGGCGCGCGGCGCAACTGCGTCCGTGGGTCGAGCGCGCCGACTGGCTGCTGGACCTGCACTCGATGCACGAGCCCGGCGCGCCGCTGCTGCTGACCGGCGTCCTGCCGCGCAACATCGCCCTGGCGCGGCGCCTGAAGGCGCCGCAGCACGTGATCGTGGACGCCGGCCACAAGGACGGCGTGCGCATGCGCGACTTCGCGCAGTTCGGCGACCCGGCGCGCGATGCGGCCTGCGCGTTGCTGATCGAATGCGGTTTCCACGGCGACCCGGCGGCGCGCGACGTCGCGCGCGACATGGTGGCGCGCATGCTGGTCGCTTCGGATGTGGTGGATGCCGCCGACATCCCGGCCGGCTGGCTGCGGCCCGACGCCACCGCGCAGCGCGTGCTGGAAGTGACCGAAGCGGTGGTGGCGCCGTCGATGGATGTGACCTTCGCGCAGCCCTGGCAGGGCCTGGAGACGCTGGAGAAGGCGGGGTCGGTGATCGGCTGGGCCGATGGCCGGGCGATCGTCTCGCCCTATGACCGCTGCACGCTGGTGATGCCGTCGCTGCGCCAGCTCAAGCCGGGCGTGACGGTGGTGCGGCTGGCGCGCGACTACGCGGGCTGAATGGCGTCGACCGCTGGCGCGGCGTGATCGCCGCGCCCGTCACGCGGTCGCGGGACCCCCGGCGCATCGCCGCGGGTCGGTCGCCGCATCACTTCTGCGGCGTATAACGCAATTCGTCGAGCTGGTAACCCTGCGCCGTCGCGGCGGCCAGGGCGCGGTCCAGGTCTTCCTTGGGCAGTTGCGGCGAGCGCGACAGGATCCACAGGTACTTGCGGTCGGGGGTGCCAACCACGGCCCAGCGGTAGTCCGGGTCCAGCCCGATCACCCAGTAGTCGCCCTTGATCGGCTTGAAGAACGAGACCTCGAGCTTGGCGTTGTTGCTGCCTTGGACCACCGTGGCGGTGCCCGAGGCCGAGTCGACGTCGCCGTCCTTGGTGCGGCAGCGGTTGTTGACCCCGACGGTGCCGTCGGGGTGCAGGGTGTATTCAGCGGTGGTGTCGCCAACGCAGTTGCGCTGGAAGAACATCGGGAAGTTGGCGATCTCGTACCACATGCCGGCATAGCGCTTCAGGTCGACCGACTCCACGGTTTGCATGGGCGGCGGCGCGGCGTGGGAGATCCCCGCCGCGCTGGCGGCCAGGGCCAGCAATAATGTTGCGATGCGGCGCATGGGGATAGTCTCCTGATCCAAAACCCTAACGATACGCCTTATTTGCGCGGGGCCTTCAGCGCGGCGTGATAGCGGGCGACATAGGTGTCGAAATCGACGTCGTCGGACTGCTCCAGGCGCAGCTGTTCGGCGCTGGAGTCGAGCGCGCCCTGGCGGTATTCGGCCGCCACGTCCGCCGGCAGCGGCTGGGCGCGCAGGGCTTGCGCGTGTTCGTGGCTCTGGCGCAGCGAAAAGTCGTGGAACGATTCGCCGCTGGCGGTCAGCGCGGCCAGCAGGCGCGCGGACGGCGTGGCGTCGGGCTGGCCCAGCTTGGCGCGCTGCGCGGCCAGGCTGTCGGCGTAGGCGCTGCCGCCCAGGGCCGAGTCGTACAGGGCCGCGTAGGGCGCGATCTGGTCCAGCAGTTCCTGGCCCCATTGCGCCAGGCCGATGGCCTTGCCGTCGCGGTCCAGCTGCAGGCCGGGCTTGCGGCCTTCCTTGACCACGGTGGAGAAGTTGTCGGCGCTGCGCTGACAGTAGCCGTTGGCCGGGAAGAAGGGGCTGTCGGAGGCGGCGCAGAACAGCAGGAAGGCGTCGACGAAACGGCTGGTGTCGGCATCGATGCCCACCGGCGATTCCGGGTTGATGTCCAGGCAGCGCACTTCCACGTACTGCACGCCGCGCTCGGCCAGCGCGGTGATCGGGCGCTCGCAGCGGCCGGTGGCGCGCTTGGGGCGGATGCTCGAGTAGTACTCGTTTTCGATCTGCAGCACGTTGGTGTTGAGCTGGATCCATTCGCCGTTGCGATGCGTGCCGATCTTCTGGTAGTCGGGCCACGGTTGCGTGACCGCGTCGTACAGGCGGCCGAGGAAGGTATCGAGATCGTTGTAGCAGAGCTTGAGCTGCGACTGGGCCTTGTTCTGATAACCCAGGTCGCTCATGCGCAGGCTGGTGGCGTGGGGCAGATACAGGGTGTGCTGGCCCAGGTGCTGCAGGCCGTGTTCGCCATCGCGCAGGAAGTCGCGGGAAAGCGCCGGCGCCGCGCCGAACAGGTACATCAGCAGCCAGGAATAGCGCGTGAAGTTGCGGATCAGGCCGATGTAGCCGCGCGAGCGGCGGTCCTGGTCGGTGCCGGGCTGGGTGTCGAGCACCGACCACAGCGCCTCGGGCAGCGAGAAGTTGTAGTGGACGCCGGCGATGCACTGCATGGTCTTGCCGTAGCGCTCGGCCAGGCCGCGGCGATAGACGTGCTTGAGCATGCCCGTGTTGGAGGTGCCGTACCAGGCAATGGGAATGTCGGCCTCGCCCGGCAGGGTGGCCGGCATCGACTGGTTCCAGATCAGCTCGTGGTCCAGCACGCTGTAGACGTGGCGGTGGGTGGCGGTCAATTCGGCCAGGAGGGCCTCGACGTTGTCGTGCGTGCCGGTGATCAGTTCGAGCAGCGATTCCGAATAGTCGGTGGTGACGTGTTCGTTGGTCAGCGCGGAACCAAGCCCGGCCGGGTGCGGCGTGCGGGCCAGGATGCCTTGCTCGTCGACGCGCAGGCCTTCTTTTTCGATACCCCGCAGGGTCTGGGTCAGGAGCGAGCGGTTGGCCTCTAGGCGGGCGAGGCGTTGGGCGGCGGTATCAGTCACGGAATCTTCTCGATGGGGTCTGTCGCCGGATTTTACGGGGTGCTGGCCTCCTCTGCCGAGGGAGCCAGTACTGGGGACAGGGACAATTGCGCGGCGGTGCGCGCCAGCCACTCGTCCAGGTCGGCGTAGACCGGGTCGGCGATGGGGGGCGGTTTCGTTGAAAATCTCGTGCCAGGCGGTGTCGTACCAGCGCAATGTCAGCAATTCCGCGGGCGCGCGCTGGGCGAACTGGCGGCTGCCCTCGGCCGCCACGATGGAGTCGTCGCCGGCCACCATCAGCAGGGTGCGGCAGGACAGCAGATGGGCCTCCCGCAGGGAATCGCGGCCGCCGTCATCGACGAACCGGGCCAGCCGGCCCGTCATGCTGCGCCGCACCAGCGGGTCGGACCGGTAGGCCTTGACCACCGCCCGGTCGTGCGAGATGCGGGCTGGCGCCAGGCCATGGGGCACCCGCAGGTCGGGCGCGTGCAGCGACATCCAGGTCAGGGTGCGGCGCACCCACGGCGGCACGTTGACCACGAACGGCGGCGAACTGAGCACCAGGGCGTCGATCTGGGCCAGCCGCTGCAGGGCGATCCGCACCGCCACCAGGGCGCCCAGGCTGTGGCCCAGCAGGATCGGCGGGCGGCCGTGGACGGCGGTCCAGTCGGCCAGGCGCGCCACGGCGTCGGTCACCAGGTCCTCCTGGTGCGCCAGGGTGGCCGGCCGGCCGCCGGAGCGGCCATGGCCGCGGTGGTCATGGGCGCCCACCGTCCAGCCGCGCGCGGTCAGCCAGCGCGCCAGCCGGTCATAGCGCCCGGCATGCTCGCTCAGGCCATGCAGCAGGTAGATGCCGGGCGTGCCGGGGCCGATGATCGGCGGGGGCACATTCGGGGCGGCGGGCCAGACATAATTGGCCAGGGGCGTGCCGTCGGGCGCTGGGGTCATCGAAATCGGCGACAATTTGGGGCTGTCCTCGAAATGAAAAGACCGTGGGGTCTTTACGGTAATGACGATTTCATCGCTGTTTCGTTTCATGTTCAAGAAAGCCGGCCTGATTCTTGTGATGGCCCTGCTGGTCAGCGCCTGCTCGCCCCGTTACAACTGGCGCGAAGTGGACGTGGCGGACGGCCGGGTGCGGGCGGCATTCCCGGACCGGGTGCAGACCGAGACCCGCCAGCTGCGGCTGGACACCCATACGCTGTCGTTCACCCTGGCCACGGCCACCGTGGGCGAAGCGGTGTTCGCGATCGGGTCGGCGCCGCTGCCGCCGGAGATCGCGGCGGACCCCGTGGCCCGGCAGGCGCTGGGCATGGCGCTGATGCGCTCGCTGTACGTCAACATGCAGGCGCCGCCGCCCACCGAGTGGCCGCCCTATGGGCAGGACATCGACGTGCAGGGCAAGGCCATGGGCAAGCCCGGCTGGCTGCGGGCGCGGGTGTGGGTGACCGACACCATGCTGATCGAGGCGGTGGCGGCGGGCACCGAAGCCAGCCTGCCCGAGGAACGGGCCCGTGAATTCCTGAGGTCGGTGGTCGTCAAGCCGTGACGGAGTACAGCAGCCCCCGCCGGATCGCCACCGCCACCGCGGCGCGGCGGCCGCGCACCTGCAGCTTGCGGCAGGCGTTGCGCAGATGGAAATTGACGGTGCTTTCGCTGATGTCCAGGATGCGGGCGGTTTCCCAGCTGGTCTTGCCGGCGGCGCTCCAGTGCAGCGAAGCCGATTCGCGCGGCGACAGCCGGACGCTGGGCGGTGCAAGCGGGGCGACGACAATGGGGGCGGCGGACATGACGGCGGGGACGCGGGTTCCTGGCAAAAGACAACCCATGTTCCGGCCGGCGATCGGCCGTGGACAAGCGACGATGCCGTTGCGTATCACCCTTTGAATCTCTGACGGAATAAACGGATGCTGGCCATCGCGCAGTTCTATTTGTCGGCCATCGTGCTGATGTTGCCGCTGTTGTCGTGCGTCGGCATCGGCGTCTTCTGGGGCAAGCGCGACCTGCCGTTCGGCGGCGCCTTCATCACCACGCTGGTCACGTCCGTGACCACGCCGGCGCTGGTGTTCCACACCTTCGTCACCACCCACCTGGACGACCGCGCGCTGGCCGACGTGGCGGCCGCCACGCTGCTGGCGCTGCTGTTGTGCGCGCTGGCCTGCGCCCTGCTGCTCAAGCTGGGCCGCCTGCCGGTGCGCACGCTGCTGCCGACGGCCTTCCTGCCCAACGCCGGCAACCTCGGCCTGCCGATCTCGCAACTGGCGTTCGGCGATGCCGGCCTGTCGGTGGCGGTGGCGTTCTTCGCCGTCAACTCCTTTGTCATGCACACCATCGCGGTGCGGCTGCTGCCCGGCGTCAATACCAAGGGCAGCTGGAAAAGTCCGATCCTGCTGGCCTCGGTGGTGGCCGTCGCCATGCGCCTGCTGCACATCCCGGTGCCGGCCTGGCTGATCGAGACCGCGCGCATGCTGGGCGCGGTGACGGTGCCGCTGATGCTGCTGAGCCTGGGCCACGCGCTGGCGCTGATCCCGGCCAACGGCCTGCGCGACGGCGCCAAGGTGGCGGTGATGCGCCTGGTGACCGGCCTGGCCGCGGGCCTGGCGATCGTCTGGGTCCTCGACCTGGAACCGGTGCCGGCCGGCGCGCTGACGCTGCAGATGGCGATGCCATGCGCCGTGGTCAGCTACATGTACGCCAAGCGCTACACGGACATGGGCGACACCGCCGCCGGCGCGGTGCTGGTGTCGACGGTGGTTTTCCTGCTGCTGGCGCCGCTGATGCTCTGGTTCAGCCACGCCGGCCCATAGGGCCTGTTCACTCTGGCAAGAGCCTCGCGCAGGCCGGCAATCGGGCGCCCGGCCTGGCGGGGTCGCCACCGCGCGGCGCCGGGCAACGGCGGCCGCGTTTTTTTGCGTGCGCTCATGCGGTCGGCGCCGCCGGCATGTGATGCCTCGTGTCATTTTTCCACCCCGATTTCCGCCCTTTGAGGACTGCGCATTCCGGCCGTCCGATTCTGGATGGCGCGCGCTTCTTTCGCCGCAGGCATTCAGATATTTTGCTTATCCAATTGACCGTGGTGGTCGATTCACTCACTTAATTTTGTGCGTCGGCCGCGCGGTCATTTCGCCCCTTCCTGGTACCTAGAATCAACGCATCCCTCGTGATTCAGGTTCCGGCGACATCGCCGCGGCCGATGTTGGAAATATCAAAATGCCTCAGCCCGTTCCCTTGCGGAAATCCATCGCCCATCGCGCGGCCCATCCCAATACGGAATCGTCTCCTGGCAAGATGCCTGTCGCCCGTGGCGGGGCCCTGTCCTGCTACGGCATGCGGGCGCTGCTGCTGGCGCTGGCCGCGGCTTTCGCCTCGCCCACGCCCGCCAAGGCGGCCGGGTTGCCCGACTTGCCGGCGCCGCAAGCCGGCGACAAGCGCGAACTCGAACGGGCCTTCGCTTCGTTCCTGCAGGAATCCGCGCGGGCCGAGCAGGCGCGGCGCGATGCCCGCGGCAATCCCATGATGGCCGCGGCGTCCGACACGCGCATGGGCGCGTCGAATGCCAACCTGACCGTGCCCGTGGGCGACGGCACCCTGTCGCTGGGGCGGGATTCCTTCGCGCTGTCCACGCCCGATTCGCGTTTCAGGGTCGGCGGCGGCGCCATGGACAACGCGCCGATCGGCCGCATCGAATACTCCCGGCTCATCACCGATCGTTTCGCGCTTGGCGCCAGCATGCAGCTCGGTGAATACCAGCGCGAACTGATCGGCCGCGGCATTTTCGTCGACGCCAGCAAGCAATACGAATTCGACGCCGCGGTGTCGCTGATGAAGGGCAGGCCGTCGTTCGATTTCGATTCCGGCAGCGCGCGCGTGCCGGTCACCCAGTTGGCGGGCATCGTGGCGGCGCGCCGCCTGTTCGCACCGGAATCGGGGCTGGGACTGCATGCGCTGGGCGCATCCGCGTGGGGCGCGCGCGCCCACAGCCCGAACGACCTGTCGAGCCGCACGGTGGTCGAGGACTACGCCAACTACACCCGCGTGCTGTACGACCCGCGCCGCATCTCCACGGGCCGCTTGTTCGGCGCCAGCGTGGACCTGCAATACGCGCCGTTCTCTTCGCTCGTGCTCAGCACCTCGCTCGGCATGGAACACGAACGCTACCCGATGGGCGACGGCTCGGTCGAGAGCCGCCACCGTCCCTATCTGTCCGGCGGCGTGAAGTTCGCGGTCTACAAGGACTACCTGTTCGACATGCGCGTATCGACCGGCGTGTCGCGCGATCTGGTCGCCAGCCTGTCGGGCGACAAGGCGCGCCTGTCGTTCGGCATGTCGCGCGGCCGCGATGGCGCGCTCAACAGCAAGACGGTCATGGTCTACGTCGACCTGATGAAGCTGATCTCGCCGTCGCGCTATACGGCCGACGGCAGCTCGCTGGCCATGCGCGAATCGCTGCAGCAGTACACCGGCGAGCGCCTGCTGGACAAGGCCGTCACGCGGCCCGACCGCATTCCGCAGACGTTCCTGGCCAAGGTCGACCGCACCGGCGTGCAGGAAGTCTTCATCGAGAAGGCCGGCCTGCCGCCGGGCGCCAAGGTCAGCGCCGATGGCCAGCGCCTGACCATCGCCGTGGGCAGTGGCGCGCTGACGCTGGCGGCCGTGCAGAAAAACGGCGCCGCGGTGGCGACGCCACCGCAATTCACGGTCGCGCCGGCGCAACTCTCGGTCGACCTGTTCAGGTTGCCCGTGCCGGCGCAGACCGACGAGTACGTCGTGCGTGTCAGCGACGCCACCCTGGCGACCTACAACGTCAAGATCACCGTGGGCCGCAAATGAACGGCCGGATGAAGATGTCAAAATACCTCCACACCCTTTCCGACCTGGTCCTCTATACCCTGGTCGGGGCCTGCTTTGTCCTGGGCTTGTCATGGGCCGGCGCGACGTTCGCGCAATCCCGGCTGAGCGTGATCAATGTCGTCGTCGAGAAGGCCACCGCCACCCCGAGGCTGAGCTTCGCGCAACCAGCGCTCACCCTGGCGCTCGGCGAAACGGCCCCCAATCCCGCGCGCAGCGACCAGCCGGCCAGCAAGGGGGCCATCACCTACCGTTCCAGCGATGACGCCATCGCGCGTGTCGCCGCCGACGGCACGGTCACCGCGGTGGCGGCGGGCACCGCCACCGTCACCGCCACGCAGGCGGCCGACCTGCCCGCGTTCGAGTCGGGCAGTGGCAGCTATCAGGTGACTGTCGTCGGGCCGCTGTCGGCCAAGGCCACGCTCGCCGCCGGGACGTGGCTGGTCGGCGAGCCCTTTGCCGACATGGTGCCGGTGACCGCCAGCGGCGGCATCGGCAAGCTGAGTTACGCCATCGCGCCGACCGTGCCGGCGGGGCTGGCCTTTTCCACGGATACGGGCGTCCTGTCCGGCACTGCGACCGTCGACTCGCCGGAGACGACCTACACCGTCACGGTGAGCGATGCCGCCACCCCAGCGCATACCGCCAGCGCCACGTTCGATATGACCATCGGACCGGCATTTGTCGCCACTGGCGGCGGTGATCGTATTGGCTTCATGCTGAATGAATACAACATGGTCGAAGGCCTGTTGCAGGTCAGAGGGGGGATCGGCGCGTTCCATGCTGCCGTCTCGCCGCCGCTGCCTCCTGGCGTGAGCGTCAGCGTGGCGAAGGATCGTACCGATGCGGGGCTTTACCTGGTCAATATCGACGGCTCCGGCACGGTCGCGTCTCCCTGGACGACGTACACGGTGACGGTAACGGACAGTGCCGTAATAGCTCACTCATATACGGCCAATTTCTCGCTCGCCGTTGCCGATGTGCTCACCGCGACAGTCGTGGACGGAAACAAGATCGCCACGGTCGGCGAGTCCATCAACTATCGTCCGGTCACCGGCTCGGGCGGGCTGCCCGAGGTTTCGGCGTTTGCATACGCCTACGCCGTGTCGCCGGCGCTTCCCGCCGGACTGGCAATGGACGGGGCAACCGGTGTGATCACGGGATCCGCCTCCAGCGCGGCGCCGGCCACGAGCTACACCGTGGCGTTGTCCGTCGATGGGTTGGTGTCGGCGGTGCCGCCGGTCACTGCGAACTTCACGCTCGAGATCGTCGACGGCCTGGCGGCCACGACCGTCATCTCCACGCAAACCATCGTCGTTGGCGACCCCGCGCTCGACATCACGCCGGTGACGGCCATTGGCGGTGTCGGCACGCGCCATTTCGCGGTCGCGCCGACGTTGCCCGAGGGGCTTTCGATGAGTGCCGCCACCGGCGTCATCACCGGTGCTGCGTCCGGCGAGTCCAAAGAGGCGGTCTACACCGTCACGGTCACCGATGACGCGGGGCATAAAGCCGCCGCGACCTTCTCGCTCGCCGTCAATGCGGGGCTGAAGACGTCGGTGTTCAACCATGGCGAGGAGCATCGGGTCACGGATCCGGTCGACTACACCCCGCCGATGACCTCGGGCGGCGTCCGTCCTTATCAGTACACCGTGACGCCGGCGTTGCCGACGGGGCTGGCCATGAATGCGGGAACCGGCGCCATCACGGGGGCCGCGACCGCGCCGTCCGCGATCACGACGTACACCTACACCGTGACGGACAGCGCCACGCCGGCGCATTCGGCGACCGGCACCTTCACCCTGGCGATCGCGCCGGCACTCACCGCGACGGCCGTGGGCACGACGACGATCTCGGTCGAGGTCGGCAAGCCCGTCACGGAAAGCCCGGTCAAGGCCGAAGGCGGTTTGGGACTGCCCCAGTTCAGCGTCCAGCCGGCTTTGCCGAGCGGGCTGGGCATGGATGCGCGCAGCGGCGAGATCACCGGCACGGCGACGGCCCCGTCGCCCGAGACCGAGTACACCGTCACGGTCACGGATGGCGCCAGCCCCCCGCAGACGGCCTCGGCCACCTTCAAGCTGAGCGTGTCTTCCAACCCGGGCATCGCCATCACGATGAATGCGCCGGTGAAGCCCCAGCGGATATCCATGGTGTTCCCGCCTTACGCGCCGGTGACGGCGTCCAGCGGTATCGGCAGCGCGCTCACGTACACGGTGGCGCCCGCATTGCCGAGCGGTTTGTCGATGGATCCTGCCACTGGCATCATCTCGGGCACACCGACGGTCGAACAGGTCGATAGCAGTGACGCCAGGTACACCGTCACTGTCACCGACAGCGCTTCGCCTGCGCATGAGGCCGAGGCCCGTTTCGGTCTGGTGACGTACCAGTTGCCGACGGCGACGGTCCTGGTGTCGTCGAAAACGTATCAGGCCGGGGAAGCCGTCAACTATCAACCCGTGTCAGGCGTCAGTGCCGCGGGGCGGCCGGTCACCTATCGCGTGGCGGGAGGCGGATTGCCCCGTGGGCTGAAGATGGATCCCAGCACGGGCGTCATTACCGGCACGACCCACGAAAAGATGAAGAGCGAGTTCTTCGTCTATGTCTCGGATCTTCCCCTGGATGGCGTCTTGTTCGCCTCGGCCTTGTTCATACTGGAGATCGTGCCGCCTGCGGCCCCGTGACCGTCAGCATGGCAGCGGATGGGGCGCGGGCCGCGTCCCGCGGCCTGTCCGGCCGCGGGGCGCCGCCAGGAAAGTGTCAGGCCACGCCCGACATGGCGCGCAACTGCGTCATCAGCGCTTCGGGGACTTCCACGCCGTGCTTGAGCGCCTCGTCGCGCAGCTTGCGGCGGCGGTCGCCGGGCAGGCGCACGCCGTCGTCTTCCAGCATGGCTTCCACCAGCGTCTCGACGCGTTCGAGGTAGGCCTCGTTGCCGGCCAGCGCACCGGGGTCGATGGCCATGAAGGCCTGGCCCAGGCGCGCCGGGCCGCCTTCGTCGACGAAGAACGACTCGGTCTCGAAACCGAAGTGCGAGCCGGTCAGGGCGCAGGCCAGCAGTTCGATGATCAGCGCCAGCATCGCGCCCTTGACGCCGCCGGCGGGCAGCATGCTGCCCGCCAGGCCGGCCTTGGGATCGGTGGTGGGCTGGCCGTCGGCGTCCAGCGCCCAGCCCAGCGGGATCGGCTGGTTGTCGCGCGCGGCGATCATGAGCTTGCCGCGCGCCACTTGCGACAGCGACAGGTCGATGACGATGCGGCCGCCGCCGCGACGCGGGAACACGGCGGCGATGGGATTGGTGCCAAATAGCGGACGCTTTCCGCCCCAGGCCGGCATGGCCGCGGGCGAGTTGCTCAGCGCCAGCGCCACCAGGCCGGCGTCGGCCAGGGCTTCCAGGTGGTAGCCGGCCTCGCCGAAATGGTGGCTGTTGGCCACGCCGATGAAGGCCACGCCGTGCTCGCGGGCGCGGCGGGCCGCTTCCTGGACCGCCAGCGCGCAGGCGGGAAACGCCAGGCCCGAGCCGGCATCGATCAGCGCCGCGCCGCCGCGTTCGTGCGCGATGCGCGGCACGGCGCTGCCGATGGCGCGGCCGGCGCGCAGGTGGCCGGCGTAGAACGGCACCCGTGACAGGCCGTGGGAACTGAGCCCCTGGCTTTCGGCGAAGACCAGCGCGCGCGCGGTGGTGTCGGCCATGGCCGGGTTGGCGCCCGCGGCGGCCAGGCTGGCCGCGGCCAGGTGTTGAAGTTCGTCCAGATAGATGTGAGCCATATCCTTCCTGTCAGGGGGGGGCGCGCCGCGTGTCATCGGGCGCCGCCGGTAAGCGCTATTGTCACACCGGCGGCCACCATCTCGGAAACGCGGGTGTTGGCTTCCTGTGTCAGGCCGGCGATGTGGGGGGGTGAGGATCAGGTTGGGCGCGCCGGCCAGGGGGCCGCCGGCGGGCAGCGGCTCCTGTTCGAACACGTCCAGCGCCGCGCCGCGCAGGTGGCCCGAGCGCAGCGCCGCCGCCAGGGCGGCTTCGTCCACCACGCCGCCACGGGCCGTGTTGACCAGGATGGCGCCCGGCCGCATGCGGGCGATGCGGCCGGCATCCAGCAGGCGGTGGGTGTCGGCGTTCAGCGGCACGTGCAGGGTGACCGCGTCGGCGCGGGTCAGCAGCTCGTCCAGCTCCAGGCGGGTGGCGCCGGTCTCGGCCCAGGCCGGATGGGCGGCCGGCAGCGCCGCGTCGCAGGCGACGATGCGCATGCCCAGGCCGGCCGCCAGCCGCGCCGTCAACTGGCCGATGCCGCCGAAGCCGACCACCCCCAGCGTGCGGCCATGCGCCTCCAGGCCCTGGGACAGCGCCGCGCGCGGCCAGGCGCCGGCCGCCACCTCGGCGCTGGCGGCGTAGGCGCCGCGCAATAGCGCCAGCACGGTGCCGATGACGTACTCGGCCACGGCGCGCGCGTTGGCGCCGGTGGCCGGCACCACCTGGATGCCGCGCGCGGCGCAGCCGGGCAGGTCGATGTTGTCCAGCCCGACGCCCAGCCGGCCGACCGCGCGCAGGCGCGGCGCGGCGGCCAGCAGCGCCGCGTCCACCTGGCTGCGGTTGCGCACGATGAGGGCGTCGGCCCCGGCGGCGGCTTGCAGCAGGGCGTCGCGCTGCTCCACCAGGTCGGGGGCGTAGCGCACGTCGAAGCGCTGCCGCAGGCTGTCGACCGCGGGCGCGTCCATGAACTCCGAGATAAGCACGTGCATGAAGGGCTCCGGGGTCAGGCGATCTGGATGTTGGCGTCGCGGATGATCTTGGCCCAGCGATCCACTTCGGACCGCACGTAGGCGCCGAACTCCGCCGGCCCGCGTGGCTGCGGCACGAAGCCCAATTGCAGCAGCGCCTGCTGCATGGCCGGTTGCGACACCTGTTTGACGATGGCGTCGCCGATGCGCTGCACCAGTTCCGGCGGTGTGCTGGCGGGGGCCATCACGCCGGTGAAGTTCTCCACGATCAGGTCGGGCAGGCCGGCCTGCGCCACCGTGGGCACGTCGGGCAGGTCGGCGCTGCGTTCGCGGGTGGTGATGGCCAGCGCCCGCAGCGAGCCGTTCTTCACATGCGACAGCGACTCGGGGTAGTTGGAGAACACCACGTCCAGGTGGCCGCCGATGAGATCGGTCAGCGACGGCGCGCCGCCCTTGTACGGCACGTGCATCAGCGGCGCGCCGGTCAGCTTCTGGTACAGCGCCAGGGTCAGGTGCGGCGGCGTGCCGTTGCCGCTGGAGCCGGCCGCCAGCGGCTTGGCGGCGGCCGCGCGCGCCAGGTCGGCCATGGTCTTGATCGGGCTCTTGGCGTTGACCACCACCATGATGGGCGAGGACGCCAGCCCCGCCACCGGCGTCAGGTCGCGGGTCAGGTCGTAGCCGGCCTTGCCGGCGAACAGCGTGGCGTTGGCGGCGTGCGATAGCGTGATGGCCAGCCAGGTGTAGCCGTCGGGGGCGGCGTGCGAGACGTGGGCCGCGCCGATGTTGGCGCTGCCGCCGGGCCGGTTCTCGACCACGATGTTCCAGCGTTCGGCGTCGCTCAAGGCCTTGCCGACCTGGCGCGCGGCCACGTCGGTCAGGCCGCCGGGCGGGAAGGGCACCACGTAGTTGATGGGGCGTTCCGGCCAGGCGCGCTTCTGCGCCAGGGCCTGTTGCCATGGGGCCAGCGCACAGAGGCCGGCGGCGCCCAGCGCGCCGAGCAGGCGTCGGCGCTGGGCGTCGTCGATCGGGGGGTGTTGCTCGCGATTCATCTGTCTTCCTCCTTGGGGGTGGCGCCCGGGTAGGAATGCTTACGCCTGTGCTGCCGTGGCGGCTTGCGCCCGGGTCTGCATGCTTTTGTGCGTGTGTTGCGAGGAACTGCGGGGGCGGCCGGCGCGCGTGGCGCGCCGGCCGGGCGCCGTCAGGCGCTTTCGAAGATGCGGGTCAGGACGAACTCGCGGTGGCCCAGGGCCTCGGCCGCGGTCCAGCGGCCGTTGGCGGTGGCGAGCATGCATTCGAGCAGCTTGTCGCCGGCCTGGTTCAGGTCGATCTCGCGTTGCAGCAGGGCGCTGGTGTCGACGTCGATGTGTTCCGACATGGTCCGCACCGTGCGCGGATTGGCGCAGATCTTGATGACCGGCAGGATCGGGTTGCCGATGACGTTGCCCTGGCCGGTGGGGAAGAAGTGCACCGCGTAGCCCGAGGCCGCGCACAGCGTCACCATCTCGGCCGCGGCCGAGGACGAGTCCATGAACCACAGGCCCGGCCCGTCGGGGATCTCGGCCTTGTCGATCACGCCGTCGACGCGGCACTGCTTGCCGATCTTCTGGATGTTGCCCAGCGCCTTTTCCTCGATGGTGGTCAGGCCGCCGGCGATGTTGCCCTTGGTCGGCTGCGATTCGGACAGGTCGCTGGTCTTCCAGCGGTCGATCATGGCCTGGTAGCGGTCGAACATGAACATGAAGCGTTCGCGCACGGCGTCGTTGGCGCAGCGCTCGGCCACGATGTGTTCGCCGCCGGTCAGTTCCGAGGTCTCGCCGAACACCAGGGTCGAGCCCAGCGCGTAGAGCTTGTCGAAGGCGTTGCCCACGGTCGGGTTGGCGCCGCAGCCCGAGGTGGTGTCGGACTCGCCGCACTTGGTCGAGACCCACAGGTCCGAGATCGGACACGTGCTGCGCGTGAGCGCGGTGGCGTAGTGCACGAATTCCTTGGCGCAGCGCGAGGCGCGCATGATGGTGTCGTGGTCGCCGTGCAGCTCGATGCTGAAGCCCATGACCGGCTTGCCGGTGGCGGCGATGCCGTCGACCACGCGCTTGGTCCAGCCTTCCTCGATGCCGATCACCACCACCGCCGCCACGTTCGGGTTGCAGCCGGTGCCGATGAGGGTGCGGAAGTGCAGTTCCAGGTCTTCGCCGAACTGCAGGCGGCCGTAGGGGTGGGGCAGGGCCAGGGTGCCCTTGATGTTGTTGGCGACGGCCTCGGCCGCGGCGTTGGAGATGTCGTCCACGGGCAGCACGATGACGTGGTTGCGCACGCCGACCCGGCCGTTGTCGCGGCGGTAGCCCTGGAAGGTGGTCTGAGCATTGATGACGGACATGATGGTTTCCTGTGTGGGCGAGGGGAGGCGGCTTACCAGCGCTTGGTCTTGATGTTGTGCACGTGGGCGTGCTGGCCGGCCTGGATCGGCGCGACCACGCGGCCGATGTCCACGCCGTACTTGAAGACCGTGTCGCCCACGGCCATGTCCTTGATCGCGACCTTGTGGCCGATGGGGATGTCCTGCGAGGCCCGCACGTGGACGATCTTGTCCTCGTCCATGATCCAGGCATTGAGCTCCGTTCCGGCGGTCAGGCCCTCCACCACGGCGACCGCCACCGTGTCCTTGGCATCGTGCAATACGGCGTGAATCATCGTCTTCCTCTCCTGGGTGAGCGCGCGGCGGAGTGCCGCGGGCGCTTCGGATCACAACGTCCGGCAAATCTTAGGGCGGGCTTTTTCGCATGTCAACTAAATCATATATATGAATTGTATGACTTGAGCCGAGGCGGTCCGCGCCGCTACACTGGAGGCCCTGATTTATTGCGATGCACCCATGAACACCAGCCTGTCATCGACTGTGCCTTTGGGCAGTCCCTTGTACGAGCAGGTCAAGCAGGCCGTGCTTGCCGCGCTGGCGCAAGGCGAATGGAAGCAGGGCGAGGCGATTCCGCCGGAGAAGAACCTGGCCGAGCGCTTCGGCGTGTCGATCGGCACGTTGCGCAAGGCCATCGACGAACTGGCCGCCGAGAACATCCTGGTGCGCCATCAGGGCCGCGGCACCTATGTCGCGGTGCACACGCGCAACCACCACTTCTTCAAGTTCTTCCGCATCCTGCGCCAGGACGGCCACAAGTCGTATCCGGCCACCGAGCTGCTGCGCTTTCGCCGCGTCAAGGCCTCGGCCGAGGCGCGCGACAAGCTTGGCCTGCCGGCCGGCGCCTACGTGTTCGAGTTCCTCAACATGCTGTCGCTGAACGGCGATGTGGTCATGGTCGACGACATCTGCCTGCCGGAATCGCGCTTTCCGGGCATGACCGAGGCGCACCTGCGCGAACGCGCCAGCACGCTGTACGCGCTGTACCAGGACGTGTTCGGCGTCAACGTCATCGCCACCGATGAACGCCTGCGCACCTGCCTGGCCGACCGTTCCCATGCGCGCTGGCTGGGCGTGGCCGAGGGCGGGCCGTTGCTGGAGATCCGCCGCCTGGCGTATTCGTACAACCGCCAGCCGGTCGAATGGCGCATCTCGCGCGTCAACACCGAACGCTACGAATACCTGGGGCATGAACCCTGGGAGGCGGGGGCCTGAGCCGCCGCCCGGCCCGCGTATCGGACGCGGGCGCTTGCGGCCCCCCGCGCAAGCAGTGCTAGAATTCCTGCCGCACTACCCAATTTTCGGCGCCGATTTGCCTGATCCGCTTGCGGGCGCCTTCCAATAAATCCAGCTAAAGAGGTCCGTATGACCACTCCTGCCCAACATTCGGCCGGTGATTCGGCCAGCGCCGCGCTCGCGACCCTGCCCGCCGCCGCCATCTCTCAGTCCGACGCCGCTGATCCCGGTTCCGTCGGACTGGTCGCTCCCGTCTTCCTGCGTTTCGACGAGCCGCTGGCCTTGCTCAGCGGTCAGTCGCTGGCTTCCTACGAGCTGGCGGTCGAAACCTACGGCACGCTCAACGCCGCGCGCAGCAACGCCGTGCTGATCTGCCACGCCCTGAACGCCTCGCACCACGTGGCGGGCCAGGCGGCCGACAGCCCCAGCGATGTCGGCTGGTGGGACAACATGGTGGGCCCCGGCAAGCCGGTGGACACCAATGTGTTCTTTGTCATCGGCGTCAACAACCTGGGCTCATGCTTCGGCTCGACCGGGCCGGCCAGCATCAATCCCGAGACCGGCAAGCCCTGGGGCGCCGCCTTCCCGGTGCTGACGGTGGAAGACTGGGTGCAGGCGCAGGCCCGGGTCGCGGACCACTTCGGCATCGAACGCTTCGCCGCCGTGATGGGCGGCTCGCTGGGCGGCATGCAGGCCCTGAGCTGGGCCATCACGCTGCCCGAGCGCGTGGCCAATTGCGTGGTCATCGCCAGCACGCCGCGCCTGTCGGCGCAGAACATCGGCTTCAACGAGGTGGCGCGGCGCGCCATCATCACCGACCCGGATTTCCACGGCGGCGACTACTACGCGCAGGAAACCGTGCCGCGCCGCGGCCTGTCGGTGGCGCGCATGATCGGCCACATCACCTATCTGTCCGACGATGACATGGCCGAGAAATTCGGCCGCGCCCAGCGCGCGCCGGCGGCCGATGGCGCCTACCACTACGGCTACGACGTCGAGTTCGAGGTCGAGTCTTACCTGCGCTACCAGGGCGAGAAGTTCACCCGTTATTTCGACGCCAATACCTACCTGCTGATCACCCGCGCGCTGGATTACTTCGATCCGGCCCGCAAGACCGGCGGCGACCTGGCGCGCGCGCTGGCGCCGGCCAAGGCCGACTTCCTGCTGGTGTCGTTCACCACCGACTGGCGCTTCCCGCCGGAGCGCTCGCGCGAGATCGTGCGCGCCCTGCTCAAGAACGCCAGCCCGGTCACCTACGCCGAGATCGACGCGCCGCACGGGCACGATGCCTTCCTGCTGGAGGACGCGCGCTACCATGCGGTGGTGCGCGGCTACTACGAGCGCATCGCCCGTGAACTGCAGCTGACCGGCGCCGCCCAGACCGAAGGACGCTCCGCATGACTCCTGTGACTCCCCGTCCCGCCCTGGCCACGCTGCGGCCCGACCTGGCGCGCATCGCCAGCTGGATCGAGCCCGGCAGCCGCGTGCTGGACCTGGGTTGCGGCGACGGCGCCCTGCTGGCGCACCTGCGCGATCAGCGCCAGGTGCGCGGCGCGGGCGTCGAAGTGGACGACACCTGCGTCATCGCCTGCGTGCGGCGCGGCGTCGAGGTGATCCAGCAGAACCTGGAAGACGGCCTGGCGCTGTTCGACGACAAGCAGTTCGACACCGTGGTGCTGTCGCAGACGCTGCAGTCGATGCACCGCACCGAGCACATCCTGCGCGAAATGGCGCGGGTGGCGCGCCATGGCGTGGTGTCGTTCCCCAACTTCGGCTATTGGCCGCACGGCTGGGCCATCCTGCGCGGGCGCATGCCGGTGACGGGCCAGATGCCCTACCAGTGGTACAACACGCCCAACATCCACCTGTGCACGCTGCGCGACTTCGAGCAGCTGGCCGGCGAGCTGGGCCTGCGCATCCTGGAACGCGCCACCTTCAACGAAGGGCGCGAGATCAAGGCCTTCCCGAGCTGGCGCAGCACCCTGGCGGTGTACCGCTTCGCCTCGCCCTGACATTCTGCAACGCGGGCTGACGGCCCGGGCGCCAGCGCCTAAAATGCCGCAAGCCCGCCGCGCACGCCCGTGCGCCGCGGCGGCTCGTTCCAGGAGACCGTCATTACCGCTGTATCCAACGTCTACACCAGTCCCCGCGTCGCGCCCCTGCTGGTCCTGGGGTTCGCCAGCGGATTGCCGCTGGCACTGACCAGCGGCACCTTGCAGGCCTGGGCCACCGTGGCCGGCGTGCCGTTGCAGCAGATCGGCTTCCTGACCCTGGTGGGCACGGCCTACACCCTCAAGTTCCTGTGGGCGCCGCTGGTGGACCGCTATGCGCCGCCGCTGCTGGGCCGGCGCCGCGGCTGGATGCTGGTGACGCAGGTGCTGCTGGGGCTGGCGATCATGGTCATGGGCACGCTGTCGCCGTCTTCGGCCTTGCAGACGCTGTCCCTGCTGGCGGTGCTGGTGGCTTTCCTGTCGGCCACCCAGGACATCGCTTTCGACGCCTATTGCACCGACGTGCTGCGCAAGGAAGAGCGCGGCGCCGGCGCGGCCATCAAGGTCATGGGCTACCGGGTGGCGATGATCGTTTCCGGCGGCCTGGCGCTGATCCTGGCCGACCAGTGGATCGGCTGGGGCAATACCTATGTGGTGATGGGCGGCCTGATGCTGCTGTGCGCGCTGGCGACGCTGTGGGCGCCCGAGCCGGAGCACGTGGCCAAGCCGCCGCGCAGCCTGGGCGAGGCCGTGTCGGCGCCCTTGCAGGAGTTCTTCACCCGGCGCGGCGCGCTGGCGGTGCTGCTGCTGATCGTGCTGTACAAGCTGGGCGACGCCTTTGCCGGCGCGCTCTCGACCACCTTCCTGATCCGCGGTGCGGGCTACACGCCCACCGAGGTCGGCGCGGTCAACAAGGTCATGGGCATGGCCGCGACCGTGGTCGGCGCGCTGGCCGGCGGTCTCATCATGTCGCGCTGGACCCTGTACCGGTCGCTGATGGTGTTCGGCCTGCTGCAGGCGGTGTCCAACCTGGGCTACTGGCTGATCGCCGTCAGCCCCAAGAGCATCTGGCTGATGGGCGCGGCGGTGGGGCTGGAAAACCTGTGCGGCGGCCTGGGCACGGCGGCCTTCGTCGGGCTCTTGATGGCCCTGTGCCGCCAGCGCTTCTCGGCCACGCAGTTCGCGCTGCTGTCGGCCTTGTCGGCCGTGGGCCGGACCTATCTGGCCGGACCCTTGACGCCGCCATTGGTGGAGCACCTGGGCTGGCCCGGGTTCTTCCTGGTGACGGTGGTCATCGCGCTGCCGGGCCTGTTGCTGCTGTATCTGCTGCGCGGCCGCATCGAGGCCATGATCCAGGACAACGACGCCTGACGCCAGGCCCGTGCGGGCCGGGCGCCAGGGCGGCGCGTTACGCCTCGTCGGTCAGGCGCACGATCAGCACGTCGCTGGGCAGCGCTTCCAGCAGGCGCTCGGCGACGCTGCCGATGGCGGTGCGCAGCAGGCCGGTGCGGCCATGGGTGCCGGTGACGACCAGGTCGGAACGGTGGTTGAACGAGTATTCCGACAGCACCGTTTCCGGCTGGCCGCATTCCAGCACCACCTTGGGCGGCGTCACGTCGGCCAGTTCCGGCGTCTCGGCGATGAACTCGCGCGAACTCTGCTCGGCCGCGTGGTAGAAGCTGCGGGTGACGGCGTCGTCCGGCACGTTCTTGCCCTGGAACGGCACATCGTAGGCGTGGAACAGCGTCAGGTCGGCGTTGGGCACCAGTTGCAGCGCGGCGCGCAGCGCCTGGCGCGAGCCGGCCGAGAAGTCGGTGGCCACCAGCACGTCGCGGTACGGCTTGCGCGGCCGGTTCTTGACCACCAGCACCGGCTGGCGCGCCTGCCGCGCCAGCTTCTCGACCGTGGTGCCGAGCAGCAGCCGCCCCAGGGTCTCGTCGCGGGCGATGCCGGCGATGATCAGCGAGCAGCCGAAGCTGTCGGCGGTTTCCATGATGCGCATCAGCGGATCGCCCGTGACCACCACGACTTCGGTGGCGATGCCGGCGTTGGCCAGGTCTTCGGCCAGTTCGCGCTCGGCCACCGACTTGTGGTCCGCGGCCAGCCGGCGCCAGACCGGGGTGGTCAGGCGCGCCGACACGCCGTGGTTTTCCATGACGTGCAGCACGACCAGCTTGGTATCGAGTTCCTTGGCCAGTTGCAGCGCGCGATCGAGGGCGCGATCGCCCCGCGCGCTGAGGTCCGTGGCCAGAAGGATGGGGCCAGGTTGTTGCGACATACGTTTCTCCCGAGATGGGGCCGGGCCGGTGACTCCCGCTAGCCCGCCGTCCGGCCGTTATCGCCCTTGCGGGCACACTCCCATTGTCCCGCCGGGGCGCGGACCGGGGCTTGACCGATGTCAACGCGCTTCCAGCGTAAGGGAGGCGCGGCCGTCCGGCAATGCGCCGGCCGCCGCCCGCGTCAATACAATGGGGCCTGCCGCCGACCGTTCCCCGCGACCGTTCCCCGATTTTCGGGCGGCCTTTGCCCCATTTCCGCCCGCTCCATGTTCTACGATCTTTCGCCCGCCCTGCTGCACACGCTCTACCTGGTCGCCATCGTGGCCGAAGCCATGACCGCCGCGCTGTCGGCCGGCCGGCGCGACATGGACTGGATGGGGGTGTGCATCATCGCCTGCGTCACCGCGCTGGGCGGGGGCTCGCTGCGGGACGTGCTGCTGGGGCACTACCCGCTGACCTGGGTGGTGCATCCCGAGTACCTGTGGATGACGGCGGGCGCGGCCCTGCTGACCGCGCTGATCGCCCCGGTGATGCGGCGCCTGCGCAGCGTGTTCCTGCTGGCCGACGCCCTGGGCCTGGTGGCGTTCACGGTCATCGGCTGCCAGGTGGCACAGCTGATGCAATTGCCGATCACGGTGGTGCTGATCAGCGGCATGATCACCGGCTGCGCCGGCGGCGTGCTGCGCGACGTGCTCTGCAACGAGGTGCCGCTGCTGTTCCGCAAGGAGCTGTACGCCAGCGTGTCGGTGGTGACCGGGGCGCTCTACCTGGGCGTGCAGGCCCTGGGGCTGCCGGCCAACGCCGCCGTGCCGATCGCGCTGGCGGTCGGGCTGGCGCTGCGCCTGCTGGCCCTGCGCTTCAACTGGCAGATGCCGAAATTCGTCTATCGCGACGATTGGCACTGAGGCCCCCTCGCAGCCCGCATTCCTGCAACAATTTTCCTATTTGTGTTTCAATAAATTTCTAGTATCTTGTCGCTGTCGCAATACTTTGCATCACGCAGTACAAGGGGAGCCGATTGGACGTCAAAGCGCCCGCCACGATTCCGTATTTCCTTCAGGAACAGATTCGTGAATTGATAGTGGATGGCACTATCAGGCCCGGGCAGCCATTGCGGGAACAGGAACTGGAGCAGCGTTTCGGCACCAGCCGCAGTCCCATCCGGGAAGCGCTGCGTCTGCTGGAACTGAGCGGCCTGGTGACGCACGTCCAACGCAAAGGCTTCCGGGTCACCCTGTATTCCGAAACCCAGATCCGCCACCTGTACAAGTTGCGCGCGGAGCTGGAAGCCTATTGCATCCGCCAGGTCGCCGAGATCGACGACATCTCGCCCCTGGTGGCCGAGTTGCGCAGCTATGACGAGGCGATCGCGGCCGCCATGGCCAAGGGCGACGTGCGCGCCTACATCTCGGCGCTGCGCGAGTTCTACCTGGCCAGCGCCCGCTTCACCGGCAATTCGCCGCTGGCGGACGTGCTGACCAAGCTGTACGAGCAGGTCGAGCCGCTGCGCTACCTGCTGGCCAGGCAGACCATGGCCTCGAACAACCTGCAGGCCTACACCCAGGGCATCACGCAGGCGCTGGACCAGCGCGATTTCGACCGCGCCGCCGAGCTGACGCGCAATTACGTGATCGATGTGCTGCCGGGCATCCTGCGGGCCTACCACGAGGCGTCGCTGCAGGACGCCGAAGAGTCCGCGCCGCGCTACGGGCGCGCATAAGCCCGCGACCGTCAGGCGTGCGCGGACGGCGTGCGCACGGCGATGCCGGCCCGCTCCAGCGCTTCGCGGATGGCGCGGGCGAATACCAGCGCATTGGGCTGGTCCCCGTGGATACAGAGCGTGTCGGCCTGCACCGGCACGTCCTTGCCGTCGACCGAGCGCACCTTGCCTTCCCGGACCATGCGCACGACCTGCGCCACCGCCTGGTCGACGTCCTCGATCATGGCGCCGGCGCGGGTGCGCGGCGTGAGCGAGCCGTCGTCCTGGTAGGAACGGTCGGCGAAGACTTCGTTGGCCGCCGTCAGCCCGATGGCGCGCGCGGCGTCGATCAGCTTGCTGCCGGCCAGCCCGTACAGCACCAGCGAGGCATCCACGTCCTTGACCGCCTGGCAGATGGCGCGCGCCAGGACTTCGTCCTTGGCGGCCATGTTGTAGAGCGCGCCATGCGCCTTGACGTGGTGCAGCCGCGCGCCTTGCGAGGCGGCCACGCCGGCCAGCGCGCCGATCTGGTAGACGGTGGTGTCGTAGGCTTCGTCCGGCGTGATCGGAATCGCGCGGCGGCCGAAGCCGACCAGGTCCTGCAGGCTGGGGTGCGCGCCCAGCGCCACGCCCTGCTTGAGGGCGGCGGCCACGGTCTTGCGCATGGTGGCGGGGTCGCCGCCATGGAAGCCGCAGGCGATGTTGGCCGAGCTGACGAAGGCCAGCACCGCGGCGTCGTTGCCCATGCTCCAGGCGCCATAGCTTTCGCCCATGTCGCAGTTCAGGTCGATGCTTGTGCTCATGATGGGGTTCCTGTCTGGGTTAGGGCCGTTCACCCCAGCAGCGCGCGCAGCGGCGCCAGCGCGTCCAGCAATTGGGTGAAGGCGCGTTCGCGCTCGCCGTCCAGGCGTTGCGCGTCTTCGAGTTCGATCAGGGAAAAGCGCAGCGTGCGCCCCGGCGCGTATTGCGCCAGCAAGGGCAGGTCGACGGTGGCGATCTGCGCGATCTTGGGATAGCCGCCGGTGGTCTGCCGGTCGGCCATGAGGATGATGGCCTCGCCGCCCGAGGGCACCTGCACGGTGCCGAAGCAAGCGGCCTCGGACAGCATCTGGCGCGGCTGGCTCATGGACAGCGCCGGGCCCTGCAGGCGGTAGCCCATGCGGTCGGACTGCGGACTGATGCGGAATTCCGAGCCGCCGAAGGCATGGCGGGTGGCCTCGGAGAATTCCTGCCATTGCATGCCGGGCAGGAAGCGGATGGTGTCGCGCTGCTTGTTGCCGAGCGCGCCGGGCAGGTAGATGCGCAGGTCCCACAGGGCCTTTTGCAATGCGTCGAGGTCGCGGCCGTCGAGCGCCTGGCGCAGGCCGACCTGGTCGCCCCTGGCCAGCGCGCGGCCCTCGAAGCCGCCGAAGCCGCTGCGCAGGTAAGTGGTCTCGCTGCCCATCACCGGCGTCAGCGCAAAGCCGCCGTGCACCGCCAGGTAGCCGCGCACGCCATTGGCCGGGCGCGCGCCGAAGGCCAGCGTGTCGCCGGCGCGGGCGACCAGCGGCCGGTGCTGGGGGATATCCTGGCCATTGAGCGTGGCGCCCAGGTCGGCGCCCGCCAGCGCGAAGCAGGCCGGCGCGTCGAAGCGCAGCGTGGGACCGGTCAGGGTCATCTCGAGCGTGGCGGGGTCGCCGGTGTTGCCGGCGAGCGCGTTGGCCAGGCGGTGGGCGCGTTCGTCCATGGCGCCGGCGGCCGGGATGCCCTGGTGCTGGTAGCCCTCGCGGCCGCGGTTCTGGAAGCTGGACAGCATGCCCGGCTTGATGACGGCAACGCTCACGGCCGGGCCTCCCGCAGGCGCTCGAATTCGTCGGGGGGGATCGGCACGAAGCGCACCGAGTCGCCCGGTTGCAGGGTCGCGGCAGGATCGCGCGCGGGGTCGAACATGGTCAGCGGCGTGGTGCCGATGATGTGCCAGCCGCCGGGCAGCCGGTTGGGGTAGATCACGGTCTGGCGGTTGGCGATGGCCACCGCGCCGGCCGGCACCGCCGTGCGCGGCGAGGCGCGCCGCGGCAGATTCAGTTTTTCGTCGTGCACGCCCAGGTAGGCATGGCCGGGGGCGAAGCCCAGCATGAACACCATGCTGCGCGGGCCGCTGTGCAGCCCGATGACTTCGTCGGGCGTCAGGCCGGCGGCCTTGGCCACGTCCTGCAGGTCGGGGCCGTAGTCGCCGCCGTAGCAGACGGGCACGTCGATTTCGCGGCCGGCGGCGTTGTCGGCGGCGATGCCGTCGGCCAGCAGCGCTTCGATGCGTTCGGCCAGGTCGGCGTAGGTGGGGCCGTTGCCCAGGCCGTCGGGCCGGTAATGCACCGCCACCGCCACGAACGACGGCACCACATCGGTCACGCCCGGCAGGCCGGCGTCGCGCAGCTTGCGCGCCGCCGCCAGACAGGTGCGGCCGATGGCGGCGTCGATCTGGTCACCAAAAGAGACGATGAGGCAGCGGTCGCCCTGGGGCTGGATGCGCCAGGCGGTTTCGGCCGGAGAAGATATGTCTGATATAGCGTTCAACGGCACGAAACCTGTAGAGACGGATTACTTGGCGAACAACGAATCCAGGTTCTTGAACGCCTTGAATTCCAGCGCGTTGCCCGACGGATCCAGGAAGAACATGGTGGCCTGTTCGCCGACTTCGCCCTTGAAGCGGATGTAGGGCTCGATGACGAACTCGGTGCCGGCATCGGTCAGGCGCTTGGCCATGGCTTCCCATTGTTCCATGGAAAGCACCGCGCCGAAATGGCGCACCGGCACATTATGCGAATCGACCGCGCTGGTGGCCTTGTGGCCGCATTCGCTGGGGGCCAGGTGGGCGACGATCTGGTGGCCGTAGAAGTTGAAGTCGATCCATTCGGGCGAGCTGCGGCCCTCCGGACAGCCCAGCTTTTCGCCGTAGAAGGCGCGGGCTTCGGCCAGGTCGCGGACCGGGAAGGCCAGGTGGAACGGCGGCAGGTTGGTTTGAGCGGTCATGAAAAGCTCCGGATAAGGCGGAAAAGGTAATTCAGAATGCGGACCGTCACCATCGGGTCGTGTCCTGAGTTGCTAGTTTATGAATTGTTTTTTTGATTGAAAAACGATATTTTTTGTGTCTTAGCATCGAAAATATTGATCGTGATCAAGGAATTCAAGACCTTCATCGCCGTGGCGCGCGACGGCACTTTCACCGGCGCCGGGGCCCAGCTGGGCCTGACCCAGTCGGCCGTCAGCGCCCAGATCAAGCGCCTCGAGGACTACCTGGGCGTGGCGCTGTTCGACCGCAGCGCGCGCGCGGCGGTGCTGAACGACCATGGCCGCGAGATGCTGCCGCAGGCCGAGGAACTGGTGGCCATGGCCGAGCGCATGGCGTCCTCGGCGGGGGCCGGCCACGTCAGCGGATCGCTGCGCATCGGCGCCATCGCCTCGGTGCAGCAGGATCTGCTGGTGCGGGCGCTGGGCGAGTTCCGCGCCGGCTATCCCGACGTGCGGGTGCGGATCGTGCCGGGGGTATCGCTGTCGCTGCTGGGGCAGGTCGACGCCGGCGAGGTCGACATGGCGCTGCTGATCCGGCCGCCGTTCACGCTGCCGCCGGAACTGGGCTGGCAGCCGCTGCTGCGCGAGGAAGTGGTGCTGGCGATGCCGGCCGCGATGGCGCCCGCGCCGTGGCGCGAGGTGCTGGCCGCGCAACCCTTCATCCGCTACGACCGCGCGTCCTTCGGCGGACGCGTGGTGGACCTGTTCCTGAAGAAGCAGCGCATCACGGTGCACGAGGCGGTGGAGCTCGACGAGATCGAGGCCATCGCCAACATGGTGCGCCATGGGCTGGGCGTGGCGCTGTTGCCGCGTCTGCGCGGCCTCGATCTGGACGGCCTGCGGCTGGTGTCGCTGGGTGAGGCGGCGTTCCACCGCGAGATCGGCATCATCGGGCGGCTGCCGTTCGACGCCGGCAGCGTCGGCGGCAAGATGGCGGAATGCCTGGCGCGGGCGGCCGGAACCACGCTGGCGCCCTGAGCGCCGCCATGGCAGTACAGTGTCGGGGACTCGATCGACATCCGACCGAAGACTGACGCCCACGCAGGACACCATGGCAGCGACCGCATTGGAACAACAACTGGCCTTCCTCCGGGAAATCGACCGGCTCAAGGCCGTCATCCGGCAATCGCCGCTGCTGGACCGCAGCCGCAAGGAGAATTCCGCCGAGCATTCCTGGCACCTGGCGCTGTACGCGCTGGTGCTGAGCGAATACGCCAGCGGCCCGGTGGATACCCAGCGGGTCATGCGGATGCTGCTGCTGCACGACGTGGTCGAGATCGACGTCGGCGATTTTCCGATCCATGGCGGCTCGTCGGCGGCGTGGCAGGCCGAGCAGGAGCACAAGGCGGCCGCACGGCTGTTCGGCCTGCTGCCCTCGCCGCAGGGCGACGAGTTCCTGGCGCTGTGGCGGGAATTCGAGCAGGCCGAGAGCGAGGACGCGCGCTTCGCCAAGGCGCTGGACCGGTTCCAGCCGCTGCTGATCAACGTGTTCACGGGCGGCGGCACCTGGACCGAGAACGGCGTGTCGCACGAGCAGGTGCTGGCCCGCTACGGCCCGGTGATCCAGCGCGGGGCGCCGCAATTGTGGGAAGTCTGCGAGCGCTGGGTGGCCGATCATTTCGCGGGGCGGACATGACGCCGTCCGGGGCGTGGCGGCGCGTTCCCGTGGCGTTGCCGGTAGCCGCGCCATCCTGCGCGCGGAGCGCATATGAAAAAAGGCCCGCGCGAGCGGGCCTTTTTTTGTCCAGAGCGCCTGCTTACAGCCGGTCGCAGCGCACCGTGATCGGGTGATCGCGCAGCGTCGTCATGACCAGGTCGTCAACCTGGCCTTCGACGTCGGTGATCACGTAGCCGATCTGGCCCTTGGTCTGCAGCGTCTGGCTGACGATGTTCAGGCCGTGCTGCGCCATCAGGTTGTCCAGCGTGCCGAGCGCGCCCGGGGCGTTGCGGTGCACGTGCAGGATGCGGGTGGCGCCGGCCGGCTCCAGGTAGGGCAGCTCGGGGAAGTTGACCGCGCCCTTGGTGGTGCCGGCCTGCAGGAAGCGCACCAGCTTCTCGGCCACTTCGCGGCCGATGTTCTCTTGCGATTCCTGCGTGCTGCCGCCGATGTGCGGGGTCAGGATGACGTTGGGCAGGCCGATCAGCGGGCTGGCCAGCGGCTCGTCGGCGCCCTTGGGTTCGGTGGGGAACACGTCGAGCGCGGCGCCCGCCAGGTGGCCGGACTTGAGCGCGGCATGCAGGGCGTCGATGTCGACCACGGTGCCGCGCGAGGCATTGATGAGGATGGCGCCGCGGCGCATGCGCCCGATCGTCTCCGCATTCATGATGTTCTCGGTGGATTTGCCCCCGGGCACGTGCAGGGTGACGACGTCGGCCTGTTCCAGCAGGTCGTTGAGCGAGCCGGCCGGGCGGGCGTTGCCCAGCGGCAGCTTGGCTTCGACGTCATGGTAGATGACGCGCATGCCGAGGCCTTCGGCCAGGGTGCTGATCTGCGAGCCGATGTTGCCGTAGCCGACGATGCCGAGCGTCTTGCCGCGGGTCTCGAAGGCGCCGGCGGCGCTCTTGTCCCAGTGGCCGAGATGGACGCGGGCGTTCTTCTCGGGGATGCGGCGCAACAGCAGGATGGCTTCGCCCAGCACCAGCTCGGCGACCGAGCGGGTGTTGGAGAACGGCGCGTTGAACACCGGGATGCCGCGTTGCATGGCGGTGTCGAGGTCGACCTGGTTGGTGCCGATGCAGAAGCAGCCGACGACGCGCAGGTCGGGGCTGCCGGACAGCAGGGCGGCATCCAGGTGGGTACGAGAACGGATGCCCGCGACGTGGGCGCCGCGCAGGGCGTCCTGCAGCTGCGACGGCGGCAGGGCCGCGGCGTGCGTGACGATGTCGGTGTAGCCGGCGGCTTCGAAGACGGCGCGGGCGCTCGGGTGGATGTTCTCGAACAGGACGATGTGTGCCATGACTGCCAGGGGTCGGGGTGGGAAATGCGTTTTATTTATTGTGGCGCATTTTTGCTGCGGTGCAAGAGGTACCCATAGCCATGGTGGGGATGAATTGTTTCAGGCGGGTGGCCGGGGCGGACCCCGGCGCTGTGTTTCAACGATACGCCTGGAACACCTTGGCGCCGCCGCGCTTGTCCACCAGCAGGACATCGTGCGGGGTCTTGCGGCCGCCGTATTCGGGGCCGTCCATGCCGGGCGAGCCCAGCGGCATGCCGGGGGCGGCCAGGCCGGCGGCGTCGGGCTTTTCCAGCAGCAGGCGGCGCACGTCGCTGGCGGGCACGTGGCCCTCGATGGCGTAGCCGTCCACCACGGCCGTGTGGCAGGAGCCATAGTCGGCCATGCCGGCATTGCGGCGCACCGGGCCGGTGTCCTGCACGTCGTGGGTGGTGACCTCGAAGCCGTTGTCGCGCATGTGCTTGACCCAGTCTTCGCAACAGCCGCAGGTGGGCGTCTTCCAGACCTGGACCTTGGGCGCGGACTGGGCTTGCGCGAGGAGCGGCGCGTACAGGGGCAGGGATAGCGCGGCCGCCAGGAGCAGGCGGGCGGGGGTGAGGGTTTTTTTCATGGGTCTCCGCGAGAAAGGATCAGAACCAGAAGCGCACGCCCGCCAGCACGGCGGCCTGCGAGCGGCCTTGGCCGGCGGCGGACGCATAGTCCGCGGTGCGGCCGAACTTACGTTCGAAGGATACCCCGATGTAGGGCGCGAATTCGCGCGTGGCCTCGTAGCGCAGGCGCAGCGACAGCGAGCCCTTGGACAGGCCCGAGCCGATGCCGCGTTCGGGGTCGTTGCGGCCATAGGCGCTGGCCTCGAGTTCGGGGGTGAATATCAGACGCTGGGTAAGCAGCAGGTCGTACTCGGCCTTCATGGCCAGCGCGGTGCGGCCGGACGGGCCGGCGTAGGCGGTGGTCTCGAACTCGATGTTGTAGGGCAGCACGCCCTCGACGCCGAGCGCCGCCCAGTTGCGCTTGGGGCCGGCGCCGACGTCGCGGCGCGCGCCCAGCTGCAGGTCCCAGAAGGGCGAGATGGCATGGCTCCAGAAGGCTTCCACCTTGGCGTCCGAGCCGCCGCCGCTTTCGCGTTCGCCTTCGCTCTTGAGCATCAGCCGGTCGGTGGCGGTGCCCCACCAGAAGCGGCCGTCCCACTCCAGCGCGTTCTGGCCGTCGCGGTTGCGCGACCAGCCGAACTTGTCGAACAGCAGCCGCGACGAGGCCGCGTTGTCCATCATGTGCGGGTGGATCCCGTAACTGTCGTAGCCGCGCTGGCCGGCGCCGTCGCTGGACGGCAGGCTGCCGACGGGCGGGGCGGCGGCGGGCGCGCCATGGTCCATGCCGGGCATGGACGAATGATCCATGGCGGGCGGCATTGCCGGCTGGGGCTTGGCGGCGCCGTGGTCCATGCCGGGCATGGACGAGTGATCCATGGCCGGCGGCGTTGCCGGCGGCGGCTTGGCGGCGCCATGATCCATGCCTGGCATCGAACCGTGGTCCATGCCGGCGTGGTCGCTGATGGCCTGGCCGTGGGCCGGCTGGCCGGCCGCGCCCGCCAGCAGGGCGGCGGCCAGCGCGGCGCGGCGCGACAAGGGAAAGAAAATGCGCATGTTCCGTTTTCTCATCGCCTACTCCACCACGACCGCCCTGAACATGCCGGCCTCCATGTGGTACAGCAGGTGGCAGTGGTGGGCCCAGTTGCCGCGGGCATCGGCGCTGACGCGGTAGCTCAGGCGCTGCGCGGGGTTGAGCGACAGGGTGTGCTTGCGCACCAGGAAGGCGCCGTCGGGCGATTCCAGGTCGCTCCACAGGCCGTGCAGGTGGATGGGGTGGGTCATCATGGTGTCGTTGACCAGCACGAAGCGCACCCGCTCGCCATGGCGCAGCACGATGGGCCTGGCGTCGGAGAACTTCACGCCGTTGAACGACCACATGTAGCGTTCCATGTTGCCGGTCAGGTGCAGTTCGATCTCGCGGGTCGGCGCGCGGTTGTCGTCGGGTTCGCGGATCGAGCGCAGGTCGGCGTAGGTCAGCACGCGGCGGCCGTTGTCGCGCAGGCCGATGCCGGGATCGTCCAGGCGGGTGGACACCACGTCGGGCAGCATCGAGTTGCCGGGGCCGCGTTCCTCGGGATAGGGGTGCCTGACCTCGACGATGCCGCCCTGGTCCGCGCCGCTGCCGTGGGCGCCGCCGTGGTCCATGCCGGGCATTGCGCCGTGGTTCATGCCGGCCATCGCGCCGGCCGCCGCCGGGGCGGCGCCGTGATCCATGCCGCTCATGCCCGCCATGTCGTGACCGCCTCCGCCCATGTCGTGTTTCATGCCCATATCCATCATGCCGAGCAGTTGCGCGCGATCGACGGCCGGCACCTCGGCCTGCATGCCGGGGCGCGGCGCCAGGGTGGCGCGGGCATAGCCGGAACGGTCCATCGCCTGCGAGAAGATGGTGTAGGCGCGGTCTTCGGCGGGTTCGACGATCACGTCGTAGGTCTCGGCCACGGCGATGCGGAATTCCTCCACATCGACCGGCCGCACGTCCTGGCCGTCGGCCGCCACCACCGTCATCTTCAGGCCCGGGATGCGCACGTCGAAGTACGTCATGGCCGAGCCGTTGATGAAGCGCAGGCGCACGCGCTCGCCCGGCTTGAACAGGCCGGTCCAGTTGCCGGCCGGCGTCGCGCCGTTGGTCAGGAAGGTGTAGGTGGCGCCCGACACGTCCGCCAGGTCGGACGGGTTCATGCGCATCTGTTCCCACATCAGGCGCTCGGACAGCGCCGCGCGCCAGCCCTTCTCGCCGGCATCGCGGATCAGGCTCTCGACGCTGGGCTGGTTGCGGTTGTAGTAGTCGGGCATGGCCTTGAGCTTGTCGAAGAGCCGCATCGGGTCTTCGTCCGTCCAGTCCGACAGCAGCACGGTGTAGTCGCGGTCCGCGGCGATGGGGTCGCGCCGCTTCGGGTCGATGACGATGGCGCCGTACAGGCCCGTCTGCTCCTGGAAACCCGAATGGCTGTGATACCAGTAGGTGCCGCTCTGGCGCACGTCGAAGCGGTAAGTGAAGGTCTGGCCCGGATCGATGCCCGCAAAGCTCAGGCCCGGCACCCCGTCCATGTCGGTGGGCAGCAGGATGCCGTGCCAGTGGATCGAGGTCTGTTCGCGCAGGCGGTTGGTGACGTGCAGCGTCACCGTGTCGCCCTCGCGCCAGCGCAGCAGCGGCGCCGGGACCTGGCCGTTGACGGTGGTGGCGATGCGGGCGGCGCCGGTGAAGTTCACCGGGGTCTCGCCGATCTCCAGGTGGAATTCGGTGCCGCGCAGTTCGGCGGGCAGGGCGGGGGCCGCGGGTTGGCCGACGGCGGCGCGCCAGCCGCCCAGCGCCGCGAGCGCGCCGCCGGCGGCCAGCCCCTGCACGAAGCGGCGGCGGGCGGGAATGGGGAAGGCTGTCATGACGGATCCGCGGCGGCGCTACTGCACCGACACCGCGCCCTTCATGCCGGCGGCGTAGTGGCCGGGTTCCAGGCAGCCGAAGGACACGGTGCCGGCGCGGTCGAACTTCCAGACGATCTGGCCGCTCTTGCCGCCGTCCAGCGAGACGGCGTTGGCCTCTTCGTGGCGCATGCCGGGGTCTTTCATCATCATGGCGTAGTGGGCCTGCAGGTCGGCGTCGGTGCCCAGCACCATCTCGTGGCGGATGCGGCTCGAGTTGCGCACGTTGAAGCGCACCGTTTCGCCGGCCTTGACCTGCACCTGGGCGGGCGTGAAGCGCATGGCGTCGGTCATGTCGATGTCGATGGCGCGGGTGACGCGGGCGGCGTCGCCGGGCGTGCCGATGGGGGCGGAGGCCGCCGGCATGGCGTGGCCGGCGTGTTCGCCGTGGGTGCCGGCCGCGAACGCGGAGCCGGCGCCGAGCAGGGCGGCCAGGACCGCCTGTGCCGTGGTTCGGGTGATACGGAGCAAAGTGCCTTGCATGCTGATCCCTTCGTGGGAGTTGACCATGCGGGCACTGTAGAAAAACCGGGGTGACCCGGTTCTGTCGGCTGGATTACTTCTTTGTAATGTTGGCGGGCGGCGTCCCGGGCAGGGCGCCGCGCAGGGTGATGCCGACCACCGTGCCGGCGGCGCCGGAGGTGGCGTCCACGTCGCCGCCGTGCATGCGGGCGATGGCCCGCACGATCGCCAGGCCCAGGCCGTGGCCTTCGCTGCGCGGCGCGCGCGCCTGGCCCGAGCGGAAGAAGCGGTCGAAGATGCGCGGCAGGTCGGCGGCCGGGATCGGCGCGCCGGGGTTGCGCACCTCGACCCGCGCGCCGGCCGGCAGCGGCTGGCAGGCCAGCACGATCTCGCCGCCGCGCGGCGTGGCCTTGATGGCGTTGGAGATCAGGTTCGCGAGCGCCCGCCGCACCAGCCCGGGATTGGCGGCGATGAGGGCGTCGCCGTCGCAGCGCAGCGTGACGCCGCTGTCTTCCAGCGCCGCCTCGTAGAAGTCGGCGACGCGCCGGGCCTCGGCGGCCAGCGAGACCGGCGCCAGGTCGGCGGCGCGTTCGCCGCGGTCGGCGCGGGCCAGGAACAGCATGTCGTTGACCAGCGTCTTCAGGTCTTCCAGCGTTTCCAGGTTGGATTCGAGCGCGTCGCGCAGCTCGGCCGCGTCGCGGCCGCTGGACAGGGTCACCTGGGTGCCGTTGATCAGCGTGGCCAGCGGCGTGCGCAGCTCGTGCGCGACGTCGGCGTTGAAGCCTTCCATCTGCTGGTAGGCGGCCTGCAGCCGTTCCAGCGTGCGGTTGAACGACAGCACCAGCTCGTGCAGCTCGCGGTCGGTGTCGCGCAGCGGCAGGCGCACGGCCAGGTTGTCGGGCTGGATGCGGGCGGCCTGCTCCGACAGCCGGCGGGTGGGCTCCATGCTGCGGCGCACCGCCCAGGCCGCCAGCACCACCGTGGCGCCGACCCACAGCGCGCAGATCAGCGCCAGCGCGGTGCCGTAGGCGTACAGGAACTGCGAGCTGGTGCGGGTGCTGACCGCCACCGTCAGGTGCGCGCCCGGCAGGATGCGGTCGTCGACCGCGACGCGCAGGCCGCGCATGCGGCTGCCGTCGGCCAGTTGCAGCAGCACCTGCCGGTCCGGCAGCGTCTGCAGGGTTTCGGGCGCGTCGCCGCCGTAGACGGGGTGCCCTTGCGCGTCGACGATCCAGATGCCCAGCTGGCTCTGGCCGGTGCGCATGTCGTCGAACGTGGCGGCCAGGTCGTGCAGGCCGCGCGCGTTGTTCTGCATGTCGATCAGGTGGTTGATGAGTTCCAGCTTGCCGCTGACCTCGGTGATCTCCTGGCGTTCGACTTCGCGCTTGAGGGCCCAGAACAGGGTGGCGCCCGCGACGCTGGAGACCAGCAGGGCGATGACGCCCAGCAGCAGGGTCAGGCGCGCCTGCATCGAGCGCACGCGCGGCGGTTTCATTCGCGCGCGGGCTCCGGCCGCGATTCGAGCACGTAGCCCATGCCGCGCACGGTGTGCAGCAGCTTGGCCTCGAACGGGTCGTCCAGCTTGCTGCGCAGGCGCCGCACGGCCACGTCGATGACGTTGGTGTCGCTGTCGAAGTTCATGTCCCAGACCTGTTCGGCCAGGGTGGTGCGCGACAGCACCTGGCCCTGGCGCCGCAGCAGCAGGGCCAGCAGGTTGAATTCCTTGGCGGTCAGGTCCAGGCGGCGGCCGCCGCGCGCGACCTTGCGGCGCGCCAGGTCCAGCTCCAGGTCGGCCAGGCGGAACACGGTGGGTTCCTGCGAGCGGCCGCGCCGCAGCAGGGCCTGCACGCGCGCCAGCAGTTCGGAGAAGGCGAAGGGCTTGACCAGGTAGTCGTCGGCGCCGCCTTCGAGGCCGCGCACGCGGTCCTCGACGGCGTCGCGCGCGGTCAGCATCAGGATCGGGGTGTCCTTGTTGGCGCGCACGGCGGCCAGGATGCCGAAGCCGTCCACGCCGGGCAGCATCACGTCCAGCACGATCAGGTCGTAGGCGCCTTCCAGCGCCAGGTGCAGGCCGTTGACGCCGTCGCGCGCCAGGTCGACGACGTGGCTCTGTTCCGACAACCCTTTCTTGAGGTAGTCGGCCAGCTTGGGTTCGTCTTCGATGACCAGGATGCGCATGGCCGGAAATTTACCATCCGCGCCGCGATCGCGGCGCGGATGGCGTGCATCGCGTGAGGCCTGTTCAGGCGGACGGGTCGACGGCGATGCGGTCCGGCGGGAAGCGCAGCGCGAACAGGCTGCCCTTGCCGGGTTCGCTGGTGATGAACAGCTCGGCATCGTGGCGCATGGCGATGTGCTTGGTGATCGCCAGCCCCAGGCCGGTGCCGCCGACGGCGCGCGAGCGGCCGCGGTCGACGCGGTAGAAGCGTTCGGTCAGGCGCGGGATGTGGCGGGCCGGGATGCCGATGCCGGTGTCCTGCACGCTGTAGCGGCCGCCGCCGTCGGGTTCGCGTTCCCAGCGCACGGTGATGGTGCCGCCGTCGGGGGTGTAGCGCACGGCGTTAGTCAGCAGGTTCGACAGGGCGGAGGTCAGTTCGGTCTCGGCGCCGAGCACGTCGAGCGATTCGTCGATGTGCCATTCGAGCACGTGGCGTCCGCCCGACAGGGCCTCGATCTGCTGGCGCGCCTTCTGCAGCAGCGCGCCCATGTTGACCGCGCGCGGGTCGCTGCCTGGCGACGATTCCAGCGTCGACAGCGTCAGCAGGTCCTCGACGATGGCCTGCATGCGCTGGGCCTGCTCGTGCATCATGTCCAGGTACTGCGCGCGCTGCTCGGGCGGCAGGGCGTCGGCGGGCATGTCGCGCAGCGTTTCCAGGAAGCCGGCCAGCACCGTCAGCGGCGTGCGCAGTTCGTGCGAGACGTTGGCGACGAAATCGCGGCGGGTGGTCTCCAGGCGCTCGATCTGGGTGACGTCGCGGGTGATGAGCAGGCGCTGGTTGCTGGCGTAGGCCGTCAGCTGCATCATCATCAGCCGTTCCTGGCCGTTCTGGCCCAGGCGCACCAGGATCGGGTCGGGCCAGGAGGCGCGGTGGGCGTATTCGACGAATTCCGGCGCCCGCAGCAGGTTCAGCAGGTTGTGGCCGCGGTCGGCCGGCAGGCGCAGGCCCAGGTGCTGGCGCGCCATGCGGTTGCACCAGTCGATCTGGAAGTCTTCATTGAGGGTGACCGCGCCGTCCGGCAGCGCCTGGGCGGCCGCCAGCATGCCCTGCATGGTGTCGCGGGTCTCGGTCAGCTCGCGGGCGCGGGCCCGGGTGTAGCGGTAGAGGGGGGCGAGGATGTCGTCCCAGGGGCCCACCGAGGCGGGCGGCGAGGTGTCGGGGTGCCTGGCCCAGTGGGACACCAGGTGCAGGCGCCAGCTGCGCCACAGCAGCATGGTGACCAGCGCGGCGCTGAACAGCACCCAGCCGGCCGGATCGCCCATGAGCCATTGCGCCAACAGCGCGACCGCCGCCCACAGGGCGACCAGGATAAGAGTGCGCAGCCAGATCATCGTGCGGGAGTTTTACCGCGCCGGGACCTGTGCCGTAAACCGGTAGCCGCTGCCGCGCACCGTTTCCACGTGGGCGTCGTGGCCGCTGGGTTCCAGCGCCTTGCGCAGGCGGCGGATGTGCACGTCGACCGTGCGTTCCTCGACGAAGACATGATCGCCCCAGACCTGGTCCAGCAGTTGCGAGCGCGAGAACACGCGTTCCGGGTGGGTCATGAAGAAGTGCAGCAGGCGGAATTCGGTGGGGCCGATCTGCAGCGACTGGCTGTTGCCCGACAGGCGGTGCGTGACGGGGTCCAGCTTGAGGCCGCCGACGTCGATCACGTCGTCGGTCAGCTGCGGCGCGCGGCGGCGCAGCACGGCCTTGATGCGGGCCATCAGCTCCTTGGGCGAGAAGGGCTTGGTGATGTAGTCGTCGGCGCCGGCTTCGAGGCCGTCGACCTTGTCCTGCTCGGAACCCTTGGCGGTCAGCATGATGACCGGGACGGCGCGGGTGCGCTCATCGTTGCGCAGCTTGCGCGCCATGGCCAGGCCGGAGGTGCCGGGCAGCATCCAGTCCAGCAGGATCAGGTCGGGCAGTTCGGCGCGGATCAGCGTCTGGGCCTGGTCGGCGTCGAAGGCGCGCAGCACTTTGTGGCCGGCGAAGGACAGGTTGACGGCGATCAGTTCCTGGATTGCGGGTTCGTCTTCGACGACGAGGATGGTGCTGGACATGGCGAATAGGGCACGCTTCGGAGCGCCGGCGCGGCGCGAACATTGCGATAGTATGGCCGCAATATTTCAGGTATGTGACCAAAGCGTGCGTTCCCGGCCCCGCCGGCGGCATCCGGCAGTCTCCGATAGGCTACCATTGGACGATATATCGGGAATTCACCATGCAAAACCCCTCCGAATCGCAACATTCCGCGGATTCCGCCTCCCAATCGACGCATTTCGGCTTCCAATCGGTGCCGGAACACGACAAGGCCCGCAAAGTCGCCGAAGTCTTCCATTCCGTGGCCCAGCGCTACGACATCATGAATGATTTCATGTCGGCCGGCCTGCACCGCGTCTGGAAGGCCTTCACCATCGGCCGCGCGGCCATCCGCCCCGGCATGAAGGTGCTGGACATCGCCGGCGGCACCGGCGACCTGGCCCGTGCCTTCGCCAAGCGCGCCGGCCCCACCGGCGAGGTCTGGCTGACCGACATCAATGATTCCATGCTGCGGGTCGGCCGCGACCGCCTGGCCGACGCCGGCCAACTGGTGCCCACGGCCGTCTGTGACGCCGAGCGCCTGCCGTTCCCGACGGGCTATTTCGACCGCGTCAGCGTGGCCTTCGGCCTGCGCAACATGACCCACAAGGACCGCGCGCTGGCCGAAATGACCCGCGTGCTCAAGCCGGGCGGCAAGCTGCTGGTGCTGGAATTCTCCCGCATCGCCAAACCGCTGGCGCCGGCCTACGACTGGTATTCCTTCAACGTGCTGCCCTGGCTGGGCAAGACCGTGGCCAAGGACGAAGCCAGCTACCGCTACCTGGCGGAATCCATCCGCATGCACCCCGACCAGGAAACCCTGGCGGACATGCTGCGCACCGCCGGCCTGGAGCGGGTGCAGTACTTCAACCTGACGGCCGGCATCGCCGCCCTGCATGAGGGTGTGCGCCTGGGCTGAACGTCCCGGGGTCCGATACGGCTTTTCTTCGCCCCGGGGGAACTTGTGGGGCGACGGCTTGTCCGTTATTCTTACGTCATTCAGATTATTGTAAGAAAGTCGCGCTGAACGGCCGCACGATCCGTGCGGCTTTCCGCTGCTCGGGGCAGCGGGAAGCGCGGGTACGAGGGAGCAAATCCATGACCAAATTCTGTTTCTCGCGGTTTGTCGCCGCGGCGCTCATCGCCATTTCCGGCGCAGCGTTGGTGACGGCGTCGTTTGACGCCGAAGCCCGCCGCGCAGGCGGCGGCAGCAGCGTCGGCCGCCAATCCTCCAATGTGACCCAGCAGCGCCAGGCCACCACGCCGCCGGCCGCCGCCAACAACACCGCGGGCGCTACCGCCGCGCCGGCCGCCGCCGGCGCCGCCACGGCCGGCGCCGCGG